>DAHUZT010000103.1 GCA_027315005.1 Acidimicrobiaceae bacterium | reverse complement strand
GCGTAGGCCGCCTCGAACTCTGAAGGCGGCACGTCGTTCAAGTAGCCGTGCAGCCGGTCGTTGTTGTGCCAGTGGACCCACCCGAGCGTGGCGAGCTCAACGTCCTCGACGGTCCGCCATGGCCCCTGGGCGGGCCCTCGGGAGCCTGACCCGCTTTCCCGCGCACGTGTTGCTAAGCCACAGAAGCCGACTCGAAGTCGGCCGGTGAACGGTACCCGACTCGTTTCCGAATCGATCGGGTTAGCAGTGCTCGTTGTCGCGCATCCAGACCACGATGTCGATGACGCGCAGGTCGGAGATCCATGGAGGCACTCCCGCGTCACTTCTCACGGTCACGATATGACCGGGGAGTTGTCGATCCGAGAGGACTTCGGCGCGCATCAGCTGCCATGAATCTTGTTCAATCGAAGCCGGGGATCTTCCGGGATGTACCCGTTTGATTCGATCGATCGCGACCGAATCCGTGATCGGCACCAAGGCCGGCCGCTTGCGCGCCAGGAGCTTCGACAGGCCCGCGTTTCCGAAGCCCTTCGAAGCCACCAGGATGGGATTCTTCCGGATGAGGTGCCAGATCTGTGTCATGAGTTCGAGATCGTCACCTGCACGATCGTCGAAGATGGTCGAGCGGGCTGGCACTCGCCTGAGTAGGCAGTGGACATGGTCGACGCAATCGTGGGGATGGTGACAGTCGACACTCCACTTGAGGTCCTCTTGGAACTCGGGCATGACCCCGTTGATGAAGGCCCCGGACATGAACCTCGGCATCGAGAGCATGGCGACCAACCGAAGATCGTTCGATGTGATCCGATCCGGATCCCACCAGGGTTCGTCGCCTCTCGGGTCGAACATGGCTCCTGCGTATGACGTGATGTAGCGATGCACGAGAGAGACGGCGCAGTCCCGTGCACTCGGGTGCCTGCTGCATCCGAACCGAAGAGGGTCGAAGTACTCGCCTAGTTCGGCCACCATGGCGAAAGGTTAGTTCTGTGACTGGTCCGCTCTCCTCCAAACCGGTGGGACCTGCGGGAGGAGGTGCTCGACAGCTCTGCCGGAGGCGCACTGATCGTCATGTCACTGCGGGGAGCGACGGCGTCTACTTCGCGGGCGACTAGCTGCTCGCCATGGCCCTGGGTCTCGAGCTGTGCTTCATGATGCTGGAGGACCCGGACTGGTGACTCAAGGGTCGACCTGTACTCAGACGGGACCCCGGCTTGTTGGCCGGGGTCCCGTCTGAGTTGGGGCGGGAATCGGTGGCGCGGCGTACCGGGCACGACCACTCGAGCGAACGCTACGGCCCACTGGGGACATGGCCGACAGCGACGAGGCTCCTGGAGAGGCCGTTGACCTGGCGGGCAATCGGTGCATCGACGAGGGGATTTGGCGGCAGGCGGAAGGCCTTGACTGTCCGGCCTCTATGCGGTGCTGGACAGCGGACGTCGCATGGCGTGGTGGCGTCGGGCTGACAGACGAGACAGTGGCCGCGATGGCCGTCCGGCTCCCTGGCACCGTGGTCTCCGCACGGTGCCAGGGAGCCGGATTGGGTCCGATGCGCTGTGTCGTCTCGACGGCCACCTCCGCTAGATGGTCGACATTGCCGCACTGGCCAGGCTGAGCGCCTTCTCGAGGTCGTCTTCGTAGCTCTCGACCACCGCACCCGTTCGGAGATCTGTTGCCACGACCATCCAGCCCTCGAACTCCGTCGAGTCGCTCTGGACCGCGACCTGGGCCACGGAGGACGCCCCCTGCCAGACGATGACCGGTTCCTCCCGGAAGTCGAGCGAAGCGACGCGGCCCGAGCAGAGGCGCTCGGCCGTCTCCCAGATGGCGCGGTAGACGAAGGCCTTGATGGTCCCTTCGAGGTTCAGGTACTCCCCGTATCCGGCCGGAAACTGGTTGTTCTCCGAGTACTCCTCGACGGCCATCTCGATGGCGTTGCCGTGCAGTGCGAGGAGCGCCAGGCAGTCCGGGTACGTGGCGACCGCAGAGCACGTGTCGGTGATCGGGCCGCTGTCCGTGATCAGCCGAGCGGTCGCCATGTCCGGGATCACCTCGGCGATGAAGGCGAACGCCTCGTCGCCAGGGCAGTCGAAGAGGTTCGACGTCGTCACCCTGGGGATCGGGCCGGAGAGGATGGCAGTGATGTCTGGCTTGCTCATGATCGGACTCCTTGGTTGTTCATCCCGGAAGCTCCGGAACTGACCCGTACCGTCCGGGCCCGTGGCAGGCGCAATCGACCGACGGGGCGGCTCAGTGGCCCTGGCCGGCAACGGCTGCACCGCGTGGTGTGCGCCTCACGCTTCCGACGATGCACCGTGCTGCTTCCAAGCGGCCGTGTTGATCAGGATCCCCCAGGACATCAGGTCCACTACCTGGCGTCGCCATCCCAGGACTGCCGCCCGGTCGACGATCAGTGTCCGCTTGTACCCCGAGTTGATGGACTCGGAGTCGTTCCGGAGTCCGTAGAGGGTCTGGAAGTAGGGGTCGACCTCGGGGATCAGGCGCATCTGGTCGGGACGGCCGCGCCCTCGGTCACCCGTTTGCCGGTGGGGGCTGATCCAGGCCGTGAACGGTTCCCTCGGGCAGGGCACCGTGACGCCCAATGTGAACCGCCACCCGTTCCCGTGACCTCGGGCGTAGCGGCGGACCTGTTTGCGGACGAGGGCGTCGGAGAGCACGAGGCGCCCGCTGTCGTCCAAGGTCGAATCGTGCACGGCACCGTTACAGATCACCAAGGTGTGGACGCAGGGTCGATTCCGCACCGTATGGGTCCATTGGCCGAGGGGGATCTTGCGATGGCTGCGGCTGTTCTCGTCTCGAGTTGCAGCATGGACCTTGTTCACCACGACCAAGCCGAACTCGGTCATCACCGTCTCGTGGTGCACCCCCCGGAACGCCCCGTCATAGACGACAGCCTGGATGCCGTCTCCGGCGATGGCGTGGACCATGCGGATGAGCCGGATGGCCTCGTCGCCTTCGTGCCCCCGCTCCTGGACTCGGCCGACGGCGAGGATGACTCGCCGACCCGACTCGGGGCCCCGCGCCGCGATGGCCACGAGGTCATTGCCGTAGATCAAACCGTCGTGGCGGGCATGCTCCTCGGCGTCGGGGTCCTGGCGACCGTGGTCCGCCTTCCCGTACATCGGGCGCACCACGGTCCCGTCCCCGTAGATCGTCCGGCTCGGGTGGGGATAGGTGCGTGACCCGGGACCGTCGGGCCGGAGCAGGCCGACCTCCTGGGCGATACCGACCGAGTGTCGGGTGAAGGAATCCAGAAGATCCTCGAGGTACTCGTCGCGGGTAAGGCGATTCCGGACGTGCCGGTGGGTGTCGGACAGCAGGGGAGGGGCTGTCGGTGCCACCTCCACGCCAGCCGGATGGAGGGCCGCGCCCTTGTTGTAGGCCTCGACCACCCGGTCCCAGGTCTCTTGGTGGGCCAGTTCGGCATCCAGGCGATTTCCCGAACCGAAGAGCCGGACCATGGCACCGAAGGCCAGGTGGAAGGCGACCGGGTGACGGCGAGGGTGCGTGCCGAGGGTACCGATGTCTGCGGCCATGTCGTGGATGAGCGGGCAGGCGAAGAGCGCGTCGAGCTGGCTGTTGCGTGTGGGCGGTCGGTGGCGTGCCATCAGGACGTGCCGTCCCGGGACAATGCACGTCGGGTCGCATCGAGACTGCGAATCCCGAGGGCGGAAGCAGCTGCCTCGACGCCGTCCGTCCCGAGCACGTGCGCCCCTGCCCACAGCCGGATCGAGCTCGGTCGGATCCCGGGCCCGGAGAGCCCACCTGCGGAGAGAACCTTCGACAACAGATTCGACATGGCCGCCTGGGCGGAGTGGGCATCGCCGTACTCGGCTCGGCGCGGGACCACCCAGTCATCGTCCGTAGGGATTCTGTCGTCTGCTATCCGCCTGAGCGAGGCCATCCCCCACGAGCTCAGCGTCCCTCTTCGCGCCTGGACAGGATCGGCACCTGGAAGGTTGACCGAGCCGGCGTCTAGGTCGACCGACGACCAGCGGATGCAGGCGATCTCACCGGTGGTAGCGGTGGCCTCCGCCAAGCTCACGGCAGCGATCGCCCGGTTTGCCTGGTGGCTTCGGCCGAGGGCGGCCGTCCGCACCAGGTGCATCTCGCCGTCGGTCAACGGCCGGGCTTGGTTCCCGGAGCGCGGCGGCAGGTCGAGACGAGACGAGGGATCACTAAAGCTCGGCTCGAGGTCTGCCAGCACGGCGAACAGGTCGTGGAGTGCGGTGCGCCGCAGATGGACCGTGTGGAGCGAGGGCGGGGCGTTCCTTCTGGTCGGAGCCCACAGGAAGGCGTCGCAATCGTCGGCAGTGACCTCGGTGAGCGAGCCGATGCCGGAGGCGATGAGCCGCGATCCGAACCTTCGCATCAGCTCGCCCAGTCGTGCGCGGCTTCCCTCCGCGAGTGGCCGGGATGACCATGCGTTGAGGACGGCTTCCAGTTCCGCGGCGAGCCCGAGTCCACGAACCCGGTCCCACGAGGAAGTGCATGCTGACCCATCTGGTTCGGAGCGACTGCGCGCTTGGTCGTGCGCCGCGTGTTCCTCACCGGGGTCACCAGCGCGATGTGCTCTCATGGCGGTCACCCTGTCGGTCCGAACGAGCGGTGCACTCTCCGCCGGTCGCCACCACCGGTCCTGACTCAGCGCTTGCGCTTCACCAGACCCGGTCGGAGGCCGATGTGGCGCTGCGTGAGGTTGAGGTCGCCGTAGCCGAGCATGGTGTCGACTTCTTCGATGTTCCCCGTCTCCCGGTACCGCGCGAGTGCCGCACCGTTGCGGATCGACAGCGGGCTCACGGTCGGGTCTCCGGACAGGCCCGCCATACGCAGTATGGCGTTCAGGTTCATCAGAAGGGAGGACTGGATCTTCTCGGGCGACGTGGACCTGCCGGTGTAGAGGAGCGGCACATCGGCATAGAACGAGGCGCCGTCCAGGCGCTCCTGCACGGCGGGGAGCGACCAGCTCGGCAGAGCAGCCATGCGGTAGCGCGGCGGTGTGGGTCCGGGACGGCGCGGTGCCGAGTTGAGTCCATCGGGGGCCCGGGGCCTTCCTCCAGGCAGAGCGATCTCGCCAGTGATGCGGCGCTCATGGACGCTCAGGGCGGAAGGGAGGATGGCGGCGAGCTCCACGCTGTCCGCACCTGCCATGGCCACGGCCACCAGCACGGTCCGGCCGATGCTGGATCGGGCGATGAGGGAGGAGAGTGCCAACTCGAGCGGACGCAGGGGGCGCTTGGAGAGATTGGGATCGGACGGCACCCAGCCCGGCCACCGGGTCGGCTGAGCCTTGCTTCCGACGGCGAGGTCCATGGTGTGGAGCACGGCGTAGCGATCGAGGCGCTCCTCCCATTCGCCTGCCTCGGCCAGGTACCGGTCGACGGCCTGGTGGGATTCGACCTGGCTGAAGAGGTCATCCAGCCGCCCTACGTGCACCGTCAGTTCGGCCAGCACGTGGTCCGGGTGGGTCCCGGTATATGGGAGCACCTTTCCGGCCACCTCGGTGAGGTCGAATCCGCCGAGGTGGGCGAAGCGCTCCGGGGCGGACCGCGGGTTCTTTGCGGTGCTCGTGTGGGTTGTCATGGGCAGGACCGTTCGAAGGTCCGCCCAAGGCGCAATCACCGACCGGATGGTGCAACCGACCTGCAACCGGCCCCCTTCGTGGTGGCGGACCGCTTCGGCCGGGCCAGTGAGGCGGCCAGGCGCCGACCGTTGTCGGTGTGCTGGGCGGCATGGACGTCCCAGGCGACGGCGTTGATCCACAGGCCCGCACCGACCATGTCTGCGAGCACGTGGTCAGGAGCCAGGCTCGAGGATCGGCCGAAGAGCTCCGAACGGGCCTTGATGGTCCGATAGCTGGACTCGACGTCGGAGCGGAGGCCTCGCAACTCAGTGAAGGAACCGGTCGGGTCGATGGGGCGCACGTGGCGGGCCAGGGGCACCAGCCCGCCCTTGGCTGTGGCCGTGTAGCCGCTCAGGTCGAGGGTGTATTCGATGTGCCCGTTGCGGCAGTGGACCCGGTAGGTGGCGAAGAGCTGCTGGCCGTCTCCGGCCGGGTGGTCGGCGAAGGCCAAGTGGGGTGTACCGAGGGCGGTGGAGTCGAAGCTCGGGCGCAGGTCGGCCGGATCGCAGGTCACCAGGGCGCCGTCGAGGGCCCAAACGGCGTGGACGCATTCGCGGGCACCCACCCAGTGGGCGGCATTGGGCAGGCGGAAGATCGCCGCGCGGTTCTTGGGCTCGTTCGAGCGACCGAGGACGAAGCGGAGGCCGTCCGGGACCGTGACTCCGGGATTGTGGGGCGGTGCGCCCCTCTGGGCGACGATCGGGATCACGCCGGCGTGGATTGCCGCTTGGATGTGATCACCGGTCATGGCCATGTCGTAGATGTAGGCGTGGATCGACTCGCCGTAGACGGAATGCACCTTGTGGAAGAGGTTCATCGAGGCGTCCATCTCCCGGTAGTCCAGGTAGAGGCCCACTCCGAGTACGACCCGCTGCCATCGCTTGTCGCCGTGGACGCCCATCGTGACGAGCGGGATCTGGGGGACCCCACGGTTAGCCCCCTCCACTTCGGGAACCAGCATTCTGGGGCTGCCGTCGTCCGTGGCCCGCGAACCGACCAGCTCCCCCGTCTTGAGGTCGACGTGGATGTCGGAGAGGGCCTTGAACTTCGAGCCGTCGCCGTAGGCGATGTTGGCCCGGTCAGGGCGGAGCAGGTTGCGAGGGGCGTGCTCGGGCAGCAGGCCCACCGAGCGGGTCAGCGGGGCCATGGCCACGGTGAAGGCATCGGCGAGCACCTGCCCGAAGCCCGCGCCCGCCCGGCCGCGGACGTGGCGAAGCTGGTTCTGGGTCGGAGGGGCGACAGGCAGACACCGTCCCACGCGGGCGGCAGACTCTCGCATCTCGCTCCAGGTCGATTCGTGCTCGAGCACCGAGGTCAGCTTGTTGCGGCTGCCGAGCGTCCACTGGCCGGCCAGGAAAACGATCTGAGAGACCGGATCGGTCCTCAGCGTGCAGACGGGGGCGATCGCCTCGGCCAGGGCCTCGAGGCCCGGCATGGCGGCGATAGCGCACAGATCGGCGATGGGGTTGCGTGCGACGGTCATGGCTCCTCCTTGTGTGATGGAGGTCTGACCTGTCCGGGCCGCCGCTGGTGGCGCAGTCGATGCCAGATCGACTGCGGCGGGCCATCCCTTCGGCCCATCCGCTGGGTTGTCGGGACATCTTGCAGGGGTGATTGCACGTACCGAAGTGGTCCGCACGGTGGGCCAGGACGGACTCGGCGGGTGCCGGTCCGGATGACACCAGAGGAGCAGCAATGACCGAGCGGACGCAGCACTACGCGGTGACACTGGCGGAGATGCAGGAGGAGCTCGAACAGCTCGGTGGGCGGGTGGCGGCCCTGAAGAAGGCGATCGGTCCGATGGAGCAGTTGGTCGGAAGTGCAAGTGGCCCGGGTCGGCGCACGGGCCCGGCCAGTACAGCTGACTGCCCCGAATCGCTCCGCGCTGTGGCGGTGACCGATCGCATCCTCGGGGCGATGTGGGGAGACCCCGAGCGTTGCTGGACGCTGAGCGAACTCCATGCCGCCACGTTCACCAGCCGCCGCAGTGACGTCCGCAACAACCTGGACCGACTCGAGAGGCGTGGAAAGGTCGTGCACCTCGACAATGACTCGTGGGGACCGGCTTCATCTCCGAGGTGAACATCCAGCAGGCTCCAAGACCGGCGTCGTGAGCTGGCTGGGGAGTCGACGGGAGGTACCCGCAGGGTCCTAGCCTCGACGTCCATGAGTGCGATCTTGGCCATCGACCCGGCATGGACCGAAGCCCAGCCGAGCGGTGTGGCCCTGATCGAGGGTGCGGGAGGGGCATGGCGGTGCATTGCCGTTGCCCCGAGCTACCACCAGTTCATTGCCCTTCCGGAGGGGTGGCCGGTCTACTGGTCCGAAAGGCCCTTCGGTGGTGCACCTGATGTGGACGCGCTCCTGGAGGCCGCCAGCGACCTGCTCGGCGGCTCACCAGTTGATCTGGTGACTATCGACATGCCGGTAGCCACGGTGGAAATCACCGGTCGTCGCGCAGCCGACAGGGCGATCTCGCGGGAGTACGGAGCCAAGGGCTGCAGCACTCACTCGCCGAACATGGTGCGGCCGGGTGCCGTCGGGAAGGCGTTGACCGAAGCCTTCGCCCGACGTGGCTACCTTGTGGCCACGACAGCGACAGCAGCGGGCACAACGCCGGTTCTCGTCGAGGTCTACCCCCACACCGCGCTTCTCGCCCTGATGGGCGCGGAGTACCGGCTGCCGTACAAGGTGAGCCGGACGGGTAGGTACTGGCCGGAGATCCCACCAGTGGAGCGGCGTCGCCGGCTGGTTGGCATCTGGGTCGAGATCCTCGACGAGCTTGGCTAAGTGATCGACGGGATCGACTTGCCGTTGCCGGCTGGCGCGGATCTGGATGCCGCAGGCCCCGGCAAGCTGAAGCGCTTCGAAGACGCCCTCGACTCGCTGATCTGTGCCTGGACGGGCGTTGTGTACCTCGCAGGTCGTTGCCAGACCTTCGGGGATTGTGAAGCCGCGATCTGGACTCCCTGACCGGTGAGAGCTGCTGGCCTTGATCCCGAACTCCTCGGAATCGTGGGTGCGGGAAGAAGACCCCAGTCCAGACCGGCGGCGTGGTGCCCGATTCCGGGTATCCGGTCAGCCATCTGGATCCGTGGAACTGCGACTGAACGGGGGTGACCAGCGCGGGCGGTGCTTCGCTGTGTTGGGCTAATGTCTGTGGAGTGCAACATCACATGGACCGACGCTTGACAAGCGTCACAGCAACACACTATCATGGAGCCATGAGCATGAGCCCGCTTGTCCACAATGCACGCCACTTGGTTCTCATCGACATCGAGAACATCGCTGGCGGCGCCAGTCCCAGCTCATTTGAGCTTGAGCAGTGCAAGGAGGAGTTGCGCCAGGTCCTCCCTGACTTCGACCGCACGCAGACCATCGTGGCTTCGAGTCATCACGCAGGTCCAGAAGTGTTGTTTGCATTCCCTGCCGCGCTCCGGCGGCTCAACTCAGGACCCGATGGTGCGGATCTCGCACTCCTCGCGGAACTCCGCGATCTTCGCGTCATGTCCAGGTACCGGAATGTCACGGTCTGCACGGGGGACGGGATCTTCGCCGATGCCGTTGCAGCGCTCGCCCGGATCGGCATTGAGGTCACCGTCGTTGCCCGTGAGGGGAGTCTTTCGGCCCGACTCGAGCTGGCAGCGCAGCGGGTCGTGGTGCTTTCGGGTCCGATGCCCGTGGAACCTGCCATCGCCGTCGAAAGGGCCAGCTGAACATGGAGAAGAGTCCCGACCAGATTTCGACCGCCGATATTGCGAAGTTGGCAGGCGTCAGTGCTGCCGCGGTCGGGAATTGGAAGAAGCGAGCTGCGGACTTCCCGGTGCCCGCTGGCAAGACCAAGCGAGGGCCGCTCTACGATCGCGCAGAAGTGCTCGCCTGGCTGGACTCAAATTCCAAGGCGGGCGGAGGCGGCACCGACGAGCGCGAAGTGCGCGGATTGCCCGACCACCTCCGAGGACACCTCAGACCTGAGGACGCTGTTGTCACTGTCCTACTCGTCTTGGCTCTTCGGTCTGAAGCGAATGACGCCTGGACGCTACTCACCTCGGCTCGTCCGGACGCTGTTTCCGGAACCTTGGTCGAGACCGTGAGCCAGTCATTGCCGTTTGCTACCGAGTTGCTTCCCCCGTTGGGCGTTGATGGAATCGGATTGATCGAGTTGATCGAGAGCATTGGTCGGCTGCATCCCGAGGTCATCCCGAGGTCGGCCGACATCCTCCTGGACTTGCTCTTCGAAATTCGCGGATCGATGGGCGGGGATAACGAGCTTCCCGAAGGGATTCGCCGAGTGATGGTTGGCATCGTGGGTGCCGGGGAGACCGTTCTCGATCCCTCTTGCGGAGCCGGCCGGCTGCTGGTGGATACTCAATGGATCGGGAGTCAGGGAGCGACCGCGCTGTACGGGCAGGAACCGGACTCGTGGGCACGTGCACTTGCGCAGCTCAATCTGCAGATTCACGGAATGAGTGGTGAGCTCGGAAGCGGCAATGCCCTCTTGGCGGACTATTGGCAGGGCAGAGCATTCGATCGAGTCATCTGCAACCCCCCCTGGGGCCTCCGGCTTCTCGACGCCGAAGAAATGACCGATGACCCGAGGTGGGTCTGGGGGGAGCCCGGTACTGGGGATTGGAGTATGGCGTGGGTTCAGCACTGCCTCTACCACCTCACTGACGCGGGTCGCGCAGCCGTTGCGCTGCCGCCGAAGGTGCTGTTCGAGCAAGGCAGGTCGGCGCGAATCCGGCAGCGGATCGTGAAGGCGGGACTTCTCGACTCCGTGCTCGCGCTGCCACCGGGATCGATGCTGTCGACAAGCATCGCCCCCGTCATCCTTGTCTTCGACAAGGGACGAGGGCTGGTAGACGGTAAGCCAGCCCCGACCCTCTTTGTCGACGCCGCCGGACTGGTTGGATCGGAGTCGAGGCGCCGTCGGGACCTGGACCTGGGTGTCTCCAAGCTGCTGCAGGACAACTACTGGAGATGGCGGCGGAGCGGATTGACGGGAGATCGTCAGTTCAACGAGGCGAGCTTCGATGAGATCGCTGCCAACGGCTTTGACCTCAGCCCTCAGCGCTACCTCCGCCCTGCGGTCAGCACCCTCGACGTCAATCACTTGGAAAGGGTGCGAAGCAGGCTGAATCAACAGTTGTCGACGACACTCGACGAGTGTGCATCCAATGATGCTCAACTGCGGGCCATGCTCGAGGAGAAGGACTGATGGCAGTCAAGACGATCCGAGTGAACGACCTCGCCGATTCAGTCGAGTTGATTCGAGGCTTCCCGACGGCACGGACCCGGCCTTCCGGCACGTTTCCCGTGCTCTCGGTGGCTGACCTGCGGAATGGGGGCGCGCCACGACAGTTCGTGGACACAGTCGACCTCAAAGCAGGGCTTGCAGGGATCGCAGTGGTAGACGACATCCTGATCGCAGTCGAGGGGGGCACGTGTGGTGAATCCTTCATCGTCGATGACCAGTCAGTGAAGTTCGCCCCATCGCAGCAGGCGATAACGCTTCGAGTTGAGGCTGCCGGTGTACTCGACCCTTGGTACTTGACCGCTTGGCTCACCTCCGCCGAGGGCCGTGCGAATCTGGCCAAACTGACTCGAGGAGCGGGGATTCAGCGGATCGCCTTCCGGGATCTCCTGTCTCTTGAAGTCCGAATTCCGCCGATGCCGGACCAGGTTCGAATCGGCGACCGGCACAGGGCGTTCCAACGATCACTGCGCTCGCACCGGCAGGTGATGGCACAGATTGAGGAACTCATGCTGGTTGACGTAGATCTCGAGATCGTGGGGTTAGACCGGGAACGCAATTCGAAGGGTGAACTCAAGAAGCCACTCGATCTTGAGTCCATAGCTCGCAATCGTGAACTCCGAAAGAAGGACCTCCGTCAACGGATCGCCGAGGCAAACGCTCAGCAGGCTCAAGTAAGTGGTGGTCCGATTCCACTGCGATCGCAGCGCAACAAGTCCAGGCGGCGTGACGACGGAGAGAACCGAGAAGATGGGACGGACAACGGTGGATGACCTGCTCTACTCTCAGGGGCCATACCGATTCGCGAGCCGGCGGATTGGTGACGGTAGGCACGGATCGGAACGAGCATGAACAAGAAGGCACTGTCAGAGTCCGACATCTGCGATCGCTTCATCACTCCCGCGCTCGGAAAGGCCGGTTGGACCGGGAATCTCCGTCGGCGCGAGTTCTCCTTCACCGACGGCCGGATCATCGTTAGAGGCAAGCTGGTCGCCAGAGGAAAGGGCAAGCGCGCCGACTACCTCCTGTTCTATAAGCCCAACCTTCCGATCGCCGTCGTCGAAGCCAAGGACAATAACCATTCAGTGGGGGCCGGCATTCAGCAAGGGCTCGAGTACGCCAACTCGCTGGACGTGCCCTTCGTCTTCTCGTCGAATGGGGACGGCTTCGTCTTCCACGACCGAACGGGCACCTTCGACATCATCGAGCAGAACCTCTCCTTGGACGAGTTCCCGTCTCCCGAGACGCTCTGGTCCCACTACAAGATGTGGAAGGGCCTGGAGTCCGTCGACCAGGAACTGGTGACCAGCCCAAACCACTCGGACCTCACGGGCAAGATGCCCCGCTACTACCAACAACTGGCGATCAACCGAACGATCGAGGCCATCTCCAAAGGGCAGCGCCGCCTGCTGCTGACCATGGCGACCGGCACCGGAAAGACCTACACCGCGTTCAACATCATCTGGCGGCTGTGGAAGAACGGCGACGCCAAACGGGTGCTCTTTTTGGCCGACCGCAACATTCTGGTCGACCAGTCGAAGATCAACGACTTCGCCCCCTTCGGGGATGCCATGGTCAAACTCGATCGCAGCCTGGTCGACAAGTCGTCCGGCCACGTGGACACCTCCTACGAGATCTACCTGTCGCTCTATCAGGCGATCATCGGCGGCAAGGATGCCGAGTCAGGCGAGTCGAACGAGCCGATCTACGACAAGTTCTCCAAGGACTTCTTCGACGTCATTGTGGTCGACGAGTGCCACCGAGGGAGTGCGGACGCCGACTCGGCATGGCACGTGATACTCGACTACTTCGATTCGGCCATCCAATTGGGCATGACCGCGACTCCGAAGGAGACGAAGTATGTCTCCAACATCGACTACTTCGGGGAGCCGGTCTACAGCTACTCGCTGAAGCAGGGGATCGACGACGGATTCCTCGCCCCGTTCAAGGTGGTCCGCGTCGACTTCGACCACGACGCCCTGGGTTGGCGCCCGAAGAAGGGCGAGGTCGACGACTTCGGCAACGTCATCACGGATCAGATCTTCAACCAGAAGGACTTCGACAAGACCATCGTGTTCCCGGATCGGGACCGCGCCACGGCCGACTGGATCAGCACGTTCCTCCACGAGACCGATCCGATGAACAAGACCATCGTGTTCTGTCAGAACATCGACCACGCCGAGCGGATGCGCCAGGCATTGGTGAACGATCCCCTGAACACTGAGCTCGTCCTCCAGGACGACCGATACGTGATGAGGATCACCGGCGACAGCCCGGAAGGGAAGGCCCAGCTCGACAACTTCATCAATCCCAAGCGGGCATTCCCCGTTATTGCCACGACTTCGAAGCTGATGAGCACAGGCGTCGATGCTCAGACCTGTCACGTCATCGCGCTCGATCAGCGGATCCAGTCCCTGACCGAGTTCAAACAAATCATCGGCCGTGGCACTCGACTGCGTACCGATTACGGCAAGTTCTTCTTTACAATCCTTGATTTCCGCAAAGCAACAGAGCTCTTCGCTGACCCCGAGTGGGACGGACCACCCCTGCAGGACGAAGATTTCGGCGATGCGAAGCCTGAGATTGTGGTCAACCCTGATCTGACGGTGACCATGACCGTCGATGGCAAGGACTACATCGTCTTGGATCCCGGAGACGTCATCGATGTGGCTGCCGGTGACGACGACTCAGAAATCGTCTTCCGTGTGAGTGGGACCGAGTTCAAGGTCCTTGCCGAGCGAGTCCAGTACTACGACAAGGACGGAAAGCTCATCACCGAGTCGTTGAAGGACTACACCCGCAAGACTGTCCAGAGCGAGTTCGCCACCCTCGACGACTTCCTCAAGAAGTGGAACGAGTCCGACCGCAAGCAAGTGATATTGGATGAGCTACTCGAACAGGGCATCCTTATTGATGCCCTGGCCGAGAGTGCCGGCGGCGACCTGAGCCCATTCGACCTCATCTGCCATGTGGCGTTCGACCAGCCGCCGCTGACTCGCCAGGAACGCGTGAGCAACGTCAAGAAGCGGGACGTGTTCACCAAGTACGGCGTTCAGGCTCGCGCCGTGCTCGACGCGCTCTTGGACAAGTACGCCGACCAGGGGCTCGAAGACCTCGGCGAGATCGAAATCCTGCAGCTCGAGCCATTCACGGAAATCGGAACACCGATCGAAATCGTCAAGGCATTCGGAGGTCGTCAGGGGTACCTGGACGCCGTCCATGACTTGTCCACCGAAATCTACAAGACCGCCTGAACTGGAGCCAGAATTGTCCCTGAGTACCACGATCAAGTCCCTGCAGGACATAATGCGGAAAGACGCCGGCGTCGACGGCGACGCCCAACGCATCGGCCAGCTGGGATGGATGCTGTTCTTCAAGATCTACAGCGATCTCGAGCTCCAGACGGAGCTCGAGGATCCCAGCTACATCTCACCGATTCCTGCACCACTGCGCTGGGAAGCTTGGGCAGACGGGGAGGCATTGGGTAAGGACGCTCCGACGGGCGACGACCTACTACAGCTGATCGATGGACAGCTGTTCCCCACAATGAAGGAACTGAATCTCGATGAGCTGAGCGGACCGTCGCATGCTCGCGCCGCCTTGCTGCTAAGTGTGTTCGAAGATGCCCACAACTACATGAAATCGGGTGTC
Organism: Acidimicrobiaceae bacterium; assembly: GCA_027315005.1. Lineage (GTDB taxonomy): Bacteria > Actinomycetota > Acidimicrobiia > Acidimicrobiales > RAAP-2 > Bog-756. Next base: position 3,352 of record DAHUZT010000103.1, on the reverse strand, counting down.
CTGCTCCGCCAGGTCATCAACAAGATCAACCAGGACATCGACTTCAACTCGGCGCCAACTCGGCACCTGTTCGGCGAACTCTATGAGGGAATTCTCCGCGATCTCCAGAGTGCGGGAAATGCCGGGGAGTTCTACACGCCCCGAGCCGCGACGCAGTTCGCCGTGGAGATGGTCGATCCTCAGCTCGGCGAGTTGGTGCTCGACCCGGCATGCGGTACCGGAGGTTTCCTGACGGGAGCCCTCGAGCACATGCGGCCGCAGGCCAAGACGCCTCAAGACCTGGCCATGCTGAAGGCGAACATCCGTGGAGTGGAAAAGAAGGCACTTCCCCATCTGCTCTGCACGACGAACCTGATGATCCATGGTGTCGAAGTGCCGACCACTGTGCGGCACGGTAACACCCTCGCCCGCCCGCTCCAGAGTTACGGGCCTGACGATGCTGTCGATGTCATCGTCACAAACCCACCGTTCGGGGGTATGGAAGAGGACGGCATCGAGAACAACTTCCCGACTGAGTTCCGGACGCGAGAGACCGCCGATCTCTTCCTCGTACTTGTCATGGAGCTATTGAAAGACGGGGGTCGTGCGGCAATCGTCTTGCCAGACGGAACCTTATCTGGCGAGGGGATCAAGACTCGGATCAAGAAGCGGCTCGTCGAGGAATGCAATCTGCACACGATCGTTCGGCTTCCGAACGGAGTATTCGCACCCTACACTCCGATCAAGACGAATCTTCTGTTCTTTCAGAAGGGTGAGCCAACGAAGGAAGTGTGGTTCTACGAACATCCGTATCCCGAGGGATATAAGAACTATTCAAAGACCAAGCCGATGCGATTGAAAGAGTTTGATGCAGAACGAACATGGTGGAATGACCGTTCAGAGGGCGAACGATCCTGGTGCGTTCCAATCGAAAAAATCATTGGAGCCGAGTACAACCTTGACATAAAGAATCCCTATACAGCAGATGTCGGGTATGAGGATCCTGATGTGCTACTTGACAGGTATTCACTGGCTTCGAATGCAGTAACTGAGGCGCAGGAAGCTCTGAGAAGCAGTCTTGCTGAAGCACTCGGGTACGCCTAGTGGACATCGAAAAAGTGATAGCAAATCTAGAAGTGACTGTGGAGGCGGACGGCGGCATAGATTCACTACGGATCTTGGTTTTCGATTTGGCGGTTAGTGCACGATTGGTTCAGCAACTCGAAACCGATGGCGATGTGGCCGATGTCCCGATACACCCAGATGAGTCCGACCTTCCTACAATTCCCTCGACATGGACATGGACAAGCCTAGCGGCCACAGGGCGACTCTTTAGCGGAGACAGCGCCAGTACCGTGGTAAAGACGCGGCTCGCTTCAAATCTAGACGGGGTCGCGTATGTGGCTACCAAGGATGTTGGCTATGGGAGGGAGCCGATCGTTTATGAGAATGGGTTGAGAGTCGCGGATGACGATTCATCTTTCAAACGAGCGAAGCCGAAGTCGGTCCTCATCTGCCTCGAGGGCGGAAGCGCGGGACGGAAGATGGGAATTACGGATCGAGAGATCTGCTTCGGCAATAAGCTATTGGCGAATGAGACTATTGAGGGAGTAATTCCGGAGTATCTTCTCATCGTCTACCTCTCTTCTCAATTTCAGGCTGCCTTCAGGAGTCAGATGACGGGAATCATCGGAGGGGTTTCGAAGAAGTCGATTCTCAAACTACCTGTACCACTGCCCCCATTGGGAGAACAGGTGCGAATCGTCGCTGCGGTCGAAGAGCTCATGACGCAATGCGACGAACTGGTAGCCGGGCTGCAGATGCGCGACGCGACTCGATCGATGGCTAGGCGTGCGGCGCTGAAAGCACTCCGCGATTGCGAAGAACAAACGACGATGCGGGAGCATTGGGCGAGGATCGATCGTCACTTCGTACATCTTGCCACTTCTTCTGATGATGTCGAAGACATTCGTGGGACGGTTTTGAATTTGGCTATCAGCGGTCGATTGAGCCGAATCGAGGCAGGAGACGAAGAAGTTTCGGAAATCGTGAGCCGAATGCAATCGGCTAGGGAAGAGTTAGTCAAAATTGGATCCACCCGATACGTGAACGGTAGCGACCCATTTGAGCCGTCATTGGCGGTTCCAGCTGAGTGGGAAATACGCCCGCTGCAAGATGTTGCCCGCTTTATCGACTATCGCGGAAGGACACCTGAGAAGACTGATTCAGGCGTTCCGCTCATAACGGCCAAGAACATTCGGCGAGGAGTCATCAATCCGCTCCCTACTGAATTTGTGAGTGAGTCAACGTATTCAGAATGGATGACGAGGGGGCTCCCATCAAAAGGAGATGTCCTATTCACAACCGAGGCTCCCATGGGAAATGCGGCTCAAGTGAGGTCAGATGAGCGATTCGCACTAGCGCAGCGAACGATTGTGTTGTCCCCATACGCTGATTTCAGTGGCCGTTTCCTGGAATTGCTTCTCCTGAGCCCATGGTTCAGCATCGAGCTGCGTAAGAGGGCTACTGGTATGACTGCCCTTGGGATCAAGGCGGCCAAGCTCCGGCTTATTCCAGTACCTATTCCACCTGCCGAGGAGCAGCGGCGGATTGTGTTGGCGGTCGATGCCGTTCTTGCGTCCTGCGATGATCTTGATCGTGCACTCAAGTGGCGAGCCGCTGAATGCATCGTGTCCTCGAGAGCGCTTCTGGCGAGCGTAGGCCGGTGATCTCTCGCGCTTAGCGCTCTGACGTTGCGGGTACTAGATGATTGCTAATCATTTAGCGGGCCAGTTTGTTGTTAGGCCGCGAAGTACCTACCTCGCCCAATCTTCTCTATGCGGCCCTTTTGAAGTAGGTATGCAAGCGTTGCTGTGACGGATCGGGACTGGTCATTCCGGCCCGCGACATGGAGCCTGCGCACGACCTCGCTAGGGGAGAGGCTTCCATCAGCCTCATGCAGCACAGACAGAATCGCGTCTGTCCGCGCCATTCCCTCAAGGTTGTCCTCCAGTGCCACGCCGGCGCGCATCGATTCCAGCTCAGCCTCGATCCCTCGGTATCGGGCCACCGCCTCGGCCACCTCGAACTCTTGCTTGGACAGCTCGGTCTCGAGTTCAGCTATTCGACGGGTCCTAGACACAGTCCTCCAATCATAAACGAAACACAAAGAGTGCATTGTGTAGAGGCTACTTCGTGAGCGTGTCGAGAGCCGTCGCTGAGTGCACTCGGCGTAGGCTGACGGACGATCTACACGCGGAGCCCCACGCGGAGGCTCACGCGGAAGTCCCGCCCACGTAGCTCAGGGGATAGAGCACTCGTTTCCTAAATGAGGTGTCGCAGGTTCTAATCCTGCCGTGGGCACCCTGTGTTG
>DAHUZT010000097.1 GCA_027315005.1 Acidimicrobiaceae bacterium | reverse complement strand
CGTCGAGGTTCCCGTCGGAGTAGTTGAGGAAGGGCACGTAAAGGAAAGCCCGACCGCCCTCTGCCAACAGGTGCTCCATCGCCAGCTCCTCGGGACTCACCCCGCTTCGGCCGGCCATCCCGGCAATCGAGTGCTCCGGTGCCGGCTCGTAGTCGGGCGGGTCCCCAAGGACGAAGACCCTGTCCCACCCGAAGGCGGTGCGGCCGGTCTCCATCTCGGCCACCACCCGGGCGCGCACCTGGGGGTCTCGTAGCCTGAGCAGGCGCTCTTCGAAAGCCAGGGTGCTGAGCTCTTGTCCGAGCTCCGAGGCGCGGGTCGGGTCGATCGTCGCCTGGAGGCCGAGGAGCACCCCGACCGGGCGCGACCCGACCTGGGCGCTGACCCGCAGCCCGCGGTCGTTGGCGGCCCCGATCTCCTTCAGGATCTGCTGCCAATCGAGCGGTCGGTGGTCGTTCTGCGCGAGCGAGATCGACAGGGGGCGCCCAGAAGCCTCGGCCATGCCGAGCACCGTCGCCATCTCCTCGTCGAGCTGGGCGAAGTCCGAGACCACCTGAAGCACCCCTTTGCCCGAGGCGCCCATCATGGTGGCAATGCCGGCGAGCTCGTCGGCGGCCGCGGTCAAGGTCGGGGTCCAGTCGCCGGTCGAGGTCCGGTGGTTGCGAGTCCTCGATGTGGTGAAACCGAAGGCCCCGGCCTCCACCGCCTCCCAGGCCAGGTGTCCCATCGCCTCGATGTCCTCGGCGGTGGCGTCCTCCCGGATGGCACCCCGCTCCCCCATGACGTAGAGGCGCAACGCCCCGTGGGGGAGCTGCGCGCCGACGTCGACGTCGCGGTGACGACCGTCCAGCGCAGTCAGGTACTCGGGGAAGCTCTCCCAATCCCACTCGAGCCCTTCATGGAGAGCCGAGCCGGGGATGTCCTCGACGCCTTCCATGAGCTCGACGAGCCGTTGATGGTCACCCTCGTGCACGGGCGCGAAGCCAACGCCGCAGTTGCCCATGATCACGGTCGTCACGCCGTGCCACGCAGACGGGACCATCTGGCTGTCCCAGGTCGCCTGGCCGTCGTAGTGGCAGTGCACGTCGACGAACCCCGGGGTCACGATCGCGCCGTCGGCGTCGATGGTCCGGCGCACCCGGCCCCCAACCTTCCCGACCGCGCTGATGCGTCCGGCTGTCACTGCCACATCACCGGCGAAGGGCACCGATCCGGTCCCGTCGACGACGGTGCCTCCCCGGATCACCAGGTCATGGGGCATGGTTCCTCCAATCCCGCCAGTCGCCCGCCTTGGTGCACGCGGGTCCGGGCGCGCGACGACCGGCTCGGCTCCGATCTTGCCAGCCTTGCGGGCCACGAGGGGCCGAAACTCCTCCGGGCCTTCGTCGCCCGCCGGGAGGAACAGGGTTCGTGGAGCCCGACGATCATCGGTTGGGCCGGTGCCGAGGTCCTGGTTCTCCGCTGTCGCCCTGCGGGCTTCCTTGACGGGCCACTCGACTCGCGCGCCGCTCCAAGACTCCAGCTCGACCGGCGCACCTCTTTCTCGACGGGACCCGGCTCGCCTTCGGCACTTCGCTTGACTTGCCTTCGTTCCTCACCGAAGCACCAGCTGGGACTGGGTGACCTTGGCGACCAGCCTGCCGGTGGCGTCTCGCAGCTCGGTCTCGACGGCGATGACCGTTCGACCCACGTGCAACGGGCGCGACGTCGCCTCGAGGTACCCCTCACGCACCGCCCGGAAGAAGTTGGTCTTCGACTCGACCGTGGTCGTGCCCGATGCGTCGTCGGGGAGATGAACGAACGCGCACATCGCTCCCGTCGAGTCGGCGAGCGCCATGAGCGCCCCACCGTGCAGGACCCCTCCCGAGGTGCAGTGCGCCGCAGACCATGCCAACCGGGCGGTCACGGTGTCGCCGGACACACCGACGAACTCGATCCCGAGGGTTCGCGCAAAGGGCATGGAGGCGTAGAAGGTGGCGCCGTGGTCTGGCTCCGAAGCAGAGGTCATAGGTGAGAGCATCCCAGAGGGCTCCGTCACTGACCGTCGATCCCAGCTATCTGGAGAACCCGAGCTCGGGCCGCCGCTCAGAGGGGAGCGAGGTTGGCGTAGTCGGCGCGATCGAGCGGGCCGGTGTGGATCCGACCGGTCGCCGTGGGCACCTGAGCCACCTGGCCGCCGACCCGGACCGTCACCTGGTCGATCCCGGGGAACTGGGTCAGGGTGTAGACGAGCTGCGCGGCACCGAGAATCTGGTCCTTGCCGCTCAGCGCCGAGAAGGATGACGGGACGTCGACCACCGCGGTACTTCCCGACACCGCCTTCAAGGTGAGGGGGGTCGCCGTCGAGATCGGGCTTTCCAGGTTGGCCGCAGCCTCGGCACTGGTGGTCCCACGCCCGAGTGCCTTCAGAGCCGCTTGGAGCGTGCCCGCGACCGGCACCGCCCGGTTCACTGTCACGAGATGCTGGCCCAAGACCAAGAAGATGGTCACACCGACCGTCGCGACCGAAGGCGGGGTCGTGCTCGGGGTCGTCTTCAGCAACCCGAACGGGACGTTGCTCTTGGAGATCAGCTGGGGGGAGTCCTGTGCGCCGACCGAGCAGCCGGCCGCGAGCACCCCCAAGGTGACCGCGACGACGAGGATGCGCAGACGCCGCATCATGGCTCGACCGCCGGCAGCGAAACCACGAAGCGGGCGCCCCCTCCTGGCGCAGGCTCGACCCGAACCGAGCCGTGGTGGGCCCGGGCGTGCTCGGCGACCAGGGCCAGTCCGAGGCCCGAGCCGGCGACGCTGGAGCGTCGCCCGGCCGCCTTGCCCCGATAGAAACGCTCGAAGACCCGCTCCGCGTCGGCCGCGTCGATTCCGGGCCCATGGTCCTCGACGGCGATCTCGACGTAGCCGTCGCGCCGGTCCACCCAGACAAGCGACGACCCCCCCGCGTGGACCTGGGCGTTGTCGAGGAGGTTGACCAGGATCCGCTGCAACCGCCGCTTGTCGCCAAGGACGGTCGTCTCCTTCGCCGGCGGCTGTATCCGGACCGCCACCTGGCTGGCGTGTCCCGATGCCGTGCGCTCGACAAGCTCGCCGATCGAGACCCGCTCGAGTTCGACCGACTCGGCACCGGCCTCGACCCGGGAGATCTCGAGGAGGTCCTGGACCATGTCCGAGAACCGGTCGATCTCCATCTTGAGCAAGTCCAGAGCGGTCTGCCCGTCCTCGGGCAGGGCGTCACGGTAGGCGTCGACCAGCTCGACCGAGGCGCCGACGGTAGTAAGTGGCGAGCGCATCTCGTGACTGAAGTCGGCGGCGAAGCGGGCGTCCCGCTCGATCCGCTCCTGGAGCCGGGTGACCATGTCGTTGAACGAATCGACCAGAGGACCCAGGTCCGAGTCGGGAGGCAGGCGCTCGTCGAGGTGGCCGCCAGCGATCTCCCCGGCAACCTGGGCGGTGTGCGAAAGCGGTCGGACCAGCCGTCGGCTGGCCCAAAGGCCGAGCAGTGTGCCGCCGACGGTGGTCGCGAATGCGGCGGCCGCCAGCACGATGGCCAGGGTCTGAAGGGTGGAACGGAGCTCGGCCAGCGAGTAGATCTCGAAGTAGTAGGCGTTGACCCCGGGGATGGGGATCCCCACTGCGAACGACGGCACGCCCTGGAGGTAAATCCTTTGGTCGGCCGGCTGACCAGAGCGCACGGCCGAGACCAACGAGGTCGGCAGGTTGGACGAGCCGATCAATACCGAGGTGGAGAACCACAGGTTGTTCCGATTGACCAGCACCTGGACGTCGGTCGCGCTGGCCAGGGAAGAGAGCACGTCTTCGATGTTGGCGGCTGGCGAATTCAGCTCGTCTTTGAACAGCCGGGCGTCGACGTAGGCCTGGTGCAGACTGCTGGTCTGTCGCTGGCTGAGCAACTGGTGGTCGGTGAGCGTATAGGTGATCAGGGCGAGGGCGATCGACACCAGTGCCGCGCCGAGTCCGAAGGTGAGCGCCGTCCGGGTCCGGAGGCTCGGCCGCCGGCGTCTTCTCCGGAGCTCGCCCCCGCGCCGCAACCTCACGTCGCCAGCTTGTACCCCGCGCCGCGGACGGTGAGGATCAGCTCGGGCTTGGACGGGTCCCGTTCGACCTTGGCCCGGAGCCGGCCGATGTGCGTGTCCACCAGCCGATCGTCACCGAAGTAGTCGTACTCCCAGACTTGGTCGAGGAGCTGGGTCCGGCTGAGCACCCATCCGGGATGCTCGGCCAGCGCGCACAGCACCTTGAATTCGGTTCGGGTGAGGGGAATCTCCTCGCCGTCGCGCGTCACCAGGTTGGCCTCTCGGTGGATCTCCAGGTCCCCGACCCGCACGACCGTGGCGATCTCCCCAGTGAACGAAGCCCGGCGCAAGAGGGCGCGGATCCGGGCCGCCAGCACCTTGGCCACCACCGGCTTGACCACGTAGTCATCGGCCCCGGCCTCCAAGCCAGCGACCACGTCGTGCGAGTCACCGTGCGCGGTGACCACGATGACCGGGACGTTGCTCGTCTTGCGCAGGATCCGGGTCACCTCGAAGCCGTCGATCCCCGGCAGCCGGAGGTCGACCAGCACCACGTCGGCGCTCCGCCGCTCGAACGCGGCCAGCCCGTCCTCGCCGCTCCCGGCCTCCTCGACGTCGAACCCGTCGTGCTGAAGCGACATTCGCAGCACCGTGCGGATCCGCTCGTCGTCCTCGATGAACAGGATCAGCGGCGCCATCGACGCTCCGGGTAGGTGCTGGACGACGGGCCCGAGGCGAACAGCGCCCGAGCGGCAGTGAGGGGCGCGTCGACCGACAATCCTTCACCGCCGGTCGACCCGATTGCGCTCCCCTCGGTCACACCCCATTCTCCCCCACCGGGTCCCACACTTGACGAACCGCCGCATGGTCACAGCGCCTGGCCCTTGGCGTACAAGGTTCGGGCCACGAGCAGCGTGCCGCCGGCCGGATCCGGAGCGCTGACCATGGCGCTCGCCTGGATCCGCCGGGCCGCGAGGATCGTTCCGGGCGTTCCGCTCGCGCCGGCCGGCCCGGGCTTGCCTGTTGGGCCCTGGAACCCCTGCGGCCCCTGGACCCCCAGGCGCCCTGAGGACCGACGGGCCCTGGCCCCCGGCCGGGCCCTGGGCCGGCTGGCTCGCCAGCGCCCATGTCCCCACGCCCAAGCCGGCCAGGGCCACGAACACCGCCGTCACCAGCGCCGTCACAGTGCCGTCAACAGTGCCGTCAACAGTGCGGACACCGGCGAGGGTCGATCTCGTCCCCCGACCGGCCGTAGCGGTCTCTCACCTGACCAGGGCAGGCCTGCGCAGCTGCAGCATCGTTCGCTCTTGGGTCGTCCGCTGTTGCATCACGTCTCCTTCTCTCAAACCGTGCGCGTCCGCGTCCCTCGAGAGGCTCAAGGAACGCACACGCGATCCCAGGGCGCGCGCCGGTGGCGCGCTTCGCAAGCGGGTCAACCGCCGGACGCACTTCCGGTCGCTGCGGACACCCAGGGAAGCGAGTCACCGTTCGCACTCCCGTGTCCCGAGGCCACGATGAGTACCAGCGCGGCCAAGGCCACCGCCGCCACGACCATCACCAGCACGAGCAGCCGGCGGATGGTGCCCGCCGGCAACGCCCTGAACGGCCACAGGTCGATCCGCGCTCCATCGCTCGAGCCCACCGGTGACCGGGCCGAAACCCCGGCCCAGTCACCGGCGTGCCCGGAACCCCTCGGTTCCCGATCGATCGCGTCTCGCATCGACCCACCTCCTCGGGCCGATCAGACCGGCCCGATCGCTGGTCCACGTCCGGCCGGGAGGGCCGGTCGTCCGCTTCCTACGGTACGGGTCGAATCTGACGGGAGGTGCCAATCAACGTTGCGACTTCGTCACATTCGAGTGGTGCCCACCAAGCGCGAGATCTTGCGTCGACGCCGCCTTCGGATGGATCAGTGATCCGAGCCGGCGTCGCGGTCAGCCACCGCGGCGGCCTTGATCCGTTCGAGGGTTGTGTGCATAGCACGCTCGCGTTCGTGGTCGCGGTTGGCCATGACGTAGTCCTCGATGATCGCCGCTTCGAGCGGCATGTGGAGCACTTCGAATGACTCGGTGACGTCGGTACCGCCGTCGGCCGGTTCCAGCCGGTAGGTCCAGCGAACGAGCTCTTTCTGGCCGCGCCTCGTCGTCCACGACAGCACCTTGCCCGGCTCGGCCTCAGTGACCGTGCAGTTCATCGACCATCGCATCCACCGAAATCGGTTCCACCCCTTGAAGCGGGCGCCCGCTTTGGCCGGCGAAGTCGCCCCGTCGAGCCACTGGACCCGGTAGCACTCTGGACTCCACTCGCCCATCCGCTCGAGGTCGGCCACCAGCTCCCATACCCGCTCCGGGGGCGCGTCAACGTGGAGCGTCACCTGGCCTTCACGTGCGGTCCTCGGCATCGTCACCTCCGTCGATCGTCCCTGGTGGCCGCGTGCCCCGAGGTTCGGTGCTCTACCTGGAGCGAGCGACCCGGCAATGGTGGCCGAAGTCGGCCGCTGTTGCCACCGGTTGTCGCCCAGATGGGATGGACGTCGCCCGCCTCGTGGGCGACGAAGGTGGTGCGGGCCACGACGTCGTTGAGGGCCCCAGCGCGAACGGCGGCCGAGCGGAACCGAGCGCCAACCGACGGTGCTCTTCGGACGGCGCGCGACGAGGCGGCCACCGCTGCAGAGACCGGTGCGCGGATGCAAGAGTGGACTTCCATGAGTGCTGCCGGAACCACCCAACCCCGACATGGGATCACCGTCCCCTTCGACATCCCCCTCCACCAGCACCGCCGCTGGTTCGAACTCCTGGTCGACCTCGGCTACACCGACATCTGGTCGATGGAGGTCGACGGGGCGGACGGGTTCACCCCGCTGGCGCTGGCCGCCGCGTGGACCCCGGCCCTCAATCTCGGGATCGCGATCGCGCCGGTCTTCACCCGAGGTCCGGCCCTCCTGGCCCAGACCGCGGCAGCCATGGCGGATGCCGCCCCCGGGCGCTTCGCCCTCGGTGTCGGGTCCTCATCGGAAGCGATCGTGCAGCGGTGGAACGGCTTGGCCTTCGAGGAGCCGTACCGCAAGGCGCGCGACGTGCTCCGGTTCCTCAAGGCCGCGATGACCGGCGAGCGGGTTGAGGCAGAGTTCTCGACCTTCACCACGAGGGGCTTCCGCCTCTCACGGGTACCCGAACAGCCACCGTCGATCTACCTGGCGGCGCTGCGGCCCGGGATGCTCGCGCTGGCCGGCCGGGAGGCCGACGGGGCCATCTTGAACTGGCTGTCAGCCGAGGACGTGAAGAAGGCGGTGGCAGAGATCGGCGGAGAGGGCCCCAAGGAGGTGGTTGCCCGGATCTTCACCGTGCCGACCGAGGACGTCGCGACCGCTCGAGCGGTCGGACGGCGAATGATCGCTGCCTACATGAACGTCGAGGCTTACGCGCAGTTCCAACGTTGGCTCGGGAGGGGCGAACTGTTGGCCGGCATGTGGGAGAAGTGGTCGGCGGGCGACCGGAGGGGGGCGCTGGAGGCCATCCCCGACGAAGTGGTCGACGACCTGATCGTGCACGGATCCTTCGATCAATGCCGAGACAAGATCGCCCAGTACGCGCGGAACGGGGTCACCATCCCCGCACCGATGATCATCCCGGTCGGTGTCGACCTCGAAGACGCGGTCCGCGGCCTCGCGCCCAGCGCCTGAGGGCCCGATCGGCGACCACCGGGGGCGGCGTCGAGTTCGGAGCGGGCTCGATGATCTGGCACCCGACGCTGCGGTCACCAGCACCAGGGACGAGGTCGTGAACGGATCACGATGGTCGATGTCGCAGCGGTCAGACGTTCGTGGCACGGGGCGGTGGCTGAAGTGACCTAGTGGTCCGTCGCTGATATAGATAGGGTGGTTAGGCTGGCAGCATGCCGGTGATGACCGCCCCGCCCTTGGCCGTGACCCCCGAGCAGCGCCGGGCGCTCGAGCGCATGGCCCGTTCGAGCTCGCTGCCGCATCGC
>DAHUZT010000091.1 GCA_027315005.1 Acidimicrobiaceae bacterium | reverse complement strand
GAGCATGTGATGGCCTCGATCCGTACTCGCACTACGGGTCGAGGCCATCATTCCTGATCACGACGCAAATCGCGAGCACCCTCGGCTCACAAACGCGCTGGTCGTGGCCGACTTTCAGGGCGCCTTTTTCAGGTCGAAGTAGTCAGGTGGTGGAGATCTGTCCGAACAGGACTTCTAGGATCGACTCTTCACCAAACTCGATGCCGCGGTCTCTGGCCGCCGTCATCCGCCGGGTGCGGGCCGGCTCAGCCAACTCCATTGTCGCCTGGTCTGAGTACTCGGTCCCGACTCGACCCTCTCCCGTCTGACGGTCGATCAGGTTCCGCACTGCCCGTATGCCTGGTGTCGCCATCATCGTCGGAAGCAACTCGTTCCTGAACCACGAGATGTTCTCGTCGACCCGGCTTGAGTCCGCGAGATAGGTGATCAACCTCAGGATGCACGGGGGTTGAGGGGGCGTCTCGCCAACCCCGAACGCCACCTGCTCGAAGACCCGCACCGCCATCTGTCCCCCGAACGCACCGAGTCCCTCTTGGCGGAGGTTGGCCAGGACGGCGTCGCTAGCTTCAAGATCATCCATCGAGTCCCAGACCGAGATGATGTTCAATTTGCCCGCTGAGCGGTCCCCACTTGCAGCGAGTTGGCGAAAGCCTCTTTGGGCCGCGATCACCGACGCTCGCTCCTCGAGGAACGGCACCGCGGCTGCCACATGGACACCGGTGACAAAGAGGAGGCGTGCGAACATCTGCCCTCCTTCGACCAGCCGGATCGTAGATCTCGTCTCGGTGGCGAGCCATTGACTTCGAAAATGCCCGGTCCCCCCACAGAGGGCGGTCAAGCCACTGGGCCACCGGTCACGAGAAAGCACCGTGACCGAAAACGATCCCACCCCCCGGCACGATGACTAGTGCCCGCCCGACTGCGACTTGGGCGTCACGCTCCATCATCAATGCAGATCATCCGAGACGTGCGTCGACAGGTGCCGTCACGATCTGACGAGGGAGAGCAGCTCTGCCCTGGTCGGTCCCGGCGGGGTGTCTTCGCGCCAGCCCTGTCCAAACTCGAGCGCTCGTTCCCGGAGCGCGGAGTCTTCAAAGACCTCGTCGGGTCGCCGCAGAACAAGTCTGATGTCGAGCCCGGCCCGCAGACAGTCCGGGTCTCGCGACCCCGCCGCGAACAGGGCCTTCTCCGCTTCGTAGAGCGGATCGCCGGGGTCGTAGGTGTCGCCTCGAATGGCAGCTTCGACCTCATGGAGGCGGTGGCGGTCCTGGGCCACGGTGGCTCGATACCACGGCTCCACCGTCTCAGCCGTGGCGCTGTGGAAAGCCTCGGCGAACCTCTTGGGATCGCCGAGGCCCACGACACGAAGTTGATTCTGCAGGACTTGGGCGTGCATCATGCCGATCGACGCGCCCCTCCCGTTGGCCGGGTTGGAGCAGGCCCACGAGTCGCCGATCGCGACCACGCCGGTCGCGACCGGCTTCCCGTCTATGACGAATCCGCGGTGCCGGTCTTCCAACTTGGCCATCACCTTGACGCCGACATCGATTGGTTCGCCATCGAGCCAGTGGGCAACCAACGGAAGGCTACGCACGACAGCTTCCCAGCGAGTCGGATCTCGCAGGGCGAGCAGCGCCCGGTCGGCCGAAGTGGTCACGATCCCGAGGCTCCAGGTCCCCTTGTCTGCCGGCAAGCTGAGCGAGCTGATCGTGCCGATGTGCATCAACCCGGGGCCGAGGTGGGCGGGTAGCGTCCCGTCAGCGGAACGAAAGTGCCGTCCGAAGTAGACGAACCCGCTGTCCTCGAGCTTCTCTGACGGGCGGCGGGCCCCGATCTCGGCCAGCCATGCAGGCAACGCCGAACGTCGGCCTGCCACGTCCACGACCAAATCGGCGCGGACAATCGTCCCGTTCTGCAGGCGCAGGCCGCTGACGTGGGGAATGCCCGGGACGACCGGAGCTCCGGTCTCCAGAGCAGCCACGGCGGTCCCCCTCCGGATGGAGACGCCTGCGGTGTCTTCAGCGACGGCGGCCAGGACAGCCTCGATCACCGACCGCCGCCCCGTCAGTAGTTCATAGCTCTCGTCTCCGGGCCTCCATCCTGCCGTGACCGTCTCCGGCAGGACGGAGCGGACGTAGTTCATCCTCAACGCTCCGGCCGCTTCCAGTGCCCGGGATACCTGTGGGAGCTCGGTGTCGACAATCTGGCGGAAGCGGGCCAAGAAGGCGTGGGGCAGACGGAACTGGTTGACCCCCCGACGTTCCCAGACCTTCCAGGCGTCCGGTGCCGACGAGGGTGGAGGCGCGGGATCGCGCTCGAACACCGTGACGTCGTGTCCGTCCTGGGCCAACAGCATTGCCGCGCCGAGACCGATCACACCCGCACCCACGATCACGACTTTGGCCACGGAGGGAAGGATACGTGCTCCGATGATCAGCTCCGGGTGTTCCGACCCTGTCGCCCCAGACAAGTCAGTGCCGTCGAGACAATCAGCCTAACCTGCGGCCAATGGTCCGGATACACCTGAGGTTGGCCTTTCAGCAGTTCGCGATCCTTGCGTCCGAGAATTGCGTCCGGCCGTGAGTCGCGTCACATTCCTCGGCACAGGCGATTTCCTCACGTTGGAGCGATACTGGAATGGATTCGTTCTCGACGGACAAATCTTGGTCGAGCCGTCCCCGACGGCCGTCCCCCACTTGCGGCGCTGTGGCCTGCAGGCGTCAGATCTCCAGGCGGTTTTCGTCTCCCATTTCCATGCCGACCACACGTTTGGGTGGCCCTTCTTGCTGTTGGAACTGATCCGGAGCAGGCGCCAGACCCCCATCTCGGTCGTCGGGCCACCAGGTGTCCAGAGTCGCCTCGCCAAGATGCTGGACGTGGGCGCGGTGGAGTTGGTGGGTCGGATGGCTGATGCACAGCTCGACGTTCGTTACGTCGAGGTCGATGGTACGTGGCAGACGGCGGGACCGATCCGGTTTCAGGCCGTCCCAGTTGATCATGTTCCCTACCTCGACTGCTTCGGATTTCTCTTTGACCTTGGCGGACGAACGGTTGCCTACTCAGGCGACGTCCGCCCCTGTGCCGGCCTGGACACGCTCGCGGAGAACTGCGACGTGCTGATCCTGGAGTGCAACGGTCCTCACCCGCCACCCCAGACACACATGAACGTCGGTGACGTCGTCGTGTTGCGAGAGCGCTTTCCCGACCCCCGATTCATTCTCACGCACCTCGGCGCAGGTCTCAACGACCTCGACATTCCGAACTGCACGGTGCCAGAAGATTTCGAGACCCTGACGATCTGACTGATGCCGAAGAACGTTGCGTCAGGTCGGGTCCGGAAAGCAAGGTGAGCGATGTGACAGAGCCAACGGTGGTGAACCTTTGAGGAGAGCGACCGTGCCCGAGCCCTCGCCACCCTCACACTGGCATTCGCATCCGACCCGGTGATGCGCTGGCCGTGGGCCACCGTTACACCACGCTCTGGCCGAGATTCGCCGAGGTGTACGGCGGCCTGACGATCACCCACGGCACGGCGCGCGGGTTGGCCGAGGTGCGGGCGCCCGCCCTCTGGGTCCCGCCCGGCTCCGGTCCCGACACCGTCGCCCTCGGCACCGTCATGACCGAGGCCCCCGACGAGAGGACCCTGAAGGACCTGGGTGCCCTGTCCGAGCGGATGGATGGACCGGTTGCACCCCTCTGTCGACCACCGGTATCTCGCCCTCGTGGACGTCGACCCGAGCCTCCAGGACTGTGGTTTGGGTTCCACGCTCCTCCGCCATGGCCCCACGACGTGCGACCGAGACCGGCTTCCGGCCTAGTTGGAGGCGTCGAGCCCGCTCGGGACCTCTACGAACGCTCGGCCTCCAGGTGGTCGGTGTGCTCCAGGCAGGATCCTCCCCACCGCTCTGGGCGATGCCTCGCGAACCTGAGCTCGGGACTAGCGGGAACGAAGTCCTCGAGGCACCGCACTTGTCACGGCCTGCCCGATCGTTGGGGTCCTGTTGCCTCACGTCAAATCCTCCGGGAACGGTGAGTCGTTGCCTCACGAAGAACCCTCCGCTTGACGACGGGCGTTGAAGGCCCGGTTGACCGGCCGATAGGGGGCGGGGGCCTTGGCGAGTGCAAGGGTCTCGAGTTGTGCGCACAGCGCTCGGATCTCGCGTTGGAGGGCGGCGGGGCGCAGGCGGTTGCGGGAGCGGGTGAGAGCCGCCTGGCGGGCCGCAGAGAGCACCGAGGAGGCGACCAGGCGCTCGTAGGGGCTCTTGGCCGGGTCGTGGCGCTTGAGGACCTTTGCCCCCACCCGCTCTTTTGAGACCAGCTTCTGCTGGGTCAAAAGAAGGTTGGTGTAGGTGCGGTCGAGCTCGTAGATGCGGTTGAGAGGGCGAGTTCGGCTCCAGTGTCGTAGCGCAGGTAGCCGACGAGCTCGCGTACGTGGGTCCAGTTCTTCTGCTCGACGTGGCAGCCGTCGTTCTTGTTGCCCTCCCGGCCCCTCGTGAAGGTGATCCGGTGGTCCTCGCAGTAGGCGAGGAGGTGGTAGTTGATGAACTCCGAACCGTTATCCGAGTCGATGCCCAAGAGGGGGAACGGGAGCACCTGGCGAACGTGGTCGAGCGCCTGTGTCACCCATATCGCCGCCTTGTTCTTCACCGCCCGGTTGACCGTCCAGCCCGTCGCCACGTCGGTGACCGTGAGCGTGAAGCAGAACTCGCCGGTCGGGTTCCCGCCCTCGTGGCCGACCAGGTCGATCTCGCAGAAGCCCGGGGTGGCCTCGTCCCATTCGGACCAGGTGCGGATGGGGATCTGGGTCTTGAGCAAGGAGCCGGGCTTGGTGTGGCTCGCTGCGCGCAGCTCGGCGAGGAGCTTCGCTCCTTTGAGCCGGCGGTCGATGGTGGCCGGGCTCATCTGGGTGAGCAAGGCGGCGTCGGCGTCGCTGAGGGTGAGCTCGCCCTCGGCACGCAAAAGCGGCACGAGCACCCAGAGCATCGGCGCCAGGCGCTTGCCGGCCGGCTGTCGGGCCACATGCCCGCAGCGTTCGAGGGCGGAGATGATCGCCGGCCCGTAGGTCGGGGGACGCGGCGCCCTCGCCCGCACGACCCTGATCTCGCCGGCGGCCCGGAGGCGGGCCCGGGCGTGGTCTCGGTGCCAGCCCGTCAGGCCGACCAGCTGATCGAGGATCGCCGCCTTCTCGGCTCTCGTGCCCCGGCGATAGGCCGCCGCCGTCTTGGTCGTGACCGCCCGTCGCTCGCCCACCGAAAGCTCCATCCAGTTGGCGTAGCCGACCCCGTCGGAGGCGGAGGTTTCTCCGTGAGGCAACGATGTCTGCTACGCGGAGGTTTCTGACGAGTCAACGCGGGGGGCCCCGGCTCGGCGCACGCCTTCTCTATGCTTGGCGCACTCGGCGGGAGGCATAGGAGATGGAACAACTCGTATCCACGGAGTGGTTGGCGGCCCACCTGGGTGAGCCGGATCTGCGCATCCTGGATGCAACGGTGGACTTTGACCCCGCGACGGGGCGAGCGCACAGCGGGCGGTCGAAGTGGGAGGAGGGCCACGTTCCGGGTTCGAACCACGCCGACCTGCTCGCCGCGCTCTCGGATCCCGAGTCGTCGGTGCCCCTGACGATGCCATCAGCCGAACGATTTTCTGCCGCCATGCAGCAGCTCGGCGTTGGTGACGGCCATCGGGTCGTGCTCTACGACGCCCGACAGAGCATGTGGGCGGCGCGTGTGTGGTGGATGCTGCGAGCCTTCGGCTTCGATCAGGCGGCCGTGCTCGACGGCGGTTGGGCGGCGTGGACGCAAGAGAACCGGCCGGTGAGCACCGAGGCACCCGGCCATCCCCCCGCCACGTTCACGGCCAGCCTGCGCCCCGGACTCATGGTCGGCAAGGATCGGGTGCGTGCCGCCATCGACGAGGAGACGACGTGCATCGTCGATGCGCTGACATGGCGGGAGTACGCTGGTGAGGTCGCCTCCTACGGCCGGGCCGGACACATCCCGAGCGCCATCAACATTCCGGCCCGCAATATCGTCGACCCTGACACCCAACGCTTTCTCGCGACCGAAGTGCTGCGCGAGATCTTCGCCAAGCCCCTGTCCGCCAACAGCGCCATCACCTACTGCGGCGGCGGCGTCGCCGCCTCGAGCGACGCCTTCGTCCTTCACCTGCTGGGTCTCGACGACGTGTCGGTCTACGACGGCTCGATGTTCGAATGGTGCGCGGATCGGGAGCTTCCCCTGATGACGGGCGCGCAGCCGGTGGCGAGCTAACGTCCAGCCTGCGGGGACCCAAGTGATCGGTGCCGATCGCGTCGCCCGCGGCGCGAGGCTCCGGTGTTCAGCGATGCCGAAGGGACTCGAGCAGCCTGGTCCACAACGTCGGCTGCATCAGATCGGCTCGTCCCAGCTCCGCGTAGCCCCGTTGCAACACGTCGAGCGCCTCGATGCTCGACAGCCCCACCGCCAGGTCCCAGAAGCGACCATCGACGACCGGGTCACCCCACGCCGCCTCATAGGCGTCGGTGACAAGGTCGGCCGGCTGGAACCAGCCGCACTGGAGCGTCGCGTCGAGACGCGCCTTGGCGAGGTCCCAACCTCTCGGTCCGTACCCAGCGCGTTCCCACCCGAGGACGCCCGAAATCCGCAGGTGCAGGCGGTCCCAGAACAGGTCGACCACCCGAACGTCGCGCTGGATGAACCCATCCGACGTGATCTCAATCTCTCCTGCCAGATCTTCGAGCTCCTGCCAGAATCCTCGCCACGGGCTGGAGGCGTATTCCGCACTCACCCCTAGCGCGTCCGGCTGCAGCCAGTCGAAGACCGCCGAAGGCACCGACGGGTCCCCGGCAGGGACGGCCCGGTGGACGTCGGCCAAGGTTCTGCCGATCTCTTGGGCCATGGCTATCCAGTCAAGACCGGACTCCTTCGAGAGCGTCATAGCGTGACCCGGCAAGCAGTTCATCAAGAGCGCCGGTTGTCCGGCCCCGGTCCCCGCGGTGTCCAGCCCCAGGACCACCGGCGTCATGACGGCACCGCCGAGCACGCCCAGCACCCGAGCTTCCCGGCCGAGCACCGCGGATCCGAACTCCGGCGACCGGTTTGGGACGATCCGCAGGATCGCATCCGGTGAACGTTTGCCTGCCGATCCCCATCAGGAGCCGGCCCGGGCTCACCAGATAGGTGCGGGCGTTCACCCCGCTGCCCAGCGGGCGGAACCGACACCGACCGCTCCATCCGAGCTGTTCGGTGACCCACTCAACAAGCTGAGTGGACAGCCCAGCGTTCGTCGCCACCGCTCAGCACACAGCCGCGGTGCCAACAATGATGGACAACCGCACTCGGTGCCGGGGCCGATCGACGGAACGGATCGGTCCCACAAGACGACGCTGACAGACCACGCGGCGAAGAGCGTCGTCGGTACCGGTGAGGTGATGAGGCGGCAACACTGGGCCGACACGTCCCCAGAGTTGGTCACGGCTCTTATCTCTGACCCCGCCTCCGGTCCGCTCGCAGAAATCGGGCGACAGCGCCGATCGCGCTCGCTGGTTCGCACCGTGAGGTCGCGAGGATCGGCGCTCCGTCCCCGCGGGTGGTCCTGCCGGGCAGAGCGACGGCGCAGTCGGCATAGTTGTGCCCAATGTGGCCTGGTGAAGCTGAGTTGTCACGGGTACCGGCGGCCGCCGGCTGGCGCCTCGGAGCTTCGAATTGAGCGAGGTCCCGATGGGCTTCGCCAGCGTGCTCTTCCCGGCGCCGACGCGCTCGACCGAGATCGACGCTCCGCCCGTGCCGAGCAGTTTCACGGACCTCGACTTCGACCAGATCGTCAAAGCGGTTGTGGTCGGACATGACGAGTATCGGCTCCCTCCCTACTTCCGCTTGCCGCTGGAAAGCGTCGACGCCGTGATCTACCGCCAGGAGGTGTTCGCCGCCCTGGACGGCACCCCGCTGAGGGAAACGATGGTCCACTTCGCCGACCGCATGCGCTCGGTCCGCGCGATGCTGACGCTGGCCGAGGAGATGCGCCACCGCTACCAGCGTCGGAGCTGGCTGTTGACCGCCGCCGCCACCTACGTGGGGACGGCGACCGGATTACTGAGCGAACTGGAACAGGCCCCGGTGACCGCACGGGCTCTGGTCGGGTTGCGCGAACGCCTCATTCGCTATATCGGCTCGGAGGCCTTCGAGACGCTGCGCCAGGACATGACCGAGGCCCAGGATGCGATCGCCCGGGTCCGTTACACCCTCTTGTTCTACGCCAGGGTCATCCGGGTTCGCCGCTTCGAGGGTGAGACGGACTATGGCGAGGAGATCGCATCGTTCTTCGCCCGCTTCCAGCAGCGGGGCGGAACCGACCACCACCTGGAGATGGCCGGCCGGCCGGCCATGAACCGGCTCGAGCAACGGGCCCTCGACCGGGTCGTGGCGCTCTTCCCCGACGCCTTCGGCGCCCTCGACCGCTTCTGCGAGGCCCATCCGGTCTGGCTGGACGAGCTGGTGGTCCGCTTCGACCGGGAGATCCAGTTCTACCTGGCGTACCTGGGGGTGGTCCGCTCACTGCGGGCCTTCGGTCTCCCGGTCTGCTACCCGGTGCTCTCGTCCTCCAAGGACGAGGCGGTCGACTCGACCTACGATCTCGCCCTCGCCCTCCGACGCCTGGCCCAGTCCGAGGAGGCCGGCGGGGCCGGGGCCGTCGTCACCAACGACTACCGCCTCTCTGGACCCGAGCGGATCATCGTGGTCACCGGCCCCAACCAGGGGGGCAAGACCACCTTCGCCCGGGCGTTCGGCCAACTGCACTGGCTCGCGGCACTCGGATGCCCGGTCCCCGGCGCCAACGCCCGCCTGTTCCTGGCCGACAAGGTGCTGTCCCACTTCGGCTGGGGCGAGAACCTGGGCGACATGCGCGGCAGGCTGGAGGACGACCTCGTGCGCGTCCGCGAAACCCTGGCGCAGGCGAGCGACGAGAGCGTCGTCATCCTCAACGAGGTCTTCTCCTCGACCACCCTCCGTGATGCCACCGTGCTCAGCCGGTCCGTGCTCGCCGAACTTTCCCGGCTCGACGCGCTCGGGGTGTGCGTGACCTTCGTGGACGAGCTGGCCAGCTTCGACCACAAGACGGTGTCCATGGTCGCCGGGGTGGACGCGGTCGACCCCACGGTCCGCACCTTCAAGCTGGAACGCCGCCCGGCCGACGGACGAGCCTACGCCGTGGTCCTGGCCGAGCGCTACGGGCTTAGCCACGACCGGGTGAAGGAACGCTTGGCCCGATGAAGCCCCACCTGCTCTTTGCGGATGACGACTTTCGCCCTGAAGACCCGCTGCCTCCGGGGACCGAGTCCCTGGGAGAGGACCTCGGCCTGGCCACCCTCCTCGACGCCATGGGCGGAGGAGACGGGAACCTGCGCGCCGTGGCCACGGCCGTGACCCTCCATCCCCTAACCGACCCGTCGGCGATCACCTACCGCCAGGCGGTCCTGTCCGACTGCCTGGACAACCGGGAAGTCGTCGCGCAGATCCACGAGTTGGCCGAAGCGGCCATCGCCGAGGAGAAGAAGGTCTGGGGCCTGTTCACCAACGTCCCGAGTGGCCGGCTCCACCGGGCAGTGGGAGTGCTCGCCCTCTTCACCGCGCACCTACGCCGGCTCCGGGCGATCGCCGACGCCAACACCGGGCGCTTCGGCTCAGACGGGTTCCGGCACCTCGTCTCGACCTTGAAGACCGAGCTGTCCGACGAGTACCTGGAGGGGATGGACCGCCACCTGCAGCTGCTCCGCTTCCGCTCCGGGGTGCTCTCCTCGGCCGGGGTGGGTCTCGGGGCCAAGGCCGGCGACTGGCGGATTCACCTGTCGACTCAGCCTGCCATCAACTGGTGGCAACGGCTGCGGCTGTGGTGGAAGCGATCCGACGCCCTCCGGATCGTCGTCCGCCCCGGGGACGACGACCTGGTGGCGGAGCTGCGGGGCCAGGCCATCAACGAGGCCGCCGCGGCCCTCTCGGAGGCCATGGAGCACGTGCTGTCGTTCTTCTCCTCGCTGCGCTTCGAACTCGGGTTCTACCTGGCCGCCGCCAACCTGCACGACCGGCTGGTGGACCTGGGCCAGCCGACCTGCCTCCCGACCCCGGGACCCGGGGGGGCCGCGGTCCTGCAGGCCCGCGACCTCTACGACCCGGGCCTCTTGCTGCGGTCGGGGGGAAAGGTGGTGGGGAACGATCTCGACGCCGACGGCAAGTCGTTGGTGCTGGTTACCGGAGCCAACCAGGGGGGCAAGTCGACCTTTTTGCGGGCGATGGGTGTGGCCCAGGTCATGATGCGGGCCGGGCTGTTCGCCCCGGCCCGCTCCTTCTCGGCCCCGGTGGCCAGAGGCGTCTTCACGCACTACGAGCGGGAGGAGGCTAGCGAGGCCGGCCTGGGCAAACTGGAAGAGGAGCTGGCTCGGATGAGCCAGGTCGTCGACTGGCTCACGCCGGGGTCCCTGGTGCTGCTCAACGAGTCCTTTTCCTCCACCAACGAGGCCGAGGGCGCCGCCATCGCCTCCGGTCTGATCGAGGCGCTCGTCGAGTCCGGTGTGACCGTGGCCTGCGTCACGCACTCCTTCGAGCTGGCCGACCACTTCGCTCGCTCCGGCCGAGACGACGTGGCCTTCCTGCGGGCCGAACGGCGGGAGGACGGGACCCGGACCTTCCGCATGCTCCCCGGAGCCCCCGCGCCGACCGGCCACGGTGAGGATCTGTACCGGCTGATCTTCGGCCGACCCCTGGCCGACGACGCTCGGCGGGGGCCGCCGGGCTGACCGAGACGGGCCTTGGGCCACTCGCCCTCGCCCGAGGGCGCTCGGCACACGGGCGCCGGCGTGCCCCCGACCCGGTCCTGGTCGGGGGGGGTCCCGGCACTGTTTTCGCTCGTCCACACAAACCTGCCCCGGGGCGGATCGAGCTCTTGACAAGGTCCTTGTCGCCCCTCGTTCCGCTGGCGCCGAAACTGCTCTAGCTTCTGGGCCGTGGATTTCGTGACCGGCGCCCTCGTCGGGATCTTCTTGTCCGAGGTCGGCTTCCTCGTCACCTCGGTCTACATGCACCGAACGCTGGCACATCGGGCGATTCGGTTGTCGGGCCCGGTGACCGCGGTCTGCCGGATCCTCGTCTGGATGCTCACCGGCATCTGCCCCCGGGAGTGGGTGGCGGTGCACCGAAAGCACCACGCCTTCTCAGACCGCGACGGCGACCCCCACTCTCCGGTGCTGTTGGGATACTGGCGGGTGCAGTGGGCGAACCCGGTGCTCTACCGGCGGGTGGCCGGGGACGACGCCGTGGTAACCCGGTACGCCCGGGACCTGCAACCCGACCGCTTCGACCGTCTCTTCTTCGACCGTGGCTGGCTCGGCCTCGTCCTGACGTTCGGCATCATCACCGCCTTCGCCGGCTGGCAAGTCATGGTGGTGGCCGCCCTAGTTCACAGCTTCGTCTACCTGGCCGGGAGCGGCGCGATCAACGCCATCGGTCACCACTGGGGTCGGCGGCCCTACGACAACCTGGCCACCAACAACCGCTGGCTGGCGTTGCTGGTCGCCGGTGAAGGACTCCACAACAATCACCACGCCGCCCCGACCTCCGCATCCTTCTCGTTCCAGCGGACCCAGATCGACCCCGGGTGGCTGGTGATCTCCCTGCTCGCCCACACCCACCTGGTCACCGTGCGCCACCGGGAGATCCGGCCCCGTGTCCCACTGGGTACGTCGAGCCCTCCGGATCGCGAAACGACCGGCGAACGGGCCGACGAGCCCTCGGAGCCGGCGGTCGTCCAGACCGTCGGTCCTATGGCGGCCACCGGCTCTTCCCCGTCCAACAGGTCGTCCGAAGACCGGTTGTCCTGAGTTCGGGAGAACCGCGTGGCCGGCGCCCGCGGACCAAGCTGAGCGCGACGACGGCGCCACCCGTCCGGCGATCACCACCGCCGAACGGACGCCGAATCGGACCAGCACCTCCTGGTGCCTGAGGTCCCACTCGGGCCCGGTGACAAGGTCGGCGAACGAGGGGTCCTCGTGAATTGCTGGGTGTCCTGCAGCAGGCGGCCAATGCGGTCATAGAAGCGACGGGCCCCCATGCCGTCGAGTGGCACAGATCGGCTGTAGGAGCGAGAGCTTGACGAGCGTCCACCTCGCGGCCCGCCGACATCTCTCGATCAGTTTCCTCGCAACGATCATCGTCGCGGCAAAGGTCCAGATCACGGAAGCCACGGTCACCGACGTCCGCGACCCGATTGCACCGGGTTATGGTCGACATCATCCGGAGCGCTCTTGTTCGCGGCCACCGCTACCGGAAGGGAACGCCATGAGAGCAAGAATGATGACATCGGCATTCGCCCTTGGTTTCGCCGTGGTCGGCCTGGCGATCGGACCGGCGACGGCGACCGCGATCGTCCACGGGGCCGGGGTCCCCGCGGCATCGGGGCTCCTCTCCCACACCTCGACCAGCACCAATTGGTCCGGCTACGCGGTGTAAGGAGTCCAGGACTCAAGCGTGTTCACTTCGGTCTCAGGGACGTGGACGCAGCCCGCACTCAACTGTTCCGGAGGGAGTTTGGCCTCGGCCTACTGGGTCGGCCTCGATGGCGACACCTTCGATGTCCCCACCTCGACAACGGTGGAACAGATCGGGACCGAAGCGGACTGCATCGGCAGGAACACTTCCGACTATGCGTGGTACTCCCTGTACCCGGGCGGTCCCAACGCCAATCTGTCCCCGTCGGCGTACCCCGTTGCTGCCGGGGACACGATCTCCGCGTCGGTGGTCGAGTCGAAAGGACCAGGCGGCGCTCAGGAGTTCACGCTCACGATCTCCGACGACGGAACAGGCAATGGGACCTCATGGAACTATGAATCCCCTACGATCTCCCCGTCATCCCCAGTCCAGTTGGCGAGTGCCGAGTGGATCGCCGAGGCGCCTTCGTTCTGCACCCCGGCGCGCTGCAGGACGCTCTCGCTAGCTGACTTCGGAGCGGTGACGTTCTCCAACGCCAGTGCGACCGCGGTCTCGACCACCACCACGACGATCGACTCGATCAGCTCGTCCTCCTGGCGCCATGACCCCATCACGATGGTCACCCCATCGGCCACCGCCAGTCCCGGGCCCTTGTTGTCTAGTGGCTATTCCTTCACCGTGACCTACGCCTCCGTTTCGGGTCATGGTCACAGCCATCACTAGCCGTCTGCGGTCGACGATCGATCGGGGTCGTCCAGGGGTAGGTCGAAGGCGCCCACCAGCACCCTGCTCGGCGAAGCGGTGACCCGAACCGTGTGGTCGTGACGGCGAGGGTGATGCATCCGCTCGTCTATCGATGACAGATGAAGATCCCGCCCCGAGCCGTGACGGCGAAGCAACCCTCTCGATCGATGACCGACTGGGCGTGTGCGACCCGTCGGTCGAGCACCTCCTTCCACGCCTCGTGACCGGGCATCATCGGCTCGTACAGGTCGTCGGTCGAGGCGACGTAGTCCCGGACGATCCGTGCCTCGGAACCGGGGAGATCCCTTCCACCTCTCGTAGCTCGCCGGTGCCGAAGGCGCTACCGAGGGGACCGGCCCCGTTCTCGACGCTGAACCGGCGCCCGGAGCCGTCTTCGAACGAGGGCCCTCCCAGTTCGACCACCGCCTCGGACCACGGCCCAATGAGCTCCGGGGCACTCGTGGTCTGTTGGTCGAGGTGTCTTGGCGGAGTACCCGTCGAAACTCCCCGAGCGCAGCCGGGGTGTCATCCAGGTGGTAGAGCATGTGCATCGCCAGCACCACCTCGGCGGTTCCAGACGCCAGTGGCAAGGCCCCCGCGTCGGCAAGCACCGGGTCGGCAGCCGTGGTCTCGAGCTCGGCCAGCATGCCCACAGAGCAGTCCACCCCGATCAGGAGTCCCCGGTGGCCGTCGCAGCGGAGGGCCCGTAGATCAGCTCCATGGCCACAGCCCACGTCGACGATCGTCTCGGCACCCGAGAGCCGATGGGCTCGGGTCACCCGGCTGGTCGCCGGCTGGTGCTTTCCGAAGGCCCACAACGCCTGACGAGCCCGCAGCTTGGCCCATCCTCCTACGCCTGGGTTCGGAGCACCTTTCGTTCCTCGCTCACGGGTTACCTCACTCGGCGCGAGGACTTGGCCGTGGCGGCCCCGCGGCGATGCGGGCGTCGACGTCGTTGCGGTCCGTTCCCCAGCGAGACTCCAGCCACCACGTCGCCCCCCGGTCCCGCCAGCGGGTGACCTTTTCGGTGGCGGCCTCGGGATCATCGGCCGGGGTCTCGGCCTCCCAGATCAGCTCGGGCACCGAACCGTCGGGGTGGGGATTGGCCCGGACCCAGGCCGCCGTCTACTCGTAGGCCGCACTGAACCCGCCGGGCTTGGCGTCCATGACGTAGGGGACCACCCCGTCGTAGCGGACGGCGCGGGCCATGGACCGGGGGCGCTTCCAGGCCCCGACCACCCAGATGGGTATGCGGGGCTACTGCACCGGTCGCAGGGTCCGGGTCGGCTCGGGGGACATGGCCAGCTGGTAGTGGGTCCCGGCATGGGTGATCTCCCCCGACCACAGCGCCTCCATCACTGCCAGGCCCTCGTCCAACAGCTCGGCCCGGATCCGCTTGTCGAGGGGATCGCTCGCCACCGCCCGACCGGTCTCGACTGCGCCCAAACCGACGGTCAAGATCACCCGGCCTCCCGAGAGCTGGTCGACGGTGGCCGCCTGGGCGGCCAGTTCCCAGGGGCGGCGCCACGGGAGGGGCGTGAGCATCGTGCCCAGGGCGATGGACGAGGTGGCCTGGGCCATCGCGGCCAGCTGGCACCAGGAGGCAAGGTGGTAGGCACCCTCCCAGATGAAGACGGCGTCCCATCCCGCCTCCTCAGCGGCGACTGCTCGGCGGAGCTGGGTGCGGGGGTCCGCTCCCGGTAGGACGAATCCGGCCTTCATATCCCCCTTGTCGCTTTCGACGGTAGCTGGCGGAAGGCCTTTGAGTGCCAGGGACCCTCCCGTCGTCGAGATGAGGGACCGTGGCGCGGCTGGCCCTCGACCGTCGGAGGTCGGGGCGCTCACGTTCAGAAGTCTCTGCAGCTCGCCGCAGCGATCGGTTGCGCGACAGTGCCCCGACAGTGGCGCGACGGCCGGACACCAAAGCGCGCCATGGTCTACGGTCTGAGCGAAAGGAAAAGCATCCCGGTGACAGAGTTGATCGATCAAGCGCAGACCACCGATGCCGCCCTCCGAAACCGCGCGAACGCGGTCATTCCCGGAGGGATGTACGGACACCAGAGTGCCCGTCACCTCCCACCGGAGTTCCCCCAGTTCTTCGTACGAGGCGAGGGCTCCAGGATCTGGGACGCCGACGGCAACGAGTACGTCGACCTCATGTGCAGTTATGGACCGATCGTGCTCGGCCACCGGCATCCGAAGGTGGAAGCGGCAGCAGCGGCGCAGCTGGCCCAGGCCGACTGCCAGAACGGACCAGCTCCGTGCATGGTCGAGCTGGCGGAGCTCCTGGTCGATCGGGTCAAGCACGCCGACTGGGCTCTGTTCGCCAAGAACGGCACCGATGCCACGACCACCTGTGTCATGGTGGCACGAGCTGGGACCGGAAAGAACAAGGTGCTGGTCGCCGAGGGCGCCTACCACGGCGCCGCTCCCTGGTGCACGCCGCGACCCAACGGAACGACGCCGGAGGATCGCGCACACTTGGTGCATTACACCTACAACGACCTGCCGAGCGTCGAGGCGGCGGCTCACGCCGTGGGGGACGACCTGGCAGCGATCGTGGTCTCGCCGTTCAAGCACGACGCTGGTTCAGATCAGGAACTGGTCGACGTCGAGTTCGCACGCGGTCTGCGCCGGATCTGTGATCACCGTGACGCTGCGCTGATCCTCGATGACGTGCGGTGCGGGTGGCGACTGACCCACGGGGGAAGCTGGGAGCCGATCGGCGTTGATCCGGACCTCAGTGCCTGGAGCAAAGCCATGGCCAACGGGTATCCGATCAGCGCGGTGCTCGGCAATGACCGGTTTCGCTCCGGCGCGAATCGTCTCTTCGTCACCGGCTCGTTCTGGTTCGCCGCGGTGGCCATGGCCGCCGCGATCGAGACGATCAGGACTCATCGCGACGAGGAAGCGGTCGACCGCATGGAGCGGGCAGGACGTCTGCTGCGACAAGGGCTCGACAGCCAAGCGGCATCCTACGGGGTACGGATCCGCCAAACCGGCCCGGTCCAGATGCCCGCGCTCAGCTTCGAAGAGGACGCCAACTTCGACAAGTCCAGCCTGTTCAGCGCAACCGCCGTCCGTCACGGTGCGTACCTGCATCCGTGGCACAACTGGTTCCTCTCGGCCTCGCACTCCGAGCGGGACATCGACCGCGCCTTGCAGGCGACCGAGGCCGGATTCGCCGCAGTCCGAGAGACGTTCGGCGGATAGGAACCGGTGTTGGTCGGGCCCACCTCCACGGCGTCGCCGGAATGATAGGAATCGGGTGGACCACTGCCGGTCGAGGGCCTGATCTTCGACTTGGGCGGTGTGCTGATCCCCGAGGGAGCGCCGATCGCCCGGCGGGTCTGGGAGTCCAGGCTCGGTCTGGCAGTCGGCGAGCTCGATCAGATCGTCACCGACGCCATCGGACCCGGATGGGTCGGAGGCCGGAGTGAGGCCGAGATCCATCGACGGCTGAGCGAGGTCACCGGACTGGTGCGATCAGAAGCGGACGACCTGTTGGAGGACTTCTACTCCAACGCCTACCTGGACCCGACCCTCTCCGCGTTCATCCGCACCGTCAGGAGCCGGTTCAAGGTGGCCACGCTGCCCAACGCCGCTCCGGGTAACCGCCAGGCCATGACGGACAAGTTCGCGTTCGACCAGCTGGTCGACCTGATGGTCATCTCCGCCGAGGAGGGCATCGAAAAGCCCGATCCCGCGATCTACCTCCTGACCGCCGAGCGGCTGGGTGTCGAACCCACCGGCTGCGTTTTCGTCGATGACCGACTCGACAACGTCGAGGGTGCGACCGCCGTAGGGATGACGGCCTTTGTCCACGCCCACTCACCGGCGACGCTGGACCGGCTGCTCGAGCTGACAGTCGGCAACAACGACGCCGGCTGACCTGGCTGGCTCCATCAGGCCTTCCTCGCCTCCGTCGGTCGGGGACTGTGGACCTCCGACAGAGACGGTGGCTCGGCCGATTCGAACGCCGCCCGAGGCCACGGGCCCGACTCGGTTGCGTTGCTCCACCTGACCGGACGATCGACTTCGCCGGCTCCCTCGACGCGGGGTCGGGTCCTCGTCAGCCGAGACGGCGGACAAGCTCCTGGGGACATTCGGGGAAGGAGCGCGAGATGTCGTCGAGCGAGAACCGGGTGAGGATCGACGAGGCCGGCTCACGCTCGAGGAGGAAGAGGAACGACTCGTGCACGGTACGCTCGAGGTCCCGGTCGTCGAGCTCGGGACCTCTTCGGAGCCGGTCGGGAACGGTGACTTCGTTCGTCGTCTCGAGCGCGCCATCGCGCACCTGCCCTCGGATCGTCCGGCCCCGTGGTGCGCGCCCCTCGAGCTCGGCCATTGCGCCGTGTCCTCCTATTCGGGTTGGTCCAAGCATCGCCGCCATTGCTGATGGCCCGCCGCCGCCCGCGCCGGTGGCCGTATCGTCAGTCTTATAGACTGTCAATTTGAATGACTACTTTGGCGAATGGACCGGACCGACCTGAGTCGGACAGCGCGCCCCTGCCCGTGCCGTGGCTCCTTCGTCGGATCAACCAGCGCTACCGGTCCGAGACCGCTCATCGTCTGGCGGCCGCGGGGCTCGGTGACCTCCCTCAGCCCGGAATCTGGGTGCTCATGGCGATCGAACGCGGCGTGAGCGAGCCCAACCAGCTGGTGCGACGGATGGGGGTCAGCAAGCAGGCCGTCTCCAAGCTCGTCGAGAACCTCGCCGGTGCCGGCTTTGTGAGGCGGACACCCAATCGGGCCGATCGCCGCAAGACGGCTCTCACGCTCACCGCCAAAGGGCGCAGGGCCGTCTTGGTGATCGCGGCGGCGGTGCATGCGACCGAACAGGCCATGGACGCCAAACTCGGAACCGATCGGTTCGCCCAACTCACCGACATGCTGGGGCAGTTGGCCAGGGAGGAGTGCTGATGCCACCGGGCACCGGACCGCTCCTCCGACAAGCTCTGCTGCGCGCCACGCCGTGGCAGCGCGTCGTCATCGCGGTCGCCATGGTCGCTGGAGGCATTGTGCTGGCGCTATCCGGCCACATCGCTGGCGCGGTGATCTCGGTGGCCGGACTCGTGGTGCTCTGGCGAATGATCCGCCACCGGCTGCAGCGCCGACACGACCGTCCCGGATCCGAACCAGAGCTCGAGCGGCCGTGACATCTAGCCGGGTGTGCTCTGCTTTTCGTCGCACCGGCGTGACGAGATGAGGCTCGCCACTGGTCGGCCGATCCTCTCTTCGGCCGTCGCCCTCCTAGTCTGTGCCCTGACGCTCGCCGCTTGCGGTAGTCCGAGCGGCCGCGCCCCGACCACCACCACCGTCTACCGCTGGGGTGTCGTCGGGAACAAGGGGAAGATTGCCCAACTCGAGCTGTCGACGCCGACCAAGATCCGCGGCATCTCCGGGAGGATCGTCCACATCGCCACCTCCAACTCCGACGGCTACGCCCTAAGCGCGACCGGTGCCGTCTACGCCTGGGGGGTGAACAGCTTCGGTGAGCTGGGCGACGGCCGCCTGACGCCCTATGAGACCAGAGCGGTCAAGGTGCGGTTCCCTACCGGGGTGAGGATCGTCTCGCTTGCCAACCCCATGCCCTTCGACGCCGCGCTGGCCATTGACTCGGACGGTCGCGCCTGGGGCTGGGGACTCAACGCCGCGGGCGACCTCTGCCTCTCCGGGCTGGTCCACGTTCGCCCCCAGAAGCTTCCGCTCCGACGGGTGAGCCTGGCAACCGGCGCCCGGACCCATGTGCTCGTCTACTCGGAGAACACCCTCTACGCGTGCGGTAGTGGCGACGCCGGTGAGCTCGGCAACGGAAGCACCGCCGCTGCCTCGGTGCCGACACCGGTCCTCGGGTTGCCGAAGCACCAGAAGATCACGGCGCTCACCTCGTCGTGGGAGGGTTCGGGGGCCCTGTTGGCCGACGGCTCCTACTACAACTGGGGCTACAACGCCGCCGGCCAGCTCGGCGACGGCACCACGACCGACCGCGCGACGCCGGTGAAGGTCGAACTCCGAAGTCCTCTCGCCCAAGTGTTCCAGGGCGGGAGCGGACCCCTGAACGGACAGACGATCGCCCTTTTCAAGGACGGATCCGTGTGGACCTGGGGAGACAACGACCGCGGCCAGCTGGGCACCGGGTCCGAGACCAGCTCCGATGTGCCGGTCCGGGTACACGTCCCCAAGGGGGTCACCTTCGCCGACGTGGCGTCGGGCGGCTACGCCAGCTACGCCATCGACACGACCGGACGCCTCTGGGCCTGGGGCGACAACCGCAACGGTCAGCTCGGGACCGGCTCCAGGCGCTCCTACCAGACGGCCCCCGTTGCCATCGGGATCCGTCTCAGCCAGGTGTCGGCCACGGCACAGAACGTCGCCGGTTTGAGCAGCGGTCCGTGAGCCGGCGCGTGGCGGTCGCGTGGCGGCTCAGGATACCGCCAACTTTGCGAGCACCCCGGCATGGTCCGACGGCCACAGGCCCGATGCGGTCAGACTGGGCCGAGCGTTGCCGATCAGCCGATCGGCAACGGGCGTGATGGCCCCCTTGACCAGGACGAGATCGATCCGCTGATTAGGCGTCGCGGCCGGTGCGTACGGATCTTCCTTGTGCAATGGCCACGTGTAGCCACCCGACCTCGGATTGGTCACCGTCCAACTATCGATGAAGTGGCCCTTGGAGATAACGTAGTTGTAGGTAGGAGTCACCCCGGGCCCGGTGTTGCAATCGCACGCCAGGACCACGGGAAGATCCGTGTTGGCGGGCCCAGCGAGCAGCTCAGCGGCCTGCTCTTTCTGAACCGAGTTCGAGAAGGACTCCAGGTGCGTCTCGACGTAGCGCACGGTCTTCCGGCCGACCGAGACGTTGAGCGAGGTCCAGCCACGTTGGATGACCTCTTTGACCCCCGTCACGGTCAGGGTTAGTTCGGACCGGAAGTGCCCGGAATGGACGTTCGACACGTGCAGATCGCGACGGCTCAGGATGGCGTCTTGGTCGGTCACCCGGACGTCGTAGCCGAGGGCGGTTGGCGCCTCGAGGTCGAACTCGTTCTCCACCACATCCAACCGGTAGGAGGCCCCGTCGGCGGCCAGGGCGCCCCGCAACGATGCCAGGGCGTCATAGACGAGGGTGGTCGCTGGTCCCTTGAGCAGCGGTCCCGTTCGCCATATCGACGCCTCTTCGATCGACACGAGATCGGGCTTCTCGGTGGCGATCTCCTGCGCGATCCCTGCGGCGCGTGCTGGGATGTCGCTGGCCTTCACTTCCTCCCATGCAGTCGCCGCCGCATTCAGGAATTGGCCCGCGGTGGTCGCGTGCACCAGGGTCCCAAAGTCGGTTCCCTCGTCCAGGTTCCTGGTCATGACGGTCAGCGTCCCGGCGGGTGACGAGCCCCCACAAGCAGCGAGCATCACGCCCAGCAGGGCCGTGACGGACCATGCGGCCAGGAACGGCCGGCCTCTTTGCCGCATCCACCTCTTCTATGGCGCCGACCGCTGAGCTGCCAGGGGCGAAAGTCCACTCATCCCGACACCGGCAATGCGGCGCGCCAGTCGGACCGCCGTGTCCTCGGCGCACCGCTCAGCCATCCCCAATCGAGGTGATCGCCATGGCGAGCCCGTGCCTCGGAGCTTCAAGTCGGCATCGAACAAGGGCCCCGCCAGGGGCCAGCCGCTCGAATCGGTCATGCTCCTCGTCGAGGACCACGCCAACTCCGGGGACCCACCATTCGGCATCCCCGCCATCGACCAAGCAAAGGTCGTTTGGGGGATCTCGGCCCCGATCTCCTCGGTGCTCGGCCAACCAGAGGGCCTCGGGATCGTCACTCCACGAAAAGACCGAGTCCAAGTCCTGCTCGGTCATGGGTCGCATCAATAGGTCGCCGTCGGTCAGCATGACGTCCTGGCTCCGCAACCGCTCTCCACCTCCCCATGTTCGGCCCCGCCCGAGAGACGGGTAACTCCGGGGAGGCAACCTCCCGGTCACGACACTCCAGCCTCGAGCGCCGCTGACCACCGGGCGCCGCGGTGCAAGCAGCTCGGCCCGGAGGCCACCTAACCCCCGCACCCCAGCCGACGGCTGGCAATCAGTCGACCCTGCCGCGTCAAGAGCCGGTGCCGATGTTCTGCGGTCGACGGGTCAGTCTTCAGCGGCGGCGAGCCGACCAGCGAGATCGACGAGGTCGACGACTTCGGCCCAGAGCTCTACCCCTTGCGGGCGTTGGCTCCTGGACCGATTGACCCAGGCCACCGGCACTCCAGCTGCGTTCGCGCCAGCCACGTCGTTGGATAGCGAGTCACCGACATGAAGGGCGTCGCCGAGTCGGATCCCGAGGAGCTCCGCGGCCCGATCGAACAACTCGGGCCGTGGCTTGTAGGACCTCACGTCCTCGCTCGTCACCAGGTGGTCGACTTGGATCTCGTGATCGTCGATCGCCGCCTCAAGATCCGTGCGATCGATGTTGGACACGATGCAGACGGGGAGCGGCAGGGCCGACAGAAACACCCGGCTGTCGTCAAAGATTTGCGGGTGTCGCCAGTACTCGAACAGGGGGCGGGTCAGCTCCTCCGGGTCAGCCGTGGACCCGATCCTCTGGAGAACCACCTTCAAGGACCCCAGGGCGGCTTCCCGTTGGGTCTTGAAGTCGGTGCCATACGACCGAGCGCACTCTTGGAAGAAGAGGGTCGACCACTGCCGCCCGACCTCGGATGCCAGCTCAGCTCGACCAGCATCGGAGGCAGCACGCTCGCAGATCTGATCGATGACCTCGAACTCGTCACAGGCGACCGTGCCGTAGAAGTCGAGCATGATGCCGTCGACCATGGCGGACATGATGCCATCGGGCCAGGTGAGGTCCCGTTCGTGCCGGTTCGAGAACCGGACCGGCGGGGATCAGTGGACGATCAGTGGACGATCAGTGAAAACTCGGTGCCATGTCGTGGCACACTCCGAGCGCACAGCCCTGAGGGCGAAGCTTTTGGTTCACGCCTGGTTTATATGGACGGTCAGGATCGTTCGAGCAAGGGGCGGGGCGGCAGAGGGGTTCGGGAAAGACGGAGTTGCACAGCGCAGGCGGCTTGCGCTGAAGTTGAGAGCGGAGAAGACCACCAAGTGCCAGAAGGGCCAGATGTCCGGGGTGATCCGCAGTTCGATCCCGGCCTCGGCGTGGCGTTCGATAAGGTTGCCCACCTCAATCCGCTCAAGAGCTTCGACCGGCTCCCGACTGATCCAATACCCGGCGTCATGGACCGAGGGGAATGGCGGGTGTCGATCGCCCAGACGCGCGGCTCTTCACTCGGAGGTCTTGGCCACGTGGGCACGAACCGAGACAACTCAGGGTTCTCGCTGAAGTGCCAAAGGGCGAACTCGCCCTCCCCGGCAAAGGACGCCGGTGCCACCCACACAGGGTCGAGCGTAGTGCCCAACAGTGTGGAGGGAACGGGGTGACCGAGACCATGGACGGGTGGACGTCGAATCCGGGCCCAACGTGCACGGTCGACACACTCGGCATCACTCGTCCAACGGCCTGGTCGCACCAGTCCCCTCTGTGTCAACCTCGCGTGAGGCAGATCACGCTGCCGATTCGTTGAGCTGAGAGGGCGGGGAAGGAACTCCCCGAAATGACGATCACGACCAACCACACCGCAGAGACGCGCCACGATGCCGTGGTGACGAACGAT
>DAHUZT010000047.1 GCA_027315005.1 Acidimicrobiaceae bacterium | reverse complement strand
CACCGATACCCGCCGCTGCCCCGAGTGCGGCGCCGAGCCGGAGGATGAACATGCCTCCTGGTGCCTGGCGACGGAGGACGACTACGACGAGATCCTGGGGACCGGCCCCCGGGAGCCTTCGCCCGCCGAGGACGACCCGCTGGCTGACTAGTCAGCTCCGGGTCGCCGGATGCGGGAGCAAGGTCACTGCCACCCGGGGCGCCGTCCGTTGGTCGAGGTAGGCGGACAATCGTCGGTAGACCTTCTTTCCGACCATGGCCTCGAGCTCGGTGCGCATGGAGACGTAGACCGGTCGGTGCCCGACGAAGGCCTCGGGGTCCTGCGTGCACCACCAGTGGAACTCGTCCCCGCCGGCGCCCCAGTCACGGCGCTCCCACTGGCGTACGACCGAGGTGACCCGTCCGTCAGGCGCCGTCTCGTCCTCGCGCCGGAGCGGGAGCTGCCAGCACACCTCGGGTTTCAGCTCGACGTGGTTCACCCCGCGGTCGATCGCTGCTCTGTGCAGCGCACATCCGGTGCCACCGGGGAACCCCGGCCGGTTGAGGAAGATGCACGCACCGTCGACCATCCGGGTACCGAGGTCGCCATCGGGCAGCCGTTTGACCACGCCCTTCTTGCCCCGACGGTGGAACTGCCACAAATCCGGTGTGAGCGTTGCGGCGGCCCGCTCGACGTTCTGCGCGTCCTCCTTGCCGGTGAAGTGGGCACCGTAGGAACAGCACCCCTGTTCGAGCTCGGGCGCGGGTCCGGTCAGGACGACCTCGCAACCCTGTCCGAAGATGCAGGTCCACGGGCTCACCAGGAATGTCACGTCGAACAGCCAGGTCCGCTCCTCGCCGGGATCGTCGAAGCTGATCCATTCGTGAGCGTCATCGGGCACTCGGCCGGGCTTGGGCTTCACAGGCTTATGATGGCATCCATGAGCACCGTGCACGAGGACGTGAAGCCAGTACTGACCATCACCGAGGCGGCACGGGCCACCGTCGCAGACGCGCTGGCCGAGGAGGCCGGTTCGGAATCGCTCGCCCTGTGGCTCGAGATCAGCGGTGAGACAGACGGCGCGTACTCCTATGACATGTACTTCCAGGCGCTGGCCGATGCCGCGCCCGGCGACGTGATCCAGGAGGTCGAGTCCCTGCCGGTGGTGTTGCCCCAGGCCAGCGTCGCCCGTCTTCAGGGTGCGACCCTCGACCACGCCGTCGACGCGGCGGGGGAGGGAGGGTTGGTCATTGTCAACCCCAACACCCCGCCGTCCCGGTCGACCCACCGGGTGGCACCGACGGTCGACCTGAGCGATCCACTGGCGAAGCGGGTGATCCAGGTCCTCGATGAGCAGGTGAACCCGAGCATCGCTGCACATGGCGGCCGTGCCGACCTGGTCTCGGTGGAGAACGGCTCCGTCCTCCTGGCCCTGAGCGGTGGCTGTCAGGGTTGTGGAATGGCGAGGGCGACGCTCTCCCAGGGCATCGAGGTCATCCTTCGCGAAGCCATCCCCGAGATCGTCGAGATCGTCGACGTGACCGACCACGCCGAAGGGGCCAACCCCTACTACGAGCCCGCTCACAGCTGACGTTCACCACCCAGAGGTGGGTGGACGGGGGTCACTCGCAGGCTTGAACCGAGTCGTGCGTCGGGTACGTTTCTCGTGATGGACGCCCTGCTCGTCAGCGGAAGTGCCGTCGCCGGACTGCTGGTCGGCGGCGCTCTCGATCCGGTGGGGCAGCGGCTGGCCGATCGCAGCCGCACCGAGGACGAGCTGCCTGGAGACGAGCTGCCTGGAGACGAGGCAGGGACCGAGGACATCGGTGAGCGACCGCCGGTCGAATCGACCACCGTCGGGCTGTTGACGTCGGGGCCGTCGGTCGTCCGCAGGGTCGGCGCGGCCTTGACCACCGCCGCGCTGTGGGGTGCGGCGGCCGTCCGGTTCGGTCCGAACGCGGTGCTCGCCCCCTTCAGCGTGCTGTTCGCGCTGCTGGTGGTGCTCTCGGTCACCGATCTCTCACACCGGTTGGTTCCGCGGAGGCTCCTCTATCCGGGGCTCGCCCTGATCGTGCCGCTGCTGGTGACAGCCGCAGCAGTCGACCATTCGTGGCACAGCCTCACCGGTGCGTTCGTCGCCGGCGCGGTTGCATTCATCGTCTTCTTCCTCACCTGGTGGTTCGTTCCGAAGGGCATGGGCTTCGGCGACGTGCGCCTGGCCGGGACCATCGGGTTGGCGGTCGGCTACCTGAGCCTGCTCCACGCCTACATCGCCTTCCTCGTCGCGTTCGTGCTGGGCGCGTTCTTCGGCCTGGTGATCATGTCCATGACCGCAGGTGGGCGGCGGACCCGGATCCCCTTCGCTCCGGCCTTGGCGCTGGGCGCGGTGATCGCCACGTTGTGGGGGAGCCCCCTCGCCCAGTCGCTTTTCCACACGGTGGGCTGATGCGACCGACCGGCCCACCTGCCTTCGCCCGAGTGCCCGTTCGAAGCCACCGCCTCGTGACTGCTCCGTCGTCGGGAATGGCCCCCCGAGTAGATTGGAGAGGATGCTTCGCTTTCTGACCGCCGGCGAATCGCACGGTCGGGCCCTGGTCGTGATCGTCGAGGGCCTTCCGGCCGGTCTCAGGGTCACGGCGGAGGACATCCAGCGTGGTCTGGCCCGAAGGCGGCTCGGGTTCGGCCGGGGTCCGCGGATGCGCTTCGAGCAGGACGAGATCACCCTCCTCGGCGGGATCCGGCATGGCAGGACGCTGGGCTCGCCGGTGGCCATCGAGATCGCCAACACCGAATGGCCCAAGTGGGTCCAGGAGATGTCTCCCGAGCCGGGCCTGCCCTCGACGGTCCTCACCCAACCGCGGCCCGGGCACGCCGACCTGTCGGGCATGCTCAAGTACGGTTTCGACGACGCCCGGGACGTCCTCGAGCGGGCGTCGGCGCGCGAGACCGCCGCCCGGGTGGCCGCCGGCACCCTGGCCAAGCTGCTGCTGGGGGAGATCGGGGTGGACGTGCTCAGCCACGTCGTGCAGCTCGGGCCGGAGCGGGCCGCGTCCGATGCCGTGCCGAGCGTGGCCGAGCTGGCAGAGGCCGACACCTCCGAGGTGCGTTGCACCGATGCCGCAGCCTCGGCCCGCATGGTGGCGGCGATCAGGGCGGCGGCGAAGGCGGGAGACTCGCTCGGGGGTGTGGCCGAGGTCGTCGCCCACGGTGTCCCGGTCGGACTGGGCAGCTACGTCCACTGGGACCGCCGGTTGGATGGGCTGCTAGCCCAGTCGCTGATGAGCATCCAGGCGATCAAGGCGGTCGAGATCGGCGACGGTGCCGAACTGTCCGCCCGCAGGGGATCGGTGGCCCACGACTCGATTCGGGCGGCCGTCCCCGACGACCGAGACGGCGCCGGCGACGGGGAGCTCGGTGTGCTGGGTGGCGGCTACGTTCGCGACACCCACCGGGCGGGCGGTGTGGAGGGGGGGATCTCCACCGGTGCTCCCATCGTGGTCCGGGCGTCGATGAAGCCGCTGGCCACCCTCAACCGGCCGACGCTCGGTACGGTGGACGTGGTGACCAAGGAGTCGACGGTGTCCTTCAAGGAGCGCACCGACGTGACCGCGGTACCTGCCATGGGTGTCGTGGCCGAGACGATGGTCGCGCTGGTGTTGGCGTCGGAGGCGCTGCGGAAGTTCGGCGGGGATTCCGTCGAGGAATTCCGGAGGAACCGGCTCGGCTACTTGGCGTCGCTGGGGGTGGCCACCTCGGCTGCCGGCTCGCATGCCCCGGCCTGATCGCGTCGTCCTGGTGGGCATGATGGGGGTGGGCAAGAGCACCGTCGGGAAGGGGCTGGCCGAGCGCCTCGGATGGCGCTTCTGTGACTCGGATGACCAGGTGTTGGCCGGAACCGGCCGCACGATCCCCGAGATCTTCGCCGAAGAGGGAGAGGAGGCGTTCCGGGCCGAGGAGACCCGGGTGCTCGCCGAGGCCCTGACCGGCGACGAACCGGTGGTGGTGGCCGCTGCCGGTGGGGTGGTGCTCTCGGCCGCCAATCGCCGGCTGCTGGCGGGGTCCGGAGTGGTGGTGTGGCTGCGGGCCCCTCCGGGCGTGCTGGCCCGGCGGGTGGGCGATGGCTCCGGCCGGCCCCTGCTCGACCGCGATCCGGAACGGGCGCTGGTCGCGCTCGAAACGGTTCGGCGCCCACTGTACGAGTCGGTGGCCACCATCACCCTCGACGTCGACGGGCACCGGCCCGAGCAGGTGCTGGCATCGCTCGTCGAGGTGCTTGCCGGGTTCGGCATCGGTCCGGGAGCGGCGGCATGAGGAGGATCGAGGTCGAGCTCGGTGAACGGCGCTACCCGGTGGTGGTCGGTGACGGCGCCCGGAGAGAGCTGCCCACAGTGGTCGCGGCCGCGGTTCCCTCCGCTTCTCGGGCGGCGGTCGTGACCCAGGAAGGGATCTCGGCGATCGTCGACCCCGGAGT
Organism: Acidimicrobiaceae bacterium; assembly: GCA_027315005.1. Lineage (GTDB taxonomy): Bacteria > Actinomycetota > Acidimicrobiia > Acidimicrobiales > RAAP-2 > Bog-756. The sequence continues at coordinate 18,172 of DAHUZT010000047.1, read as the reverse complement.
ACCCTCCGAACGGTTCGTCGTGCCCGATGGGGAGCTGGCGAAGTCGCTCTCCGGGGCCGAGGCCCTGTGCCGTGGGTTCGCCAGGACCGGGCTCAGCCGCACCGACGTGGTCATCGCTGTCGGGGGAGGTGTGGTGACCGACCTGGCCGGCTTCGCCGCTTCGATCTACCACCGGGGCACCGCGTACGTCAACGTGGCCACCAGCCTGCTGGCCCAGGTCGACGCGGCCATCGGGGGCAAGACGGGAGTGAACCTGCCAGAGGGCAAGAACCTGGTGGGCGCGTTCTGGCAACCGAGCGCCGTCCTGTGCGACACCGGGGTGCTGGCCACGCTTCCACCCCGCGAGTGGGCGTCCGGACGCGGGGAGATGGCCAAGTACGCGTTCCTCGGACCCCCCGGTTCCCCGCCGGACGCCTCGATCCTCGGGCTCGACCTGGCCGACCAGGTGGCGGCCTGTGCCCGGATCAAGGCCGAGGTGGTGTCGGCCGACGAGCGCGAAGGTGGCCGGCGCATGGTCCTCAATTACGGCCACACCCTCGCCCATGCCCTCGAGGCCGAGGGGTTCGAGCCTGGACGCGGTTGGGATCTCCGCCACGGTGAGGCGGTGGCCATCGGACTGGTGTTCGCGGCCGAGCTGGCTCACCGCCTCGGTCGGATCGACGGCGACCGGGTGGCCCTCCACCGTCGGGTGGTGGGCGCCTTCGACCTACCCACGGAACTCCCGGGAGGGATCGACCCCGAGCGAACGCTCGCGTTCATGGGCCGCGACAAGAAGGCGCACCACGACCTCACCTTCGTGCTCGACGGGCCGGACGGCGTCGAGGTGGTGCGGGATGTCGGTGAGGACGTCGTGCTCGCTACCCTGGCGGACATGGTGACGGCCGAGGGCGGTGAGCGGTGACCGGGACCCGGCGGATCGTGCTCCTCTCGGGTCCGAACCTCAACCTGTCCGGGCAGCGCGAGCCGGACGTCTACGGAACGGCGAGCCTGGACGAGCACGTTGCCGTGGCCCGGGTGGCGGCCGACGAGCTCGGCTACCTGCTCGAGCATCTCCAGACCAATCACGAGGGCGATCTGGTGGAGGCCGTGCAGGGAGCCCGCGGTCGGGCGCTGGCCGTCGTCATCAATGCCGGAGCCCTGTCGCACACGTCGTGGTCGCTCCACGACGCGCTCGCCGCATTCGACGGGGTGGTCGTCGAGCTCCACCTCTCCAACCCGGCCGCGCGGGAGCCCTTCCGGCACACCTCGGTGATCGCTCCGGTGGCTGACGGATCCATTGCCGGGTTCGGAGGGATCGGATACGGACTGTCCATCGTGGCCGTCCACCGGATCCTCGAACAGCGCAGGACGCGGTGAGCCCCGGTGTGCCGTCGCACCCGCCGGCCGGTTCCGCTCCTGGTGTCATCCCCCCCCCCCACGTCGACGGTCGCCTGGCCCGGGTCAGGGCCGCCTTCGATCGGATCGGGCCTGACGGTGCTCAAGTCGACGCGCTGGTGGTCACCACACCGGCCAACATCCGGTGGCTGACCGGGTTCAGCGGCTCGGCCGGACTGCTTCTGGTGACCGCCGCACAGGCCCTGCTCGTCACCGACGGGCGCTACCGGACCCAGGCGGAAGAGCAGCTCGAGTCCGCCGGGGTCGACGGCGAGGTGGAGTGCTTCATCGGTGGTGTCCAGGCCCAACGTGATGCACTGGCCGACGCCGTCCCCGCCGGGAGGATAGGGCTCGAAGCCGACACCGTCACCTGGTCGGCGCTCCGTTCGTGGACCTCGGTGCTCGAGCCGGCGGAACTGGTGCCCACCTCGGGGGTCGTCGAGGATCTGCGGGTGGTCAAAGATGCCGGCGAGGTGGCGAGGATGGAGCGCGCCGCAGCGATCGCCGACGCGGCCCTGGCCGAGGTGGTGGGAATGCTGTCGGTCGACACCCCAGACCTCCCCACCGGTGACCGCCACCGGTACCCGACCGAGCTGGAGGTGGCCACCGCCCTCGACCACGCCATGCGTCGGTACGGGTCCGAGGACCGCGCCTTCGCGACCATCGTGGCCTCCGGGGAGAACGCGGCCAAACCCCACGCGCGGCCCGGCCCCCGCCGCATGGAGCGGGGCGATCCGGTGGTGATCGACTTCGGGGCCGTCTTCGACGGGTACCGGTCGGACATGACCCGGACGTTCTGCCTGGGGGGCGCCCCCACCGGCCTGTTGGCCGTGCTGTTCTCCGTCGTCGCCGACGCCCAGACACTCGGCGTCCGAGCGGTGCGGGCCGGGGCCGCTTCCGGATCGGTGGACGCGGCGGCGAGGGAACCGATCGTGGCCGCGGGCTGGGGCGATCGCTTCGAACACGGGACCGGCCACGGGGTGGGGCTCGACATCCACGAACGTCCGTGGGTCGGAGCCGGTTCGACTGCTATCCTCTCTCCTGGCGTCGTGGTCACCGTGGAGCCGGGGATCTACCTTCCTGGTACCGGCGGCGTCCGAATCGAGGACACGCTGGTCGTAACCGACGACGGCTGCCGCCCGCTCACGCTCTTTCCGAAGGAAGTCGCGCTCTGATGGCCGTATCCACCAACGATCTCCGAAACGGGATGACGCTCGATTTGCCCGAGGGCCTGTTCAACGTGGTCGAGTTCCAGCACGTGAAGCCAGGCAAGGGCGGAGCTTTCGTGCGGACCAAGTTGAAGAACCAGCGGACCGGGGCGGTCATCGAGCGGACCTACCGCGCCGACGAGAAGCTCGAACAGGCGATCATCGACAAGCGGGAGATGCAGTTCCTCTATCGCGACGGTGCGGACTACGTCTTCATGGACAACCGGTCCTTCGAGCAGCTCCAGGTGTCCACGGGCACCCTGGGAGGCTCCGCAAACTTCTTGAAGGAGGGGGACGACGCCGTCCTGCAGTTCTACGGGGAGGAGATCGTCGGGGTGGACCTGCCCGCTTCCGTCGAGCTCGCCGTGTCCGAGACCGAGCCGGGTCTCCAAGGGGACCGGGTCTCCGGTGCCCGGAAGCCGGCCACGCTCGAGACCGGGCTGGTGGTGCAGGTGCCGCTGTTCGTCAACCCGGGCGAGAGGGTCAAGGTGGACACCCGGTCCGGGGAGTACCTGACCCGCGCGTGAGCCCAGCTCGTGGCCGCGGGCCCGGATCCTCCCGGCCCGGTTGAGGCGCGACGCCGTGCCGATGGACCCCGCACCGCGACACCAGGCCCGTGAACGCGCCCTGGCCCTCCTGTACGAGGCCGACCTGAAGGGGAGCGCTCCGGTGCGGGTCCTGGAAGCGCTGGCGGTTCCTCCGGATGGGTATGCCTCCCGGCTGGTGGAGCTGTTCGATTCCCGGCGGGACGAGATCGATGCGCTGATTGGCAAGGCCGCCATCGGCTGGGACCTCTCCCGGATGGCGGTCGTCGACCGCAACGTGCTGCGGTTGGCCGTGGCCGAGCTGATCGGTTGCCCCGACGTGCCGACCGCGGTCATCCTGAACGAGGCGGTCGAGCTGGCCACCGAATACTCGACGGACGACTCCGGTCGTTTCGTCAACGGCGTTCTGGCAGCGGTGGCCGCCCAGATCCGGGTATAGTCGCCGCACGACCGTGAAGCGGGTCCGGTGAGGCCCGAACGGCAGGAGGATGCAGTGGCCGAACGCGAGCGCAGCCATACCCGGCCCCGGGGTGGCGTCTTCGTTCCCCGGGTCCAGGTGATGTCGGCCGACGACGTCGGTCGGGCGATCACTCGGATGGCCCATGAGGTCATCGAGCGCAATCACGGCCTCGTCGGCGTGGTGCTGGTCGGCCTACAGACCGGCGGCGTGATGATCGCTGAGCGACTGGTGGAGACCCTCGCCACCGTCGAGGGGACCACGGTGCCGTTGGGCACCTTGGACGTCGCCTTCTACCGCGACGACATCGGACTGCGACCGGTGCTCCCTGAAGCCGCCACCGACATCAGCTTCGATCTGACCGGTACCCGGGTGGTGCTGGTCGACGACGTGCTCTTCACCGGGCGGACGGTCCGGGCCGCCCTGAATGCCCTCGGAGAGTACGGCCGGGCCCAGGTCGTCGAGCTGGCCGTGATGGTCGACCGGGGGCACCGGGAGCTCCCCATCCGTCCCGACTTCGTGGGCAAGAACCTCCCCACCCGGCGCGACGAGATGGTGGACGTGACCCTGGAGGGCGTCGCGCTCGGCGAACTGGTCGGACGGTGAGGCCGTTCCCGGTCCACCTGCTCAGTATGGAGGACCTCGACGCCGGTCAGATCGCCGAGGTGCTGCGGGTGAGCGATTCGTTCGCCGAGGTCGGGAGACGGGCCTCCCCCAAGGTGCCGACGCTGCGGGGACGGACGGTGGCCACCCTGTTCTTCGAGGACTCGACCCGCACCCGGATGTCGTTCGAGACTGCGGCGAAACGGATGTCGGCCGATGTCCTTTCGTTCGCCCATGGCTCGTCCTCGATCAAGAAGGGGGAGTCACTGCGCGACACGGTGGAGACCGTCGAGGCGATGGGCATCGACGCGATGATCGTCCGGCACGCATCCTCGGGTGTCCCCGACCGGGTCGCTAGGTGGGTCGACCACAGCGTCGTCGTCAACGCCGGTGACGGGGCCCACCAGCACCCGACCCAGGCCCTGCTCGACTGCTACACGGTGCGCGAGGCCCTGGGCGGGGGTGAGGACGGGCTGGCCCGGTTCGGTGGCCTCCGTGTCGCCATCGTCGGTGACGTTCGGCACAGCCGGGTCGCCCGTTCCCAGATCGTCGCCTACGCCGCGCTCGGTGCCGAGGTGACCCTCGTGGCGCCGGCCACCCTGCTCCCGCCGTCGCTCGAGGGTTGGCCGGTCGTCGCCGTCGAGCACGACATCGACGCCGTGCTGCCGAAGGCCGACGTGGTATCGCTCCTCCGGGTGCAGGCAGAGCGTGGCAGCGGGGTCTTGCTCCCGAGCCTTCGGGAGTACACGAGCGGGTACGGCCTCACCGCCCGATGCGCGACCATGCTCCAGCCCGGTGCGGTCATCCTCCATCCCGGCCCACTGGTGCGCGGGGTCGAGATCGCCTCCGAGGTGGCCGAGCTCCCCCAGTCGCTCATCACCGACCAGGTGGCAAACGGGGTGGCCGTGCGGATGGCCGTGCTCTTCCTGCTCCTCGGCCGGGACGCCCACCACGGTCGGCTGGAGGAGGTCCCCGACCGTGGCTGAGCGGATGCCGCGCGCTTCGTCACCCCCGCCGGTCGTCGTCCGGGGCGGCACGGTGATCGACCAACGCGGCCGGCGCCGTGCCGACGTGGTGCTCGACGGTGGCCTGGTGACGTCGGTCGCGGAGCGGGCCGAAGCGCCGAGTCGTGCCCTGGTCCTCGATGCCGGCGGCTGCCTGGTCGCCCCGGGACTGGTCGACCTCCACGTCCATCTCCGCCAGCCCGGCCGGGAGGAGTCGGAGACCGTGGAGACCGGGGCCCGGGGCGCCGCTCTCGGGGGGTTCACTGCGGTGGTGGCGATGCCCAACACCGAACCACCCCTCGATTCGGCCGAGACGGTCCGGACGGTGCTCGAGATTGGTCGGACGGTGACCTGTGAGGTGGCGGTGGCCGGAGCCATCACCGTCGGCCGGCGGGGAGAGCGCTTGAGCCCGATGGCCGAGCTGGCCCGACTCGGAGTGCAGCTGTTCACCGACGATGGCACCGGAGTCCAGTCGGCCGGGGTGATGCGGCGGGCGCTGCAGTACGCCACCGGGTTGGACGTGACGCTGGCCCAGCACTGCGAGGACCTGTCCCTGTCCGCTGAGGGCGCGATGCACGAGGGTTCGTGGTCGAGCCGGTTGGGTGTCGCGGGCCAACCCGCCGCCGCCGAGGAGGCCATGGTGGCCCGCGACCTGGTCCTCGCCAAGGACACCGGGGCCCGGATCCACTTCCTCCACCTCTCCACCGCCGGCGCGGTCGACCTGGTCCGCCGGGCGAAGTCCGAGGGGCTGGCAGTGACCGCCGAGGCCGCCCCCTACCACTTCACGCTGACCGATGGGGCGGTGTCCGGCTACGACCCGGTGTTCCGGGTCAACCCGCCCCTGCGGACCCTCACCGACGTCGAAGCGGTGAAGCACGCTCTCGGTGATGGAACGATCGACGCCATCGCCACCGATCACGCTCCGCACGCGCCCGAGGCGAAGGACCTCCCCTTCGACCAGTCCCCGCCGGGCATGCTCGGGCTGGAGACGGCCCTCGCCCTGGCCTTGGGCGAGCTCGACCTCCCACCGGAGCAGGTGTTCGCCCTGATGAGCTGGAGACCGGCCCGGATCGCCCGGCTGGACGCCGCCCACGGTGGCGGCCAGGGAGGACCTCTCGTCCCCGGCGCGGCGGCCAACCTGTGCGTCGTCGATCCGGAGCTGCCCTGGCAGGTCGACGACCGCCCACCGGCCAGCCGCAGCCGGAACACGCCCTATGGCGGCCGGCGGCTGACCGGACGGGTGCGCCACACCGTCTACGACGGCGAGCCGGTGGTGGTCGATGCCGAGGCCCAGCGGTGAGGGTGCTCCGACGGTGACCGGGGCCGATGGAGCCCGGGGGGTGGGCGGTCGGGACGAGTCGGTGCTGGTCCTGGCCGACGGCACCCTCTTCGAAGGCGAGGCCGCCGGTGCGCCTCCCGCCGGTGGGGTGGCCACCGGCGAGGCCGTGTTCAACACGGTGCTCTCCGGCTACCAGGAGGTGCTCACCGACCCGTCGTACGCGGGACAGGTGGTCGCCTTCACCTGTCCCCACATCGGGAACTACGGGGTGAACCCGGCCGATGACGAATCGGCACGGCCCCACTGCCTGGGCGTGATCGTCCGCGACCTGACCGAGGTGCCGAGCAACTGGCGGGCCACCGGCTCCCTCGACGGGTTCCTGGTGGCCCACGGGGTCCCGGCCATCACCGGGGTGGACACCCGCCGCCTCACCCGCCATCTGCGCGACCACGGCGCCCTGCCGTGCGCTTTCGGTACGGCCGGCGAGTCCGAGGTCCGGTCGGCGGCCTCCTCGGCGCCCTCCACCGACGGGCGCGACCTCGTGTCCGCCGTCACCACCGGGCACACATTCACCCGGGGGAATGGTCCCTACCGGGTGGTGGCGTACGACTTCGGGATCAAAGAGGCCATGCTGCGCCGGCTCGGCGCCCTGGCCACGATCACCGTGGTGCCGGCGTCGACGAGCGCCGAGCACGTGCTCGACATGGCACCCGACGGGGTCTTCCTCTCGAACGGACCGGGTGACCCGTCCACGCTCAGCTCCGTGGTCGAAGAGCTCCGGATCCTCCTCGGACAGCGGTCCGTGCCCGTCTTCGGGATCTGCCTCGGCCACCAGTTGCTCGCCACCGCCCTCGGCGCCGCCACCTACAAGCTCCCCTTCGGACACCACGGGGGGAACCACCCGGTCCGCCGCGGTTCCAGCGGTCGGGTGGAGATCACCTCGCAGAACCACAACTACGCCGTTGCCGACGGCGGTCTCGACTCGTTCGAGGTCACCCACGTCAACCTGAACGACGGGGTCATCGAAGGGATCCGCAGCAGGGACGTCCCCGCCTTCGGCGTGCAGTACCACCCCGAAGCCGGGCCCGGTCCCCACGACGCGCGCTACCTGGTCGCCGAGTTCACCGGGCTGATGGACGCCACCGGCGCCCGGGCGGGGAGGTCCTAGTGCCCCGCCGGGACGATCTCGAGTCGATCCTGGTCATCGGGTCGGGACCGATCGTGATCGGTCAGGCCTGCGAGTTCGACTACTCGGGCACCCAGGCGTGCCGGGTCCTGGCCGAGGAAGGGTACCGGGTGGTGCTGGCCAACTCCAACCCGGCCACCATCATGACCGACCCGGCGATGGCCGACCGCACCTATGTCGAACCGCTCGACGTCGACGTGCTCACCGCCGTCGTCGAGCGAGAGCGCCCCGACGCACTGTTGCCCACTCTCGGGGGTCAGACCGCCCTCAACCTGACGATGGCCCTCGTCGAGCGAGGGGTCCTCCAGGCCAACCGGGTCGAGGTCATCGGGGCCAACGCCGAGGCCATCGCCACCGCCGAGGATCGAGACCGCTTCAAGAAGGCGATGGTGGAGATCGGCCTGGACGTGCCGACCTCCGGATTCGCCCACTCCCTCGACGAGGCCCTGGCCATCGGCCGTTCGATCGGGTTTCCCCTGATGGTCCGGCCCAGCTACATCCTGGGTGGGGCGGGCACCGGTATCGCCCTCACCGAGGAAGAGCTGGTCCACCTGGCCGGTGACGGTCTCGACACCTCGCCAGTCGGAGAGGTGCTCGTCGAGCAGTCGATCGCCGGACAGAAGGAGTTCGAGCTCGAGGTCATGCGGGACCGTGCCGACAACTGCGTGGTCGTCTGTTCCATCGAGAACCTCGATCCGATGGGGGTCCACACCGGGGACTCGATCACGGTGGCCCCCGCCCAGACCCTCACCGACGTGGAGTACCAGACCATGCGCGATGCCGCCTTCGCCTGCCTCCGCCGGGTGGGGGTGGAGACCGGGGGTTCCAACGTCCAGTTCGCGGTGGACCCGACCACCGGTCGCCAGGTGGTCATCGAGATGAACCCCCGGGTGTCGCGTTCGTCCGCCCTCGCATCGAAGGCGACCGGCTTTCCGATCGCCAAGATCGCCGCCCGGCTGGCCGTGGGCTACCGGTTGGACGAGATCGTGAATGACATCACCGGGGCGACGCCTGCGTCGTTCGAGCCCACCATCGACTACGTCGTGACCAAGATCCCCCGCTGGGCCTTCGAGAAGCTCCCCGGGACGACCGACCGGCTCGGCACCAGGATGCAGTCGGTCGGAGAGGTCATGGGGATCGGTCGGACCTTCCCCGAGTCGCTGCAGAAGGCGGTCCGCTCGCTCGAACAGGGACGTCACGGGCTGAACGCCGATCCGGCCGAGGCCGTCCTCGACGGCGTGGACACCGAGGACCTGCTCGCCCGGGTGGCCGTCGCCACCCCCGACCGGCTGTTCCAGGTCGAGACCCTCCTCCGACGGGGTACTGCCGTGGACGTCGTGGCCCGGGTCACCGGGATCGACCCGTGGGTCCTCTCGGCGGTGGCCGGGATCACCGACGCACGTATGGCCCTCCAGCTCCGAGCCACCCTCGGGTGCACGGTCGAAGACGTGGACCGGCGCAGCTGGCGGCGGCTCCGGCGGCTCGGATTCTCGGACGCCCAGCTGGCCCACCTGCTCGGCGACGGCGTGGACTCCGAGACGGTCCGGGCCGCCCGGCTGGCCCACGGTGTGGGGACCACCTTCAAGACGGTCGACACCTGCGGCGCCGAGTTCGAGGCGCACACGCCGTACCACTATTCGACGACCGAGGACGAGGACGAGGTCCAGAGCTCGGAACGGCCGCGGGTGGTCATCCTCGGTTCGGGACCCAATCGCATCGGCCAGGGCATCGAGTTCGACTACTGCTGCGTGCACGCCTCGTTCGCCCTTCGTGCCGCTGGCTACGAGACGGTGATGGTCAACTGCAACCCCGAGACGGTCTCCACCGACTACGACACCTCCGACCGGCTCTACTTCGAACCGCTCACCGACGAGGACGTGGCCAACATCCTCGACTCCGAGCGTTCGGCGTCGGTGGGCGAGGGCAGGCTGGCCGGGGTGATCGTCTCCCTCGGTGGACAGACCCCGCTCAAGCTCGCCGCCGGCCTCCCCGAAGAGCTGGTGCTGGGCACCTCCCCCGCATCCATCGATCTCGCCGAGGACCGCCGGCGGTGGAACGAGCTGTGTGACCGCCTCGGCATCGCCCAACCCCCCGGTGGCACGGCCACCACCCCTGCCGACGCATTGCTGGTGGCCCGCGCGGTCGGGTACCCGGTGCTCGTGCGACCGTCCTACGTGCTCGGCGGGCGGGCCATGGAGATCGTCTACGACGACGAGCGGCTGGTGGCCGCCGTCGAGGCCATGTCTGCACTCGGGGGAGCCCTCGGTCGGGAAGGCGGGGTGACCGAGGAACGGCCGGTGCTGGTCGACCGATTCCTGGAGGACGCGATCGAGGTGGACGTCGACGCCGTGCGCGACGCCACCGGCGAGGTCGTGGTGTGCGGGGTGATGGAGCCCGCGGAGGAGGCGGGGGTGCACTCGGGGGACTCGGCGTGTGCGCTGCCGCCCCAGACCCTCGAGCCCCGGGTGGTGGACGAGCTGGAGGCGGCGGTCGCCTCCATCGCCGACGCCCTCGACGTACGGGGCCTGGTCAATGTCCAGTTCGCGGTCAAGGACGACCAGGTCTACGTGCTCGAGGCCAATCCCCGTGCCAGCCGGACCGTCCCCTTCGTCGCGAAGGCCACCGGGGTGCCGGTCGCCATGGTCGCGGCCCGGGTCATGGTGGGGGCCACCCTGTCCGAGCTCCGCGACGAGGGCCTGCTCACCGAGCCTGTGACCGGGCACGTGGCGGTGAAAGAGGCCGTTTTGCCCTTCAACCGGTTCCCAGGGGTCGACACCCTGCTCGGCCCCGAGATGCGGTCGACCGGAGAGGTGATGGGCATCGACGCCACCTTCGGGCTGGCCTTCGCCAAGAGCCAGATGGCGGCGGGCAACCGCCTGCCCATCTCGGGCACCGCCTTCCTCTCCCTGGCCGACCGGGACAAGGCGGCCGGATCGGGTGTGGCCCGGGACCTCGTGTCTCTCGGATTCGATCTGGTCGCCACCTCGGGGACGGCGACCATGCTCGAGGCCGAGGGCATCCCGGTCTCCACCGTGGTGGCCAAGGTGGGGGACTCCCATCCCGGGGTGGTCGATGCCGTCGACTTGATCGCCGGTGGGAAGGTCCAGCTGGTGGTCAATACCCCGAGGGGACGGGGACCCCGGGCCGACGGGCTCCACATCAGGGAGGCGGCGCTCTCCCACCAGGTGCCGTGCCTCACCACGGTGGCGGCGGCACGGGCGGCGGCCGCGGGCATAGCGGATTGGATCCGCCACCCGCTCCGTGTCCGGTCCCTGCAGGAGTACCACGAGCGGTGAGCGGGTGAGCCGGTGAGCGGACGGTCCGAGGGCACAGGACTGTCCGGCCGGTTCCGGCGGGCCTGGCGGGCCGCCGTGTTCGATGACGTCGACCTCGCCGTCCGGGTGGGATCGGTGGCGCTGCCCAACCCGATCATGACCGCCTCGGGCACCGGGGGCCATTCTGACGAGCTCGGGGCCTACTTCCCGTTGACTGCGCTCGGCGCCATCGTGGTCAAGTCGCTCGCCCCCGAGGTATGGCCCGGCAATCCCTCCCCTCGGGTCCACCAGTCCGGGGACAGCATGATCAACAGCGTCGGCTTGCAGGGCCCTGGTGTCGCAGCCTGGATGGAGGAGGACCTGCCGCGGCTCGCCGCGGCAGGGGCCCGTGTGGTGGCGAGCATCTGGGGCCGGCGGACCGAGGACTTCGCCGAGGCGGCGGCCATGCTGGCGGGGGCCTCGGGTGTGGTGGCCGTCGAGGTCAATGTGAGCTGCCCGAACATCGAGGACCGGAGCCGGATGTTCGCCCACGACCCGCGTGCCACCGCCGAGGTGGTGGCTGCGGTGGGGGAGCACTGCCCGCTGCCGCGGTGGGCCAAGCTCAGCCCGAACGTGGGCGATGTGGCCGAGGTCGCCGGTGCCGCCCTTTCGGCCGGGGCCGAGGCGGTCACCCTGGTCAACACCGTGCTGGCCATGGCCATCGACGTCGAGCGGCGTGCACCCGTGCTGGGTTCGGGATCGGGTGGTGGTGGCCTGTCCGGGCCAGCGGTCCACCCCGTCGCCGTCCGGGCCGTCTTCGACGTCCGGGCCGCCTTCCCCGACGCGGCCATCGTAGGGGTGGGAGGCGTGCGGACGGGCGTCGATGCCGTCGAGCTGATCATGGCCGGGGCCGATGCCGTGCAGGTGGGGACGGCCACCTTCCGCGACCCGAGGGCACCTCTGCGGGTGCTGGAGGAAGTCGAGTCGTGGTGCGCCCGCCACGGCGTGCGCCGGCTGTCCGAGCTGCAGGGTGTGGCCCATGGGTGAGCTGCGTGGTGACCCGCGAGGAGGGGAAGATGGCTGAGCCGACCCGATCACCCTGCGGCGGACCGGTGGATGGCTCGGCTCCGGCGGGTTTCGCCGAGCGGGTGGCCGAGGCGGTGTCGCGGTCGGGCCCCCTGTGCGCCGGCATCGACCCCTCGCCGGCGCTGCTCGGCGCCTGGGGACTGGCCGACACCGCGGATGGGCTCCGGTCCTTCGGGCTCACCTGTGTGGAGGCCCTCTGCGGCGTGGTCCCGGTGGTCAAGCCCCAGGTCGCCTTCTTCGAGCGACACGGCGCGGCGGGGTTCGCGGCCCTGGAGGAGGTCCTCGCCGCAGCCAGATCGGCCGGATTATTGGTCATCGCCGATGCCAAGCGGGGCGACATCGGCTCGACCATGGCGGCCTACGCCTCGGCCTGGCTCGATCCGTCGAGTCCCCTGGCAGCCGACGCGGTCACCGCCCATCCCTACCTCGGGATCGGATCGCTGCGGCCGGCGTTCGAAGCGGCGTCGGCATCGGGTCGCGGGGTCATCGTGGTCGTGCGCAGCTCCAACCCCGAGGGCCGGGACCTGCAGCAAGCGGTTGTCGGCACCGGCCGCCCGACGTCGGGCCCGGTCCCGTCCGACGAGTCCGCCCGGGGCACCCCGCCGTCGGTGGAGGACGCGCTTCTGGCGGAGATCCGGGACCTCAACTCGGGGGCGCTTCCGGTCGCGGGAAGCGTGGGTGCCGTGGTTGGGGCCACCCTCGAGCCATCGTCGTTCGACCTGGCCTCGCTGGGCGGTGTGATCCTGGCTCCGGGGGTGGGCACCCAGGGGGGGACCGTCGACAGCGCGGCCGGGCTGTTCACCGGCTGTCCCACCGGATCGGTGCTGCCGAGCGCGTCGCGGTCGCTTCTGGCGGCCGGACCCGGCGTGGCCACCCTGCGAGAGGCGGCGGTGGTCCTGGGCGGTGAGCTGGCGGTCGCCCTTCGCTGACATCCGGTACAGTCCCTCGACCGGCGGTGCACGCAAGCGGCATGCGAGCACGTGCTCGATGCGGGGCGCCGCACCTCCTGGGTCGGTGCGTGTCAGAAGTACTCGAGCCACACGCGCAAGAGCGCGGTCACCGCTTGGGGTTGCTCCATGGTCGAGGCGTGTCCGGAGTCCTCGACGATGGCCAGCGCGGAACCGGCGATGGCCTCGGCGATTCCCTGGTGTTCCGCGAGGGAGAAGATCACGTCCTGCCGGGCGTGGACCACGAGCGTGGGGCACCGGATCAGACCGAGGTACGGTCTCCAGTCGGTCGGGTCGAGCATCGCCCGCATCTGGCGGAGGTAGGCGTCGACCCCCACCCGCAGGGCCATCGACCGGTGGATGGCCATCAGGGTCTGGTCCTTCTGCCCGGCGGGACTGAACGCCCGCTCGCCGGCCAGCGACACGATCTCGTCGAAGCCTCCGTTCGAGGCCAGCTCGACGTGCTCACGGAACAGCGCCTTCGTCTCCTCGGAGATCGGGCTGGCCCAGGTGTCGAGGAGCGCGGCTTTGCTGACCCGCTCCGGTGCCCGTACGGCCACCTCCTGGGCCACCCACGCTCCCATGGAGATGCCCGCCAGAGCGAACCGCTCCGGAGCGACCGACAGCACGTGGTCCGCCATGGCACTCCGGGAGTCCTGCTCGGTCAAGAGGACGACCGACACCTCGCTCAGGTCACCGAGGTGTCCGATCTGGTGCTCGAAGCACAGCTGGTCGGAGAGCATCCCCGGCAGGAGGACCAGAGGCTCGCTCACCGCGGTCCCAACCGTCGTGGAGTCCGATCTCGGGCCGCGGTTCCTGCTCCTCGTCGAATCGGAAGTGGTGCGGGCGCGGGCCGGGCCATCAGCGCCGGCCGTGGAGGAGCCGCATGGTGAGCCCGAGCGCCTTGGTCGCCAACGCCGGACGGCCGAAGCTGGTCATGTCGACCGGCAGGGCGAACCGTTGAGCGGTGATCGCCTTTGCCCGTGAGAACTCACGCAGCCCGTCAGGCCCGTGGATGCGACCGAATCCGGACTCTCCGACACCGCCGAAGGGCAGGCCGGGGACGAAGGCAAAGGTGAGGACCGAGTTGACCGAGGTCATCCCCGACCGCATCCTCCGGGCGAGCTCGATGCCCCTCCGGCGGTCCCGGGTGAAGACGGCCCCGCCCAGCCCGTAGCGGCTGGCGTTGGCCAGTTCCACCGCTTCGTCGCCATCGCGCACCTTGGCCACGGTCAGGGTGGGTCCGAACGTCTCCTCGGTGACCGCAGGGGACTCCTCGGGTACCCCGACCAGGATGGTCGGACCCACCCCCTCGCTCCCCACGCTCTGGGTGCCACCGAGGACGGTCCTGCCACCGTCGTCCATGGCCCGGGTGAGGTGGCGGGTGATGACCTCGGTCTGCGATGGCATGGTCGGGGGTCCCCAGTCGGCCCCGTCGTCAGCGCCGGCGCGCAGCGAGGCGGCCCGCTCAGTCAGCAACTCGACGAACCGGTCGAAGACGGGTTCGGCCGCGTAGATCCGCTCGATGCCGATACAGGTCTGCCCCCCATTGCTCATCCCTCCCCAGAGGGCGGCATCGGCGGCGGCCTCGAGGTCGGCACCCTCCTCGACGATCAGGGCGTCCTTGCCGCCACACTCCATGAGCACCGGCGTGAGGGTCTCCGCACAGACGGCCATCACCGCCCTCCCGGTCCGGGCCGATCCGGTGAACGCGACCTTGTCGACACCCGAGCGGCAGAGCGCCGCCCCGGTCGGACCGAAGCCGGTCACCACGTCGAACACGCCCCGTCCGGCCGGCACCGCCCGGTTCCAGGCGTCGACCAGCCATCGGCCGATGGCCGGCGTGTACTCGCTCGGCTTGAACACCACGCCGTTGCCCGCGGCCAGGGCATAGGCGATCGAGCCGATCGGGGTGAAGACGGGATAATTCCACGGGCCGATGACACCGACCACCCCGAGCGGCTGGTACTCGACCGACGCCGAATTGTTGAGGGCCAACAGACCGGGGAAGACCTGCCTGCGACCGAGGACCGCCTCGGCCTTCCGGGCCGCCCACATGGTGTGGTCGATGGCGAGCGTGATCTCGAGCACGGCATCGCCGCGGGGTTTCCCGTTCTCACGACGTACCAGATCGGCGAGATCGTCGACCCGTCGGGCCAGCTCGCCGGCGAAGGCCGAGAGGTGCTGTTTGCGCCCGGCGAACCCGAGGGACCGCCACCAGCCGGAGGCCTGGCGGGCCCGCTCGACGGCCAGGTGCACGACCGGCTCGCGCTCGACGGGGAAGGTCGCCACCACCGTTCCAGTGGCCGGATCGAGTGAGTCGAAGGTGTCGGGGTCGCTGAGCGATCCGGTGGCGTCGCCGGGACGGGTGGTCGAGTCGGATGCCATGCCCCGACTGTAGCGATCCGGGTGGAAGCGGCGGTGGGCGACCCGTCCGATCAGCGATCGGCGGTCGGGAGATCCTCCTCGAAGGTGAGGAAGGGAGAGGGTGGCAGGTACTCGGCTGGGACGTCCTCGCCGCTGCGGTAGAAGTCGACGTCGAAGACGTTGGAGACCCCGGGTTCCTCGACGGTGCCGCTCAGCGCGAGGTCGGAGGCAGAGCGGAACGCCTCGCGACCGTCGATGGTGCCGGAGGCCAGGTCCTCGTAGACGGACCTCGGCACTCGGCCGATCAGGCTGTAGACACAGCCGTCGGTGGTCGCGCCCACCGGGCGTCCGATCATCCGATGGTGACCGCCGTCGTCGATGGCGTAGACCGTCCCGTCCCCCGAACCGATTCGGGCTCGCACCCGTTCGGGATGTCCGAAGAAGTGGAGGAGCTGTTCGTGGCGCCGTTCCTTCATGGCCCACAGCGGACTGGGGGGGACGGTGCCTTCGGGCTCGTCCTCCTCGAGCGGAGTGGCGTTCTCCGGGGCGGTGACCGGAAACGCGGATGCCTCGGTTCCGGGCAGGAAGTGGAGCTGCCCGTCGTCTCGGGACCGGAGCAGCGCGGATCCATCCGGGGGCTGCTCCTCGCTTCCGGACTGCCGGTCGTCGGCCACCGATGGCTCCTCTCGCCACGTGCTGGTGCCGCACCCGCTGGGCCCGGCTCCTCACTGCAATGCTCGCAGATCTCGACCGGTCCCGCCGATCGAGCTGGGTCCGGGCGGGTCACGGGCCGGCGGTGGTGGGGAACCAGCCGGAGACCGCCCGCTCGAGCCGGCGGTCCCGCTGGTGGCGGGCGAGGGCCGCATCGGCCCCGTCCACCGTCACCAGCCGCACGGTGTCACCGGGCCGGAGCTGACCGAGGAGGGTGAGGTCGGCGGTGATGACCGTGGCAGGTACGGGATAGCCACCGATGGTGGCGTGGTCGGGGCCGAGGATGATGGGTCGACCGTCCGGTGGTACCTGGACGGCCCCGGTCACCATGGGGGTCGAGCTGATGGGATCGACCGGCGGCAGGCGGCCGATCCCATCCAGCCGGATGCCGACCCGGTTCGACTCGGCGGTGACGGTCCAGATCGTCTCGATGAGACCTCGTTGGACTTCCGGTGTGCTGTCGTGGGGTCCGGTCAGCACCCGCAGCGTGGTGGGTCCCCCGGGTGGCGCGCTGCGCCAGGGGAGTACGAGGGTGCCCCGCGGGCGGCCCGGGTCGCCGAGCGGGAGGCGGTCGCCTGCGCGAAGGGGCGCAGGACCGAGTCCCGAGAGCACGTCGGTCGAGCGCGAGCCGACGGCGGTGGGGACGAGGAGCCCACCGGACACGGCCACGTAGGCCCGGAGGCCGACCCGGACCCGACCGACCGACAGCACCTGTCCCGCTCCCACCGGCAGCACCCTTCGGTCCTCGACCCGCCGCCCGTCGATGTCCACGTCGACGGTGTCGGGTTCGGCCCCGACCACCACCGCGTGCCCGGCGGCGCCGAAGCGGAGCTGCGGTCCGTTCCCGGTGAGCTCGAGGCCGGCCGCTCCGTCGAGGTTGCCCGCCAGCCGGTTTGCGAGGACCATGGCGTCGGGGTCGGCGGGACCGGCGGAGGGGACGCCGAGGTGGGCGACGCGGCGCCGTCCCGCGTCCTCGACCAGGGTGAGCAGGCCGCCGGCGACCACGTCGATCCCCCTGCGGCAGTCATCGGGGAGAGGTCGTCCGGCGGAACCGGTCGTGCCCGAGGGCCTCTCTGCACCGGGACCGATCGGGGGCCCGGCGCCGGAATCGACGAATCGCACCCGATCGCCGGGTTGGAGGCGGGCGTAGGGGAGCGTCAGCGGATCGAACAATCGGACCGGGGTCGTCCCGAGCAGCCACCACCCACCTGGCGTGGCGTGGGGGTAGACGGCGGCGAACCCTCCGGCCACCGCCACCGAGCCGGCGGGCACCGCGAGGCGTGGCGAGGACCTGCGGGGCAGGGCGGCCAGCGGTTCGGGCAGGCCGATCAGGTAGGCGAAGCCTGGGGCGAACCCGAGGAAGCCCACCTCCAGCTCCGACCCGCAGAGGAGCGAAACCAGCTCACCCCGTGACCGGAGGAGCCGTTGGGCGACGAGATCGAGATCGCAACCGTCGAAGCTGACCGGCAGCGCGTGAAACCGATGGTCGGTTTCCCCCGTTGCCCGACCGGGCGAGCGGGTTCGTTCCGCGTGAACGGCGAGCTCGGCGAGCAGCCCCCTGACCGCGTCCGGGTCGGCTCGCCCGGAGTCGAGCACCACCAGTACCGAGTCCCATCCGGTGACCACCTCGAGAGCGCTCTCGCCCAGCCGGTTCGACACCGCAGAAGCCAGGGTCCGGCCGACGCAGAGATCGGTCACCGCACAGAGGATGGCGGCGTCACCGAAAGTCCGGAGAGGGGTCTGCCGGGAGGAGGGCGTCATGTCGTCGCGAATGGTCGGATGGCAATTCCGGCTGCGACCAGAGCCGACCGCACCGCTCGGGCGCGCCGGGCGGCATCGGGGACGTCGCCGTGGATGCACAGGGTCTCGACATGGATCTCGGTCCAGGTGCCGTCGACGGCGCGCAGTCCACCGTCGCACACGAGCTCACGTGCCCGGAGCCCGGCTTCGGCGACATCCTCGATCAGCGCACCGGGTGCGCTCCGGGGAAGGAGAAGACCGTCGTTCTGGTAGGCCCTGTCACAGAAGCCCTCCGCCACCACCCGCACGCCCGCCGCGCGGGCAGGAGCGGTGACGATCGTTCGCGGCTGGGCCACCAGCACGTCGAGGCCGGCACGGACCACCGCCTCCACCACGGCACCGGCCACAGCG
>DAHUZT010000088.1 GCA_027315005.1 Acidimicrobiaceae bacterium | reverse complement strand
TCGTCCGTCTTCTTGGCCACCTCTTTGACCAGCTCGGCGCCGATCTTCTCGAACGGGTCCTCGAGCTCGATGTCCTTGGCGATCGAGACCCCGTCATTGGTGATCGTGGGGGCGCCCCACTTCTTGTCGAGGACCACATTTCGGCCCTTTGGGCCGAGGGTGACCCGGACGGCGTCTGCGAGCTTGTTCATGCCGCTTTCGAGGGAGCGGCGGGCCTCTTCGTCGAACGTGATCAATTTGGCCATCTGGTGTTCCTCCGTGTAGTTGGCACTCTGCGGTGTCGAGTGCTAACAGCAAACCACGCCACGGAGCGAAGTGCAACCTCAGGGTGGGACCGGCCCTTGCTCGCCGCTGGCTGGGCATCCGGAACGGCCGCTCCCTCCGCTGGACCGGTCCGAGACCGGCGCCGACCACATCCGATCGGGCGTCCGGGTGCCATGACCCGATCGGGCGTCCGGGTGCCATGACCCGATCGGGCGGCCGGGTGCCATGACCCGATCGGGCGGCCGGGTGCCATGACCCAATCGGGCGTCCGGGTAATGGTGTACTGGTGTGTCCTGCCGAAGGAGGGTGTGCTCGCCGCGGGGGTTTGCGACCACGGTGGAGCTGATTCGATCGACGGGGAAGGACAACAGTTGGGTTGTGAGCATCCTGTCGGATCGCGACCCGACCCTGTCATTGCAGCGAGAGAGTTTCCTGTGCCAGCCGGAATGCGATTGAAGGGAAGATCGTGAAGAAGGGAAGATCGTGAAGGTGGTCGGACCCTACGTTTCGGCAGCAGGTGCCGGGTCGTGAACCGGAAGGGGGCGAGCCGCTCCGTCGACTGTCGGCAACTCCAGTCCGGTCACACCGACACCGGGGGCGTGTTCCGGCTGGTGCCGCTGATCGTCTTGGCACTGGTGGTTGCCGCATGTTCCATGACAACCTCTTCCAGCCGGCCGGTTGCAGTGCACCGATCGACCACCACTACCGTTCCTCCGACCACTACGACCACCGTTCCTCCGACCACTACGACCACCGAACAGCCGGGATGGACACCTGTTTCGACCGTACAAGGAGCGATCGCCATCGACACCCGGACGGTCACCGAGGCCGACGGCACCTCCGTCACCATCTTCCGGTTCCGTGCTGGGGAGACGCATTTCGCCCTCCACGTCGGATCGACTGACCCGCCGACTGGATCCGCCGTCATCGGTCCCGACAACGGCTCGGCTATCGGACCCAACGAGCAGCCCATCCTTCTGGCCGCTTTCAACGGTGGATTCCAGATCAGTACGGGATCAGGGGGATTCGAACTGAACTCCCAGGTGCTCGTCCCCCTGCAGACAGGGCTGGCCAGCTTGATCATCGATGCGAACGGGACGGCCCACGTCGGTGTGTGGGGCGCGGGAGCGCTGGCCCCTGGAGAGCAGGTCGTAAGTGTCCGACAGAACCTGCCACCGATCGTTGTCGGAGGCCAACCCAGCCCCGAGATCCAGAACGTTTCTGCCTGGGGTGCCACGCTGGGTGGTGGCTCCGTCGTTGCCCGCAGCTCGCTGGGAGAGGATGCGGCAGGAAACCTCCTCTATGCGGCCAGCATGGAAGCCGTCCCCTCGGACCTCGCCAACGCGCTCATTTCTGCCGGTGCGGTGACTGGAATGGAACTCGACATCAACCCCTATTGGGTGCAGTTGGATTACGCGGCTGCCCCCGGTGGACCGCTCGTCGCAGGGGTCCCAGGACAGGATCGACCCGCTGACCAGTATCAGTCGGGCTGGACACGGGATTTCGTGACCGTCCTGGCCCCGTGAGGTCAGCGCTGCAGGCAGCTGGATGTGCCGCCTGGCGCCGCCGGCACGCAGGTGGCGGATCCCTCGAGTTCCGTCGAGGCTGACCGACAGGCCTTCCCACGGCACAGCTCCTACAGCCGGATTCCCCCGCAACCGTGCGTCGGCCATGGGCACCGATCGGCCGGATTCCCCGCAATCGGGCGTCGGCCATGGGCACCGATCAGTCGGGCGACTATAGGCTTCCCCCGTGATCTGGACCCGACGACTGAAGGCCCTGCCGATTCCACCAACGGGGTCTGTTGCCCGATCACCCGCATCTCGTCGGGCACCATGGCGGACGGTGGCGGTGGTCCTCGCCTCCACACTGTGCCTGGCGCTGGCCGGGCTTCCGGACGCAGCCGGTGCGACCCAGCTGGTGACCGGGCACCCCACCATTGCAGCTCCGATCGGCGTGCACGTTGTACATCCGGCAGCCGGTTCCCCATACCTCGCAGATGCCAATGGGCAGATGCTGCTACTCCGAGGAGTCGATGACAACGCGCTGGTTCACTATCCGAGCGATCACCGTGAAGCGCCGCCGGTGAGCCAAGCGGATTTTGCCGAAATGGCGGCGCTCGGCTTCAACTTCATTCGCTTGCCCGTGTCCTGGAGCCGGATCATGCCGCGTCCGGGCGTGATCAATCACGGATACCTCGACCGCGTCGCCCAGATCGTCTCGTGGGCCAGAATCCATGGGATCGGTGTGCTGGTCGATATGCACCAGGATAACTACAGCGTGGTGACTGATCCGACGGCGGAGGCGGATGGCGCTCCGGCCTGGGCGGTCGACGACAACGGAACGCCATGTACGCCTGTGATCACCACGACCGCGTGCGCTCTGGCTGCCTTCAGCAATTTCTGGGCGAATGCAACCGTCTCAGGTCGACCGCTTCAGTCGTGGTATCTCGAAGCTGCGACGGCAGTCGCCCAGGCTGCCGGCGCCACCAGCCCCTCGAGCAACGTCGTTGGGGTCGAGTTGATGAACGAACCGTGGCCGTCGGGACCGAGTCCGTTCGAACAGAAATCGCTCTATCCGTTCTATCAGCGGATGATCTCCGGCCTCCGGCAGGGTGGGGTTGTCGTGCCACTGTGGTTCGAGCCCTCGATCGTCCGCGACATCACCGACAACGCAGTGTCCGTGGCCGCTCGCTTCTCGAACGACCCGAACCTGGTCTATGCCGTCCACATCTACTCGGGAGTCTTCGCTCCGCCCTATGGCCCGAGCGTCTCCCTCTCCGCCATGGCCACCTCGTACGCCAACGCCGCCAAAGAGGCTGCCATCTTCGGCACGCCATTCGTGGTCGACGAGTTCGGTTCCTCCTCCACACCCGCGTGGAACGGTTGGCTCGGGGCCCAGCTGACCCAGCAGAACGACTACGTAGTCGGGTCTGGATTCTGGCTCTGGAAACAGCGCAAGGGGAGCTGGGCCAACTGGGCCGTGGTTCATCTCGACGGCTCCCTTCGCTCATCATCGTTGCGGGCACAACAGTTGAGCCAGCCTCATGTCGACTCTGTGCCCGGCGAGCTGATGAGCACCTCGGCGAGCGCCGAGAACCTCACCGCCTCCGTCGACGGGCCAGGCGGAAAGGCGGTGTTCTGGGGCGGGACCGAAGTGACGAAGGGAGGGACGTCGACCACGTTGGCTACCCTCCGTCATGTCGCGGTGGATGGCCGCCCGGTCACCGCCCACTGCCAGATGGTGCGCTACGACACTCGGGTGGCGGACCTCTCCGGTTGCCGCCTCACTGTTCGAATCCCGGCAGGTCTGCAGGTGGTGGTCGCGTCACCGGGGACCCGGTGAGGTCGAGTTCTCCAGTTGCACGCGAACCATCACTGGTAAGTAGTCAGTAGTGAACATGGAGCTTCTTACGCTTCTCGTGGCTCGGGACCGGGGGTCCGCGGCGGTCTCGATCTAGATCCCTTCACGCTGCCGGTTGCGCTCTGCGATCGGTTCGATTCGGGGGGCCGTGCGCGGACGGATCGCCGGGATGGTGTGACGATGAGGAGTATGGACCTGCGTCGCCCGGCTGCCGGCACCGTTGTGGCCGTGATGCTCTGTGCGTGGTGTGGATGGGCCAGTGGCTTCCACCACTCCACTACTCCGGCTTTCGCGACCTGGATGGCCGCGCTTGCATCCGTCGTGATCATCGACTGCATTCTGTGGCGGGCCCATCTCCATCGCTATGATTCCTCGCATGGTGCGAGCTCGGTGGACCGATGGCCGCGGACGGGCCACGGCGGATTCGTTCGAACCCTCCTCGGTGTGTCGCCGTGGCTGGCGCTCTCCTTCGTCGTAGTGGTCTGGGAGTTGCTCGGGATCGACACCGGTGCCAATACACCACACTTGACGATCAGTGCCCTTGCACAGGCCTACCGGCCTCTCGACGCGGCTCTCCTACTCGTGTGGATACTGGTCGGCATCGGCTACGGCGCTGCTCGGGCCCGGGCACCTGCCGAAAAGCGCCGGGAAGGCGGCGAGCCGGTGATTGGCATGTTCTCGGCAGCCGCGATCGGTACTCGGCGCATGGTGCCGGCACTGCTGCTTCCACACAGCAAGGCCATCGGTGTCGCCTTCTGGGTGGGCATGACTGTGGTCTGTCTGACCGTGGAGCAAGCAGCCAGACGCTCGGGAGGTCGGTTGGCGACCGCCGGGGAACTCGTTCGGCTGATCTCCCGAAAGCGTGTCGTCAATGCCGCTTTGGTGTTGGCATGGGCATATGCCGGTTGGCACCTCTTCGCGCACTGAATGGCCCGTTGCAATCGGGCATTTGGCCTGATGGTGATCCCGGTCGGCCAAACTCGGGTTGGAGGATTGCCGCTCCCCAGGTCCTTGGCGGATCGTGCAGCTCGTGGCGGATCGTGCAGCTCGCTACGGACGACCGGCCCCGACGAAGGGCTCGTAACCGTCGGCTGCATCCGAAACGGGGTCGGTCCGGATTGGCGTGATGTGGACATCCTGACCAGTTTCCGGCGCCTCGATCATCATGCCGCCACCGATGTACATGGCTACGTGTTCACTGGCACCTGGACCATAGAAGAGGAGGTCACCGGGTTGGATATCGGAGAGCGGGACCCTGGCGGTCTCCTGGAACTGGGCCCCGGTGTAATGGGCGAGGTCCACTCCGGCCTGGGCCCAGGCGTACATCACGAGGCCTGAGCAGTCGAAGCCTGGCTGTCCGAGCTGATTGGCCGGCGCGGACGCCGATCCGGATGGGCCGGAGTAGGTCCCACCGCCCCACACATAGGGAACCCCCAGCTCGGCCTCAGCGGCCCGCACGGCGATCTCACCACCGGAGCTGGGCGGAGGTGGGTTGGTCGTGCTGCCGCCCGTGCCACCACTGCCGCCTCCACTACCTCCGAGAGGTGGGCCCGAAGTTGCACCCGCTCCACCGCCGCCCGTCGGAGGTGGGCTTGCGCTGGTCGGAGCGGCTACCGATGGTGAGCCGGCGTTCGCAACGTTCGTCTGTGCCGCTGATCTGGCCACCGCAGCCGCCGCAGCGGCAGCGTCGGCCACCGAAGCGGCCTTGACTGCTGCCTGTTGCTGTGCTTGTCGTTGCAACACCAGAGTGGCCACGGTCTTGTTGGCACTGCTGAGCATGGTCTGTTCTTGCTTCTGCAGGTCATTCGCCTCTACGGCGGCATTGGAGATCGACGACCGCGCACTTGCCGCCTGCGACCGCTGGTCCTCGAGGGACTTCTGTTGTGCCTGGAGCCGTAGCGCGGCGTGGTCGAGGCGATCGATGACATTGGCCGCATTGCCGACCGCGATGTTCGCGTACACCGATGCGATCCCAGAGGTACTCCTGGCCGAGGTGAAGAGCTGGGCCACCGGTGACGAGGTCCCCTCGCTGGTGTAGGTCCGTATGGCCTCCCTGCGCAACTGGAGTCGATCGATCGCCACGAGGTGCCGCGCGGCCGCCAGCTTGCTCTGGGTCACGATGATTCGAGCGTCGACCTGCTGAAGCCTGTACTGAGAGCCTTCGTACAGTTGGTCAAGTTGATCGAGGCGGCTACTGGTTGCCGCAAGCTGCGCTTCGAGAGTCGATGCCTGCGCTCTCGCATTGGAAAGAGTATCGGCACCGGCACGGTTGGGAGAGAGGATCGCCAACGACGTGGTCCCAGTGAGGATAGCGAGGGCAAGGATCGCGCCGGCCCGAACGTTCGAACTGCCGTGCCGGAAAATCGCATCCCGATTCGCCGTCGAACAGCTCCACCCGATGTTGCTCACCACATCCGTCTGTTCTATCCGAGGGTGAACCGAAGGGCAAGGGTCCATCCCGACAAGATCGGTGGATCGACCGAACGATGCCGACCACCCGACCGACCACCCGACGGACCGACCTTTGGGTCACGGAGTCCGAAGGCGTATGCCGCAATGTGGCTCAGCCGGTGCAGTCCCTCTCGAGTGGTGAAGTCCTTCTCCGGTGGTGCAGTGCGCACGTGAGCAGGGGTCCGGGAGATCCCCGAATCGGCCTGTCCGCATCGGGGATCCGTCAAACGGTGAGCATTTCGGCCCACGGCCGTCCGGCCGTTTCCAGGATCGAGGCCAGTTCGCGGAGGCGGTCGGCCCCCGTCCCGGCCAACCACCGCCGACGGTCGGCCGGGCCCAGCCGAACCGATTCTTGCCAAAGTGCGCGGCCCGCGATGAACCCGGATGCTCCGGCCTCGAGTGCCGACTGCAAACGGGTACGAAACACGGCGAAGGAGGCACCTCCCGAGAGCACTGCCCAGGGAACCCGAGCGACGTCGGTGATCGCCTTGCAAGCCGAGGTGGAGCCGGGGTACTGCAGCTTGAGGAACTTCGCACCCCACGAAGCGCCAAGTGAGGCGGCTTCGGGGACCAGATGTTCCAGATCCCGCCCGAATCCGTCCGGGTCCTCCCCATCCAGTGGGTAGACCACCGTCTCGATCACGGCCAGAAGGTCCGAGGCGGAACAGTCCTCGATGAAAGGGCGTACGACGGACTCGGCATGACCGACCGAGGCGGCGGAGTCAGGTCGGAGGTAGACGAGGAGCTTGCCGGCGTCTCCCCCCACCGACCGCACCCCGACGGCGCCGAATTCGGGGACCAGAGCCGAACGCCGAAGTCCGTTGACCCACGGCGGATCGGTCTGCTCGACGGCGACGATCAGACCGGTCCGCGGAGGGATGGTTTCATCGGTCACCATGGCCGGGAGCGCGATCTCCGGGTCTCCGAGCACTGCACTTGCCTCGCCAGCCAGCGTTCGGGCCAAGTCGACCTTGACCTGGTAGAGCGAGCGGTCGTCGTCCGGTCTCTTGGCGTCGACCAGCATCTTTCGCAGGCTGGCGCGCTGGTCGAAGGCCACCACGACCAGCTTGCCGTCATCGCGGGAGATGCGTTGGAGTGCCCGGTGCTCGGCGGGCGTCAGGCGGGTCAATGCCGGTCCATCGCCACGGCCGGTCGCACCTGCGTGAGTGATGCCAGCAACGCAGCGCGTCGCCCATCGACGATGGCGGTGCCGACCTGCTCGGCGGATGCCGCCGATGCGCCGAGGGCAGTTCGGAGTGAGCCGGGCCAGTCCGCAGGCCGGTGGTCCAAGGCGACCAACATGGCACCCAGAAAGGCGTCTCCACTTCCGGTGGGATAGGCCCCCACGGCTGGGACCTTCCCCCACCAAGGACCGCGGTCGGCGTCATCGGTGGTGCCGCTCCCATGATTCGACTCGTGCTCCGTCGTCTGAGCCCACGAGCGATCCGGTGCTGCGAGACATGCACCGAGGAGCCCCCCGGTGACCGCCACCGCCGTGTCGTCGCCGGCACGTTCGTGCAGCAGGACGGTCAAGGCCAACAGGCCCGGAACGTCGGTGGGGACGGTACGATCGAGTACGGTCGCAGCCTCGATGTGGTTGACCTTCACCAGGTCGGGGGCCAGATCGAGGTACAAGTCCAGTGCGGACGACGAGGCGTCGACAGCCACTCGTGCACCTCCGACCCGAGCGCACTCGATCAGGTGCGTCGCCGCACCGATGGGGCAATCGGGAGGGAGGCGGCCAGCCAGTGCCACCCACGACGCCCCGTGGCACGCTTCGGTCACCACCGCGCACAGCTCCTCCCACTCGGCCGGACTCACTGGAAGCGGGGATTCGTAGAAATCCGTCGACCGACCTCCAACCGTTGTTCCCCCACCCTCTTCCGCTACGACGATGCAGGTTCGGGTCTCCTCGGACGTCCAAGCCCAATGGGCTGTGAGGCCGGCACCTGCCACCGCATCGGCAATCCACCTCCCACTGGCCCCACCGATCAATCCCACGACCGAAACGGCTACGTCCGGGCGATCGATGGTCAGGTTGCAGGCGACCCTGGCACCGTTCAACGCCTTACCACCCGGGGTCACCTGCACCCGGGTAGGCAGGTGAACGCCACCGACCTCGAGGTGATCGACCAGTAAGAGGCGATCGACGGCCGGCGCAGCACCGACGAAGACGAGTCGGCTCATCGAGGTCCCCTGGGGGGCTTCCCATCCGCCTGCCGGCGGTCGCCGTACCGTCCGGCCCGTTCGCCCCCACCGCCATGCAGTCCCGCCTGCGCCAGGGCCTCCCTCCACGAGAGTTGGCGTGACGTGCCACCGGGCGCCTCGGTCGACGCCGATCCGGTGGCGCAGCCGACCGAGAGGCTGGATGACACGTCGAACCCGCGGAGCCACGCGGCCAGGAATCCGGCGTCGAAGTTGTCACCGGCTCCTATGGAGTCGACCACGCCTGCAGGCCGACCCGGGCATTCGACGGCGCCAGCCCTTCCTTCGGCCAGGGCGCCGAGGGAACCTCGTTTGACCACCACCAATGGGATCAGCTGGGCAAGCTCGCTGGCGCAGCGAGCGGCGGAGCCACCCGTACCGCCTCCAGCACGTGCCAGGCGGTCCGCTTCGGACTCGTTCACGAGGAGGATGTCCAGCCGGTCATAGAGACCTGCAATGCCCGAATCGAATGTACCGGTCGGATCCCAGTTCGAATCGAGTGAGATGGTCGATCCGCTTCGTCTCACCTCGTCCAGTAGCTCGCCTAACCCGGCATGCAGCCCAGACTGCAGGAAGTAGCTGCTCACGTGGACGTGGTCCACGCCCTCCAGCCAGGTCGGGTTCACATGGCGGGTCTCCAGCGCAGCGATGGTACCGAGGTGAGTGAGGATCGCCCGGTCGGTGGAGGTCGTGAGGATCGCGCTGCACCCGGTGTCCAGGGTCTGTTCGATCCCCACGTGCTGGCAATCGACACCCTTCTGCTCGAGCTCCTCGACGACCCGTCGACCGGCAGGATCATCACCGACGATACCCACCAGCGTGGTCCGGAGGGAGAGCATTGCGGCCGCAGCCGCTGTGATCCCCCCCGAACCACCGAGCAGGATGTCGACCGCATCGACCAATTGCTCCTCCTGCCCGAATCGTGGGACCACGTCACCTCCCCGAACCACGACGTCGAGGTTTGCCTCACCCAGTATCACCACCGACGGCGATCGATCAGCCGATCCTTGGGCTGGACCGTCGCTCACCGGAGCGCGTCCCCGGTGCCGGGATCGAAGAAGATCAAACGATCGGTGTCGATCACCACGTCGAGACGGTCGCCCTCTCGCGTGCTGGTCCGTCTGTCGAATCGCGCGACGAGCTCGCCGGCGGTACCTTCGGTGCCTACTTCGTCAACCATGGGTGGCGTTGTGCCGGGATCCGGAGAGGTGCAGCCGAAGCGAAGGTGGACCACCACATCTGCTCCCAGGGTCTCCACCCGGTGCGCCAGGCCCGACAGTCGGGCTCCGGTGGGGGCGAGTCTCGTCGAACGGGCCTCCTCGCAAGCCTCCGGACGGAGGCCGACGACGACCGCACGTGGATCTCCTCCGGCCTCGACGGGAACACGGTCCATGGGAACCGAAAGCTCGAACCCGCAAATCGTCACGGTGGGCACACCGGAAGAGGTCGATAGTGTTCCGGGCAACAGATTCATCGATGGATAGCCGAGGAACCCGGCAACGAAGGCGTTGCAGGGGGAATCGTAGAGGTCGCGAGGGGTACCGACCTGTTGGAGAACCCCATGATCGAGCACTGCGACCCGGTCTCCCATGGTCATCGCCTCGATCTGGTCGTGGGTCACGTACACGGTGGTCGTTCCGAGCCTTCGTTGTAAGGACACCAGGTCGTTCCGCATCTGGATCCGGAGCTTGGCGTCGAGATTGGACAATGGTTCATCCATCAGGAAGGCCGCGGGTTCTCTGACGATCGCACGACCCATCGCCACCCGTTGGCGTTCTCCACCTGACAGCTGGCGCGGCCTCCGATCGAGCAGGGGGACGATCCCCAGCATTCGGGCGGCTTCGGCCACCCGCTCCTCGATCACCTGCCTCTCCACGTGCCGCACCCGAAGTCCGAACGAGAGGTTGTCCCTCACTTTGAGGTGCGGGTAGAGGCCATAATTCTGGAACACCATGGCAATGTCGCGATCGCGCGGAGCGGTCGTGGTGACGTCCCTCCCTCCGATCCGGATGCTCCCACCCGTGGCCTCCTCGAGACCGGCGATCATCCTGAGTACCGTCGTCTTTCCGGATCCCGAAGGACCGATCAGGACCATGAGCTCTCCGTCCTCCACCGACAGGTCCAAGGGGAAGACAGCCTGTACGGCGTCGTCGTAGCGCTTCGCCAACTGTTCGAGGGTGATCCCGGCCATGACGGCCCCTCAGCCCGCAGTCCCGGCGAGCATGCCGCGGATGTGGCGATTGAGTGCGACCGCGATGAAAGTCGGTGGGATCATCGCCAAGATTCCTGCTGCATCCAGGACGGAGTACGGAACGGTGTTCTTGCCGACCAGCTCAGTTATGAGGACGGTGACCGGCTTGGTGCTGAGCGTGGTGGCGAAGATGAGTGGAATCAAGAATTGGCTCCAGACGATGAGGAAGAGAATCCCGAGAAGGGCCACGATCCCGGGGAGCATCTGGGGGAGCACCACCTTCCACAGTGCCTGCAAGCGGGTACATCCGTCGATGAGCGCAGCATCCTCCGGCTCGGGAGGGAGGTCCCTGCAGTAGTTCATGAACATCCAGATGGCCAGCGGCACGAAGGCGCTGACGTAGAGGAGCACCAAGCCGAGCTGGGTATCGATCAACCGTAGGTCGGCCATGATCCGGAACAACGGTGTGGCGACGGCGAACACTGGTGCGATCAGCGTGAGGAAGACCAGCGCCATGATGATCCGACGACCCGGAAAGCGGAGGCGGGCAAACGCGTAACCAGCCAACACCGCCAGGATCAGGATGACCGCGGTTGCCTCCAGTGTGACCATGCCGCTGTTGAGCATCGAACGAAGGAACGATCCAGCCTCCGAACCGGCTCTCGAAGTTCCAGTGCCACCGTGGCCGAGCAGGGCGGAATACCCGGACAGTGACAGGTGCGTCGGTATCCAGACGGGCGGCGACGCTTCGACCTCGGCCGTCGTGGACACGCTGGTGACCAACGCCACCAGGATCGGCCCGACCGACCAGACCACGAGCCCGGCGATGACCACTCTGCGCGGCCAGTTCGCTCGGTAGCGCCTCACGGTTCCGACCTCTGCTTTCGAGCCTCCGAACGGCGTACCTCGGACCGTGCCCGCCACCGGTAACGCGCCGTCACAGCTGTGCCTTCCTGATCACCAACAGGTAGGCGCTGAAGAGCAGCA
Source organism: Acidimicrobiaceae bacterium (assembly GCA_027315005.1). Classification (GTDB taxonomy): domain Bacteria; phylum Actinomycetota; class Acidimicrobiia; order Acidimicrobiales; family RAAP-2; genus Bog-756. The sequence goes on along the minus strand of DAHUZT010000088.1, from coordinate 57,851 downwards.
CCACCACGAAGGTCAGCAAGAACACCAACGCTTCGCCATGCCCGAAATCGAGTGCCTCGAAGGTGGTGAAGTACACCTGGAGGGCGATCGACCGGGTGTTGGCTGCCGCTCCATTCAGGACGTAGATCTCGTCGAAGAGCTGGATGGCCTGGACCGTGCCGATGGTGAATGCCACCACCAGGGCCGAGCGAAGCAGGGGCAACGTAACTCGGCGGAATTGTTGGACGGCGGTGGCGCCATCCACCGCGGCTGAGGCGTAGAGGTCATCAGGGATGGTCTGCAATCCGGCGAGGATGATCAACGTGGTGAGCGGGAGCACTCCCGACACGTGGACGATGGTGATGAGGAAGATCGCGGTGACGGTGTTGGCGAACCAGTCGTGGTTCACCGTCCCCAACAGATGGAGTTGGTACAGGACGCCGTTGAGCAGCCCATTGTTGGAGGCGAGGATCCGGGTCCACACCGTCGAGCGAACGACGGCCGGAAGTGCCCAAGGGAGGATCAGCACGGCGAACGCAAGGGTTCGACCCCGGAAAGGCCGGTTGAGGGCAAGGGCCAGGATCAGACCGCCGGTGATCTCCAGGGTGATGGCGATGATCAAGTAGAAGAAGGTGTGCTCGGCAGCGGCGATCGTCGACGACTGGGTGGCGACCTGGGTGTAGTTGCGCAAGCCGACGAACCTGTCCGGTATCCCCGACCCGTAGACGAGTGACTGGAGGCTGTAGCTGAACCCGACCCCCAATGGGTAGAGGACGAGGACGGAGCTGACCAGCAGCACCGGTGCCACCAGTAACCATCCGACCCTTGCCTCCTCGCGCCGGAGACCCGACGTCCATTGCCGACCGAGGATCACGAACTGCCTTGACGCAGGGAGTTCACCTGCTTGGCGAGATGGGCGAGGGCGCTCGTCACGGTGAGGGAGCCCTCAGCCACAGCGTTGATGTCCGTTGCGGCGTCGGTGCTGAAGGTGGAGAACCACGGAGGGGTTCCTCCGGAGAACGTGGGAACGATGTGGGCCACCTCGGCCTGGAGGGTCGATCCGCCCAGTATCTGGCCGCTCGCCTGCAGCATGCCGAGTGCGGCCTTTCCGCACGGGTACAGCCCGAGTTGGTTGTAGATGGACACCTCTGTGGAAGGCTTCGTCCACCAGCGGATGAAGGCCAAGGCTGCCGCCTTGTGCTGCGAGGTGGACATGATCCCCAGTGCTTCGGGAAGCCCGATCGTGTTTCCCGGCCCATTGGTGCCGGGCATCAGGAACTGCCCGGCCGATCCCACGATGTTCGAAAGCGATGGGTTGGCCGCCGCTTTGAGATCGCCGGGTCCACCGTCGAGCGCGACCGAAACGGCGCCACTCAGAAATTGCTGACCCGATGTCGTGCTGGAGAGGGACAGAGCGGCTGGGGAGACCAACTGATGGCGATAGGCGTCGATTTCGAAGGTCAGTGCCTTCTCGGCAATCGAACCCGGCTTGGCGAACACCGGCGCGTCACCCGCACCCAGAATCTGTCCTCCCATCGCATGGGTGATGGCCATCCAGCTGTCGGTCGTGCCCGCACGCGCGGAAAGCTCGAGATCGAGCGGGTACTGGGCCACGCCCTTTGCCTTGATGGCCTCGAGGTCCGTGACAAGCTGGTTGAAGGTGGTGGGGGGACCGGTGATGCCGGCCCTGGCGAAGTCCTTGGTGTTGTAGTCGCCCAACCGGTAGTCGTTGGAGTAGCACGCACCGTAGAGCTGTCCGTGGTATTCGAAATCCCCCCGGTTCACCATTCCCGAAACGGTCGACGGACTGAGACCGTTCTGCAGGGGGACGTACCAGCCCGCGCCGCCGAACTGGCCGACCCAGGACCAGTCCATCTCGGTGACGTCTGCGAGAGGAGTGCCTCCTGCCGAGGCGATGGCGATCCGTTGATGGATGGCGTCGAACGACCCGGTCTGGAGATTGACGTGGACCCCGGTCTGCGCAGTGAACTGGTTCAGCAATGACTGCGGTACCTGTCCCCAGGGGGGGAGCAGGACGCTGATCGTCTGGCCCCGGATCGCCGACGCCGGAGCGGAGGTGACCGGAGAGGCAGCTGAACCGGTGGTGCCATTCGAGGTGCATCCGGCCAGCATCACCGCCCCGGCGAGGCCTATGGCCGCAAGACCTCCCATGCTTCTCCGGAACGACCCCGATCGTTTCATCATCTGCTTACTTCCCCTCTGCCCCCGGCTCGTCCACTGGTTGTCGGCCTCTCGGTCGAAGCGGGTACGGTCGGGCCACCCCCGCCCCCATCCGCGCCCGCTGGCCGGACCCGGACGGTGATGTCGGAGTCGGGCCCAAGGTTGGCCCCACCGTCGGCATCGATCTCGATCAACAGTTCTCCGTCCTGGCCCCCCTGCCCCGCCCATCGCAGGGTGCCGCCCTCGACTCCGAGGCAGCGGTCAGCCCCCCGGAAGAGGAGCTCCCCTGTGAGCCGGCCACCAGGGTCAACCGTGACCGTGGGCGAGGATCCCCGGTTACCGCCCGCCGGTTCGACGGAAATGCCCGTCAATTCCCAGGTGCTGTGGACGAGAGTCACTCCCGAACCGATGGACCGCTCCACCGGGAGCAACAGTGCGCCGCGCCCGGAGAACGCGATGCCGTCGAGCCGGAGGGGCAGCCGCCGGCGCTCTCCGCCAGGTGCCGGCGTACCCGGCGTACCCGACGTGTGCGACGAGTGCGACGAGCCCTCCCGAGGACCCGGTGGGGCGTAGAGGACGCCGGTTTGGACCGGAACGTCCACCGGGTTCACCACGCAGAGCAATCCGCTGAGGTCTCCGTCGAGGCCGAACGCACAGCACTGGGTGTCCGTCGTCCACGACGACCGGAGCCGACCGTCAGATTCGACCAGATCGAGCAGGAGGTCCCCACCGGCCGGTCCGCCGTCGGGGTCGTAGCCCAGGCGGAACCCGAGCAAGCTGACCGCACCGCGCCCTACGGTCCGGGTGAACCCGCACGGTTCGCCATCCACGGTGAACGCCAGTGGCCGTGCCCCGGGCGGCAAGGTCAACGGGGTGCACGAACCGGGCACCACCATGGTCCCACCGTCGACAGCCCGGACGAGAGAGTGGCCGTCGAAGCCTCCGGAGAACCCCGCGAATTCGGGCGACGGCGTTCCGGAGAGGACCAGGTCACGGAGCTCGCTGCAGGGCCGGAGGTGCTCGTCGAGGCTGGGGAGCATCGGCAGGATCACGAGGTGCCCGCCGTCGGTCACATAGTGTGCCAGCCGCCTCTGTATCGCCGTGGCCATGTGATCGAGCGAACCCACCCACAGCTGCGCCGGCATGTCCACCCCCGCGGAGGCGCCGTCGGGTCCGGACCACCGCTCGAGCTCCAAGCAGCCCCAGCTCACGCTCCGGCTGGACATCAGGGCCTGAACGCCACAGCCCTCGGACATCCCCATGTCCCCCTGTGGCAGCAGTGTCTGGATCCCCCAGGCATCGAGTGCAAGAGCCGCGCCTCCCATCGACTGGGCGTCGTACTCGACAGAGCAGCCGATCCATACGTCGCGCTTCGGCTCGGCCCGGGAAATGACCGGATCGCTGGCACGTATCACCGACGAGAGCCGGCGGATGGTGTCGTAGTGCGGTCGCCGGTGCCCGTCGGCGGCGATGGGGGCGGCGATATCGTATTCGGATCCGGTACCACCCTCGAAGCCGGGAGGATTGCTTCCCCCCACCATCATGAAGTAGTTGAATCCGCGGATCCCTCTGGCGATGCTCAGCCGGTAGACCACCTCCATGACCGACGGGGGGATGAACGACGAGTTGGAGGCCTGCATCTCCATGGTGATCGGGGGCCCCGACCATGGTCTTCGCCACATCCGGTAGGTCTCGTGGCACGAGATGACGCTGGCCACCTTCTGTTCGGGGAACGACGTCGCCTCGAACAGCGAGACGTAGCACTCATTGGTGAGATCGACCTCCAGCCCGCTGCGCTCGGCGAATTCGGTGAACTTGGTCGCCTGAAGCGATGTCAGGTAGGGGAACAACATCGAGATGGGTACGTCGATACCCGCGTCGCGCAACACCCGAACGCAGAACTCGACGTACTCGTCGATGACGTGGAGCTTGAAATCGAGCCAGTCCGTGTAGCGCCTCGCCTGTCCGGGAACCGTCATCTGGACGGTGGGTGGCGCGATCTCCTCGATGCTGGACCACGGGCAGCCATGGGCCTTCGCGGCCTGGTCGACCCCCCCGTGGCGGTCCACCAGCCAGCGGGCGAAGACCGATCCACCGGCTGTGCGACCGACCAGCGCCGGGTGGTAGTCCAGATCGAGTGGTGGGGCCAGGCGCTGCCAGTAGCAGGTCTCATCGTCGACCTGGACGCTGTCGATCGGGCCGCCTCGGGTGGTGAGATGTCCCGAGACGGCGCCCGAGACCGCCCGCAACCAGGCCGCAGCCGCCGACCGGTACTCGGGATGTGCGTAGGTGATGGCGGGATACGATCCTCCGAGAAGCGGCTCGCCCGATGCGGTCCGTGAACGGATGTCGGGTTGCTCGGTCAGCAGCCAGTCGGGGATGCCACCGTTGTGCCACTCGGCCGTGATGAACGGCCCCGGCCGGAGGATGCACCGGAGTCCGGCTTCGCCGATGGCGTCGAGCGCCCCGAGCAGGTCCCGCTCGGGGACGGTATCGGATCCGAAATCCGGTGGACCAGAGTCGGCCTGGTGCCAGTTCCACGGTACGTAGATGCTGACCGCGTCCAATCCGGCCTCGCGGACCGAGGACAACCGATCCGGCCAGGTGGCCCTCGGGCATCTGAAGTAGTGGAACTCACCGGACAGCAGGAACCGATCGCCGTCCACTTTGCTCACCTGAGCACCACCGAGCGTTCGAGCCATGGCGGACGCGACGGATTCCGACCCGATGCGGTGGCGAGGAGCACGGCGACTCGTTGCAGCCTCACCAGATCGGCGAGCGGATGCCCCGAGCTCGGCACGACCAGTGCCCCTGCCTCCTCCGCCGCCTGGAGGACTCCCGAGTCGATCGAGCCGGTCGGCCATACGATGGTGTCCCCAGCAGTGGCGCTCCGTGGACCGTGCCGGTACTCGCTCGCCGGGTAGGATTCGCTCCACGCTCCGGCGGCCTCGCGCAGTTTCAGCGCACCTTCGTGTGCGAGACCGACCGCTGCGCCGGTTCCCAGCACCACGTGCTGACGGGCGTCATTGATCGCTGCCGGTATCGGCGCCTCGATCCCCCGGGTGCCCACCGACTCCAGTGTCTCGGGAACTTCCCCCAAGGCTCCGTGCCACAGCGCCACCACCGAAGTGGCCGAACCGGTCTGCACGACCGATTCCTCGGTGACGAAGTCGAGCACGATGGCGTCGTCGACCGCCTCGGTGATGGGGCTGCCGGCAGAGATGGTCACCGCCATGGTGCGAGCGGTCGGCGAACGTTCGGCCAGCACCTCGAGCACTTCGGTGGTGGTGCCCGAGCGCGAGATGGCGATCACCGCGTCGTAGGAGCGTCCCCGGGGCATCTCCGGAGCGCAGAAGGCGTCGGTGCGTCCGTGGCCGTGCTCCTCTCGCAGTGCCGAGATGGTCTGGGCAACGAACCACGAGGAGCCACAGCCGATGATGGCAACAGAGGTGCCGGCAGCGGGGAGCCGCTCCCGGAGTCGGGTACCCAACTCGGCGGACCTGCGCCAGTGCTCCGGTTGCCTTGCGATTTCATCGCCAATCGGATGAGTGATTGTGCTCATTTGTGGCAGTTTCACATAGAAACAAGCACAACACAACCAACATTTGCGCAAGGAGTGATGGACCTGGGCTACCCTGGCGGCGTGCGGCAGTCCGAGCGGCTGAGTGAGACGTTGAACCGCCTGGCGGAGACCGGGACGGTCAGCGTCGAGGAGTTGAGCGCCGACTTCGAGGTGTCTGCGGCCACCGTTCGTCGTGACCTGGACCTGCTCGCCCAGCAGCATCTGGCCGAGCGATCACACGGTGGGGCCGTCGCCCGAGCCGGGCTCTACGAGCTCCCGCTCCGCTACAAGGGTGTCCGCCATCGGCCGGCCAAGCAGCTCATCGCCACCGAGGCGGCACGGTCGGTCGTCCCGGGACTGGCCATCGGATTGACCGGTGGGACGACCACCACCGAGGTCGGGCGGAAGCTGGCCGAATGTCCGTCGCTGACCGTGGTCACCAATGCGCTCAACATCGCGGCCGAGCTGGCGGTCAGGACCAACGTGAAGTTGATCGTCACCGGCGGGGCGTGCCGACCCGAGTCCTACGAGCTCGTCGGACCGCTGGCCGAGGAGACGCTGGCCGGACTCAACCTCGACGCCTGCTTCGTCGGGGTCGACGGCCTCATGGCCGAGTACGGGTTGACGACCCATCACGAGGTCGAGGCCCATGCCAACCGGGCAATGCTCGCACGCGCTCGGCGGGTGGTGGTGGTGACCGATGGCTCCAAGGTGGGTCGCCGGGCGTTCGCGCGCATCTGCCCGATCGGATGCGTCGACGAGGTCATCACCGACGACAGTGCCCCCGAGGACGGGATCGAGGCCATGAGGCAGGCTGGGGTCGCGGTCACCGTCCTGGGAGCCCTGGAGACCGCCGAGCAGGCCGCACTGCTGGCTCGCCCAGAGGCGGTGTGATGGACCGGCGCCACTTCCTCGGTCTCGGTCTCTCTTCCGCAGGCCTCGCCGTCCTCGGGGGCCGCGCCTCCGTCGGGCGTCCCTCCGTCGGCTGGCGGGAGTCCCACTCGTCACTCCGGGGCCCGGGGAGCCTGCCCGACCCGAGCATTCCCATCGGGACGGACACCATTCCCCAGATCGAGCACATCGTGCTGGTCACGTTCGAGAACCACTCCTACGACAGCGTTCTCGGGATGTTGCCGGGTCGGGGCGACGGGTTTTCGACCTTCGGTGGGGTGCCTCGGGCTGCCAACAAGGCAGCCGACGGTCAGGTGGTGCGCGCCTTCGAGATGCCCACCCCCTGCCAGATCCCCGGCGAACCGAACAATTCGTGGCAGTCGATGCACGTCTCGTTCGACCACGGTCGAAACGACGGGTTCGTCGAGGCCAGCGGGCCGGTGGCCATGGGTTACTTCACCGACCGCGACCTGCCTTTCACCTGGGGAGTAGCCACGACCTTCCCGATCTGCGATCGCTACTTCTGCTCGGTGCTCGCCGACTCCTATCCGAACCATCGGTACCTGTACACCGGGACCTCCCTCGGGATCATCGGCGATGCGCCCACCTACCCCGATTCACTGGTACCGCCGAACGGGACGATCCTCGATCAGCTCAACGCCCACGGCATCACCTGGCGCGACTACTTCACCAGTGGGCTCACCATCCCGACATACCTCTTCGAGGAGCCCGCCGGGTCGAGCAGGCTGAGTCCGGTCGAGCAGTTCTATGCCGATGCCGCCTCGGGAAACCTTCCCCAGTTCGCCGTGGTCGAGCCGAACTACGGGAAGTCGTCGGAGGAGAACCCGCAGGACGTCCGATTCGGAGACCAGTTCTTCGCAGCGGTCGTGAACGCCGTGCTGTCCGGCCCCTGCTGGTCGCGGACATTGCTCGTGTGGCTCTATGACGAGAGCGGTGGCTACTACGACCATGTCGTGCCACCGCCTGCACTACCCCCCGACGACTACCCGCCCAACCTCACGGTGGGCCAGAGCTATCCGGGCGGGTTCGACCGCTACGGGTTCCGGGTCCCCTGCGGGGTGATCTCCCCGTATGCCCGACCCGACTACGTCTCCCACGTCGTCCATGACCACACCTCGGTGTTGAAGCTCCTGGAGACCAAGTGGAACCTGCCCGCGCTCACCTATCGCGACGCGAACGCCTCGGACCTGCTCGACTGCGTCGATCTGTCCTCTCCGCCGGCGTTCCTCCGTCCTCCCGAGCTCCCCGCCGGTGCCGATCCCGGACAGTCCGCCAGTTGCCTGAGCACCGGACCCGGCACGATCCCGCCGCCCTCGTCGGTGCGCAGACGCCGGTAGGAGGCCACCGTGCAGCGTCTTCTCCCCGTTCAGCGTCTTCTCCCCGTCCGTGCCCTGGTACTGGCCGCGCTGGTGGTCGGCGCAGCCGGGGGCGCGGTGTCCCAAGCCGGAATCCTCGGTGGCACGAGCACGCACCCCACGCACCCGCGGTCGGTCTCGACGCTCGGCGCCGCATTTCGGACCCCGCAGCACCACCGCTACCGGTGCACCTTCCCGAAGCTCGGTAACCGGTCGATTTTGGTCGATATCACGCTGGTGGCGCCGCCAACCGTCCCGGCCGGATCCGAGCTGAGCATCTCGGACATCCAGGTCGACCCCATCTTGCCCGCCGGCCTCACCGGACCGCTGATCCGCGTGCTCGGCACGTCGCTGTTGCACGGCACGGTCGACCACCTCGACGTGCTCGTCGACAACTTTCCGGCGGTGATCAACGCCGCCGCCACCGATCCGGGCTTCGCTACCGTTGCCCTGGTCAGGGGCAAGGTGGCCCGGCTGGCACTGCCCTCCTCGGCAGCCACCGCCGGTCCGATCACCGCCGGGCCCTCCGGGACGATCCGGGTGACGGTCGGCGAGGTCACCCTGGTCGTCGGATCCTCTCGCGGTCCCCGATCCATCGTCTGTATTCCTGCAGGAGGATCTTCAGCTCTCGCGTCCGTGCTCGTCTCCGGCCCGACCCCGCAGGGTACGCCGACCATCACCGGGATCGTTCCCCGAAGCGGAAGCCCGAGCGGTGGTACCCGGGTGGTCATCACTGGGACCGGGTTTTCGGTCACCAGCACCGGGTTCGCCTTCGGTCCTTATGACCTCGCCACTCTTGTCACCTGTGGATCGTCGACCTCCTGCTCGGCGTTGACGCCTCCGGGACGGGGAACCGCGACTGTGGTGGCGGTGGCGAACGGGTTCCCGAGCGCGCCCGATCCGCCCGGGGACCGCTTCCACTATTCCCCGAGTAGCTGAGGGGCTGATACCTTCTCGGGTCCACGGTCACTCGGGTCCACGGACGCCACTGGCCACAAGCTTCGGACGCAGACACCGATGGCGGTTCCCACCAGCACGCCGGCACCCACGTCCGAAAGGTGATGGGCCCCGACGTACCATCGGCTCACCGCGATGGTGGTAGCCAGCACGAAGTAGGCCGGGGCGAGCGCGCGGTCATGATCGGAGAGCAGCACGCTCGTGCAGAAGGCGGCAGCCGCATGTCCACTGGGGAAGCTGGCGTCGGTGGGTTGCCGGAACCAATGGGGATGTTCGGACCGCTGCGCCGGTCGGGTCCGGCCGAACACCGGCTTCAGCACCTCGTTGACGATCAGCTCCTCGGCGAGCAGGCCGACCAAGGCCCGCGCTGCGACCCTGCGGCGCCCGGGACCTCGCATCGCCGTGGCACCGGCGAGGCCGATCCAACACAGGGAGTGTTCGCCTATGGCAGAAGCGCGGTAGAGGACGGCATCCAGTGCCACCGGTCGACGCGTTCTCATCGGCGAGGCGGCGCGCCGGACCTGAGGGCTCATCGTCGAGTTGGAGAGGTGGTCGGGTCGTTCGGTGGCTCGACCAGCCGGCGGGCCAGGCTACGACGATCGCCCGATCCAGCCGTTCCCGCCCGGATCGCTCCACTCACCAGCCAGGCTGCTTGCCGAGCGGCACCGGGCGGCCCGCCCATCACCAGATCGTTCCAGTAGAGGGCCCACGCCGGCGCCAGCCGCTTGCCGACCGGGGGCCAGGTGAGCGCGCGGGCCAACCTGGACGTGGCCTTCGGGCGTTGCCGCAGGAGGTTCTGGACTACGGCGGTCGAGCCCTGGTAGCCGCTCTGATGCCGGGCGAGCCAACGACCGTAGAGCCGTCCCGCGCCAGGCCCGCAGGACGTGAGCACCGCCGAGGCAGCGGCCTCTCCGCTCATCATCGCCTGGGCGATCCCTTCGCCCTGGAGGGGGTTGACCAGGCCCGCGGCATCACCGATGAGCAACACCGGTCCAGCGACCGGCGTGGTTCCCATCATGCCCATCTTCAGCCAACCGCCCAGACGCCGCCCACCGAGTTCGGAGCCGTCGATCAGATCGAGGGTCGTGAGCAGCCGGAGGAAGCTGTCGAGCTGCCGGGCAGCGATGCTTCCCGCCCGCCGATCGCATCCGGTCGCCGCCCCCACACCGACGTTGGCCATGCCGTCCGGGCCCGGGAAGATCCAGCCATAGCCCGGGAAGGCGATTCCCGGTTGCCGATCGAAGAGCACGATGGACGGCAACTCCACCTCGGCATGCAGGTAGGTGCGGACGGCAAATCCCCAGAGGACCCGGTCGGTTCGGACCATGCCGGCGGAGGCGGCGACGACGCTCGTGGCACCGTCGGCACCGATCACTGTCCGGGCGGACAGCGAACCCCCGCCGTCCAAGTGAACGACGGCACCCGTTCCCGGTGCGCTACCAGCAGTCCCGACACCGCCGCCAGCGCCGCGACCGCTCGTGGCACCGACGATCTCGACGCCCACCACCCTGTCGTTCACGATCTCGGCGCCCGAGTCCGCGGCGCTCTTGTGAAGGGTTGCGTCGAGCTGACGCCGGGGAAGGGCCCATGCCGCACCGCCGAAGTCCCGGCCCGCTACCGCGGGAAGGACAACGGTGCCGCCCCGGGGCCCGATCACGGCCATGTCACCGAGCGGGAGGAAATCGTCCAGCCCCGGTCCGATCCGGTCGAGAAGCTCGATGCCGCGCGGTCCGATCAGATCGCCGCAGGCCTTGTCCCGGGGGAACCTGGCCTTGTCCACCAGCGCCACCTCAACCCCGGCACGGGCCAGCTGACAAGCAGCCACGCTGCCACCGGGGCCCGAGCCCACCACGGCCACATCGACCCGCAGGTCGCGGTTTCGCATGTACCCGTTCTACGCCCTCGGTGGCTGGCCGGTGTCACCGGGGCATTGCCAGCCGCAGCTCCCATCCCCCGGCCCGTCGCCGCTCTGCCGGTCGGCGGCGGACGCCGGCTTGCTCCCCGGGCGATCGACCTGGCCTACGCTGGGCCGGGTGGGAGGACGGCTCGACACAGCTCCCAACCGACAGGCGGTGGATCTCTTCGACGGACTCCCCGCTCGCTACGACCAGCTGGGAGCCGTGCTCTCGTTGGGACAGGACCGGCGGTGGCGCCGGACGATGGTCGGCCGGATACCGTCGAGTGGCACCAGCCGGATCTTGGACGTGGCGACCGGTCCGGGAGGGGTGGCCTCCGCCCTTCGGGCCGCGACCGGCGCGCGGGTGGTGGGGCTCGACCTGACCTGGCCCATGTTGCTGCTAGCTCGGGACAACCTCTCGGCTCGCGGCGAGCACGGGATCACGCTGGTTCGGGGCCGGGGGGAGGAGCTTCCCTTCGAGGACGGGGTGTTCGACGCGGTCACGTTCACCTACCTGCTCCGTTACGTGGCCGATCCGGCTGCTGCCGTCAGCGAGCTGGTCCGGGTGCTCCGGCCGGGCGGGACCCTCGCCAACCTCGAGTTCCACGTCCCTCCGTCACCCTACTGGCGAACCCTTTGGTGGGGGTACACCCGGATGGTCCTCCCGGTCGCCGGGTGGATGACCGGTGGCCGGGAATGGTTCGAGGTGGGACGCTTCCTCGGTCCGAGCATCTCCGGTCACTATCGGGACTATCCGCTCGACTGGACGGTGGAAGCCTGGCGCCGCTCCGGCATGCAGGACGTCGAGACCCGGTTGATGTCACTCGGCGGCGGAATGGTCATGTGGGGGACCAAGTCCGGTGGCCCCTGATGGCGGCATGGATAGGGACCGGATCCACGGGGAGGATCGGCGAAACGACCCGGTGTCGGGGAGCGACGACCGGGACGAGGGTCTTATGCACGACCAGGCCTCTGGGCACGAGCACCGTGAGCTCGGGCCCGCCTACTACGCCTCCGGTGGGCCCGGCATCTGGCGGGACATCCGGGCGGTGCTCCACCCCCCCTACACGGCCTGGCTCCTGTCGACGGTCGTGATCGGATCGCTCATCGGTCCGAAGGTCGACTGGAGCACGCTGGGTGCCACGGTGGCCGCGTTCTTCCTGGCGGTGGGCGTTTCGGCCCATGCCCTCGACGAGCTACAGGGACGACCGCTCGGTACCGAGCTGTCTTCGGGGCTCCTCGGGTCATGGGCAGTACTCGGACTGCTCGGGGCCGTTGCCATCGGCATCGTGGGTGTGGAACGACTGGGCCCGTGGTTGGTGGTGTTCGTCGTCGTCGGGTCGCTGCTCGTGGTGGCCTACAACCTCGAGCTGTTCGGGGGGAGGGTCCACACCGACCTGGGCTTCGCCCTGGGGTGGGGGGCGTTCCCCGTGCTGACCGCCGCGTTCGCTCAGGACGGCTCGTTGCCCTTCTCGGCCATAGTGCTCGCCGGCGCGGTGGGACTGCTCGCCTCGGCCCAGCGCACTCTCTCCACGCCGGCCCGTACCATCCGCCGCCAGGTGGAGTCTGTCGAAGGCCGCATCGAGCGGCGCGATGGCACCGTCGAGACCCTCGACCGCGCGGTCATACTCGCTCCCATGGAACGGGCGCTCCGCTCACTCTCCTGGATGACGGTGGCCCTCGCCGTGAGCTTGGCACTGGCCCGCCTGGCGCACTGAAGTCGAGGGCTCTGCCGCTCTGGCAGACGGAGGTGAGGCAACTGTCGCAGAGAGAGACGGGCCGCGACCTGCGTTCGGGGCCGCCGCGCCCCCCGGAGTCGTGGTCCTCACGATACCCTTGGAGGTATGTGTAGGCGTACGACGTGCAGGAGGTGCGGCCGCCCATCCTGGAAGGGCTGTGGTGCCCACGTCGAGCAGGTGTTGGGCGACGTGGCCGCGGCCGATCGCTGTCGCTGCGATCGGGTGACCCGATCAAGGCGCTGGCTGCGCTCGTCCCGTTGGGCTGATCCACACTTGGAAACGATCAGCCGATCCCGGTCAACGGCGGGCGCTGACCAACCAGGCGGCACCGGGCATGCGGACCCCGTCATCGGATCGGTGAACGGACACGGCTTCGATGAGGTCCGCCCGTGCTCGTGCCTGAACGTCGGTGGGGCTTTCGAGGTAGCGGACCCGAGCCGGCCCCGCTACCAAACGGTGATGCGCCCATCGGTGGAGATCGGGGCCCTCTGACCCCTCGACCACCAGCACCTCTCTGGCTACCGTGACCAGCTCGACTTCGGCGAGCCCGGCGGCCCGCAAGAGGCCGGCTACGTGGTCGTGAGCGCTCAGCGCGAATGGACCCGGCCCCTGGGCCGCTCCCGGCGGATCGAGCTCGAAAAAGCGGAGTGCAGCACGTTCCGGAACGGTCATCCAAGGGTTCAGAGCGGGTTCGCGCCAGCAGACGAAGGTCAAACGGCCGCCGGGACGCAACGAGGCCCCCAGGTTGAAGAAGGCGGCAACGGGATCGGCGAAGAACATCGTGCCGAACCGCGAGAACACGAGATCGAACCGATCGTTGCCGAACGGGTCGCACTGGGCGTCGCCCTCGATGAATTCGAGGTTGGTGAGCCCAGCCGCAGCGGCACTGTGACGAGCCTGCTCGAGCATCACCCGGCTCACGTCGACTCCGATCGCGCGCCCCGAAGGGGCGACCGCCGCGGCGAGCACTCGGGTGGTCGAGCCGCAACCGCATCCGACGTCGAGCACCTGGTCGCCATCGACCGGTTGAGCCCGCTCGATGGCCTGTTCGCCGAAGGGTCCGGTCAGACGGTCCGTTTCGTTCTGGTGCGCCACCCAGAGGGGACCTGCCAGCTCGTTCCAGAAGTGGACCTGATCGGAATTGTCGTCGAGGGTCACGCGTCCCGCTTGACGAACAGGACTCCGGCCGCGAGCAGCACCACCAGCGTGTAACCACCGAGCAAGGCCAGTCCGGCCCACGGGGCGAAGGCCTTCGGGGTGGGCTGCACCCTGATCATGGCCTGGATGATCGTCAGGGGAAGGTACTTGCCGAGTGCCGTCTGCACCGAGGTGGGAAAGGCCTGCAGCAGCAGCGGCAGGATCAGCAGCAGCCCGACGAACGTGCTGATGGCGCCTGCGGTGTGCCGGATCAGCGATCCGATGCCCAGGGCCAGCAGCCCGAGGACGGCTAGGTAGAGACCGCTGCCGACCACCGCCCGCAGCACGCCGGGCTGTCCCAAGGTGGCGTGCGGGACGGGACTGGTGAAGAGGGACTGTCCCACCAGGAAGGCGACGAACGTCACCGCCTCGCTCACCACCAGAGCCACCAGCCCGAAGACGATGGCCTTGGCCGCCAGGACCAGAGGGCGGTTGGGTACGGCGCTCAGGGTGGAACGGATCATGCCGGTGCCGTACTCGCTGGTGATGACCAGGATGCCGAGGACCCCGATGGCCAACTGGGCGAGGAAGACTCCACGGAGGCTCCGGCTCGTCGGGTCGAAGGTCAGCCGGTCGGCGAACGAGAAGGTTCGCCACCGATTGTTGGTCACCGCGCTGACCAAGGCACCGAGCCCGATGGTCACCACGGCCAAGGCTGCCAGGCTCCACACGGTCGACCGGACGGACCGCAGCTTCGTCCATTCCGAGGCCAGTACCCCGCGCACCGACAGGTCTCCGGGGGAGGCACCGGTGCCGGCGGCCTGGGACGTGGGCGCTGTCGTCACCGGTGAGGTAGCGCTCATCGTGCTCCGTTCGGGATCGAACCTGCCGGGTCGCCGAGAGCCGGGTCGCCGAGGAGGTCGCCCCGGTATTCGACGCTGTCGTGAGTGAGTTCCATGAAGGCTTCCTCCAAGGAGGCCGCCTGGGGGGAGAGCTCGTGGAGGACCACCCCGCTGCGTCCGGCCTCGACCCCGATGCTGGAGATGGGCAAGCCGGTGACGGCCAGCGAACCGTCCGGCTCCGACAGCACGGAGGCTCCGGCATTACGGAGGGCGGCGGCCAGGCGATCCGCTTCGGGACTCCTGACCCGCACGAACTGGCGTGAGCTCTGGGCGATGAACTCCGCAACCGGAAGATCGGCGATCAGTCGCCCGCGGCCGATCACGATGAGATGGTCGGCGGTGAGCGCCATCTCGCTCATCAGATGGCTGGACACGAAGACGGTGCGTCCTTCGGCGGCCAGTCCCTTCAACAGGTTCCGGACCCATCGGATGCCCTCGGGGTCGAGACCGTTGACCGGCTCGTCGAAGAGGAGGACTGAAGGATCTCCGAGGAGTGCCGCCGCCATACCGAGTCGTTGCCCCATTCCGAGAGAGAAGGTTCCCGCTCTCCGCCGCGCCACGTCGCGCAGACCGACCAGTTCGATGACCTCGTTCACCCGGGATCGAGGAATTCCATTGGTCTGGGCCAGACACCAGAGGTGGTTGAAGGCACTCCGCCCGGGGTGGATGGCCTTGGCCTCGAGCAGACCTCCGACTTCGCAGAGAGGGCGGGGCAGCTCACCGTAGCGCCTCCCGTTGACCGTCACGGCACCGGCGCTCGGGTGGTCGAGCCCCATGATCATGCGCATCGTCGTCGATTTTCCCGAGCCGTTGGGCCCGAGGAACCCTGTGACCATCCCGGGCCGCACGTCGAAGGTCAACCCGTCGACTGCAGTCGTGGCGCCGTAGTTCTTGGTCAGCCCGCGGGCTTCGATCATCTGCTCGGCCTGTCGGATCGCCGGTCGCGGAACTCCCGGAGGCTTGGAGTGGTCGAGCGGCGAGCGGACCACCCGCCGAGGCGGCGGGCAGGTTGGCACTGGAGCCTGCCCGGGCACTGCTGCCCCAAGGGCATGCTGGTCATCTGGATGTCTCCCTCGAGGTCGGTGTCCCTAGTCTGCCCCAACTCTGCCGCAATCGAGAGGCGCGCACATCCGCGACGGCTCGGCATCCCTGCTCTTGGGTGACCGTCTGCGAATCGACGGCTGCACCACCCTGGGGACGACACGACCGTCCGAGTTCTGGGATAACCGTCAGACGGTCCGGACGACCACCTGCCCGGTTCCGAGGACCGGGTGTGTGGCGGTCAACACGACCCGGCCGGGTTCGGCCGCGAGCGAGCGCACCCACACCGCCCCCACTCCGCCTGCCGCTGCGAAGTCGAACGATCGGTCCCCGACCAGGTGAGCCGGACCGGAGAGGTCGAGGGTGACCACGCCGGTCACGAAGGGACGCGGTGCCCCGAACCTGTCTACGGCCCGGAACACCACCCGGGTGGCGTCGGAGCCGTCGGCGACTATGCGTTCGTCGTCGACCTCGACCTTCAGACGGTCGTATCTATGGTCGGACGAGAAGACCCGGGTCAGCACCTTCCTCCCGCCGACGAACCCATCGATACGAAGCACGGGCGACCCCGATCCGCTCGGGCTGAGATCGACGGTGGTCGGCGGATACTGCAGGTGGGGAAACCGGCTTCGGTCCGGCGTGGCCCGGGCCACCATCTTTCGGTCGACGGAGAACTCGAGATAGTCGCAGTTGGAGCAGACGACGGCACCCGTGCCCGGACCGTCGGGTGGCGATGGGGGATCGAAGTCCCAGTAGAAGGACGGCTCGATCACCGGGCGAACTGCCGGATCGACCTGGGAGCGGTAGATGGCGGCTCCAGGCTTGGGAACCCGGAAGATGTCGCAGACCCCGTTGTACTTGACGCCGCCAAAGGCGAACCCCTGTCCGGAGCAGTAGTCGAAGGCACACCATCCGAGGAGGCCGCAGTAGCGATCTGAGGAGGCGGCGATGTCGTGGACCAGGGCATGGGCCACTGTCTGGCCTTGCTGTATCGACTCGGTGTCGGTCCGCCGGTAGTGGGTGGAAGGTCCCGACAGCGAGCCGACCGCCTCGGTCACCAGGTAGGGCAGACCGCTACGAGGGGGAAGCAGCGAAGCCTGGCCGTTCGCCTGGGTGTAGTCGTCGTAAGCGAAGACGTCCATGACGTATTCGGCGTTCGTGTCGGTGTACAGCAGACCGTCAGTGGCCCCGGATGTGGGGCGTGAACCATCGAGGGAGTCGACCAGCTCCTTCATCGCCGTGTCGAAGGAGACATTGTTGGGGGACTCGTTGAGGCGGGCTCCCCAGATGACGATCGAAGGATGGTTGCGGTCACGCTCGACCATGTCCTGCACGTTCTGCCGAGCCGCGGCCAACCACGCCGAGTCACCCAGATAGCCCCATCCCGGCGCCTCCTCCCACACCAACATGCCCAGCTCGTCACAGGCGTCGACGAACGCCTCCGACTGTGGATAGTGCGAGCAGCGGACCATGTTGCAGTTCAGCTCGTCGTGAAGGATGGTGGCGTCCCGGCGTTGGATGCGATCGGCCATGGCCCCTCCGGCGAACGGGTAGAACTGATGGCGGTTGAGGCCGAAGATCTTCAATCGGCGCCCGTTGAGGAAGAACCCTTCCTCGGTGAAGGTCGCCTCGCGGAAGCCGACACGGCATCGATGATCGTGGATGGCGGTGCCGCCGGAGACGAGCGTGGCCGTCACGTCGTACAGCTGGGGTTGATCGACATCCCACAGGGTGATCGATCCGAGATCGCCGAGCTCGATGTCCACCGACACCGTTCCGGCCGCGGTGACCCGCACCGGAGCCGTCACCGCCCCGATCGTGTGCGTCGCATCCGAGAGCGACACCTCGACGGACAGGGGATGGGCGGGGACCGCTTCGGCATCGATGGTGCAGTTCACCACCAGCCGACGGGAGGGCGACAGGACGTCGACTGGCTTTGCGAAGACATCGGAGATGAAGGTCGAAGGGACCGCCCGAAGCCGAGCGTGTCGGTACAGCCCTCCCGGCTGGTAGAAGTCGATGGACGACGACCTGTATGGCGCTGGGCGATTTGGCGGCACATCGAGCTGAAACCTTGAATCGAGGGCCACGGCGAGCACGTTGTCATGCTCGGTCACCAGCGTGGTGATCTCCCTGGTGCAGGGGAGATACCCTCCTTCGTGAGGAGCCAACGCCTCGCCGTTCAGTGTCAGTCCCGCGTTGGTCATGGCCGCGGTGATGTCGACGAATACTCGCAGACCGGTGAAGTTCGCCGGCCGGTTGAAGTGCCGGCGGTAGATCCAGACCTGTTCCCAGCTGGTCGGGTCCCAGTGGCGCCACGAGAGTGGGGTGACTGTGTGGGGGAGGTTGACCCGGGCGAAGGCGCGGTCGTCGAAGTTGGGGTTGGTGCTTCCCGGCGAGAGCAGTCCTCCGAAGAGCCAGTCGGTATCGAGTTCCTCGGTCCGTGCCGCTGGGCCACGGTGACCGGTCAACGAACTGGCGGAGGCATTGGCATGGGTCACCGAGCAACCGGCGAGACCGACGGATCCCACCACGCCGGCCGCCCCCGCGAGGAACCTGCGCCTGGACATGCCCTCCCCAGGCGAACCGTCCCCACCGGGTGCCGACAGCGGTCCGTTCGGACCGGTGCCGATGTGGCTGCGGTCGGGGCTCATCTGGTCCAACCGTATCGTCGTGCGGCGTTCACCCTTCCCCCTGGTCAGCGATCGGTCTGCAGCCCACCCCGAGTGATGCTCGCGCCTCGGTAGCCACCGCTGATGACACGGCTGATGACACGGCTGATGACACTACAGCCTGCGCGGATCGAAGCTCCGGCAACGGGACCTTCCTCAGCGGGGCATCATGGTCGGGTATCCAGCTGATCGGTCGGGCGTCCGGCTGACAACGAAAGGGCCTGCGCGTGGCATGGGATTTTTCGACGGATCCGGAGTTCCAAGAGCAGCTCGACTGGGTGGCCAGGTTCTGCCGTGAGGAGGTTGAGCCGTTGGAGCTGATCTTCCCCTACGCGGTCCGCATGCGTCGGCACGACCCGCACATGCGCGCGTTGGTCGATCCGCTCCAGGACCAGATCAAGGCCCGTGGGCTGTGGGCCATCTTCCTCGACGAGGAGCTGGGCGGTCCCGGATTCGGGCAGCTGAAGCTGGCCCTGGTGAACGAGATCCTGGGCCGCTACGGCAGCGCTCCGGCCATTTTCGGCTGCCAGGCCCCCGACACCGGCAACATGGAGATCCTGGCTGCCTACGGTACCGAGGAGCAGAAGGAGCGCTGGTTGGTTCCCCTGATGAACCAGGAGCTCTGGTCGGCCTACTCGATGACCGAGCCCCAAGGTGGCTCCGACCCCAACCTGTTCGTGACCACCGCGGTACGTGACGGCGGGGAGTGGGTCATCAACGGCGAGAAGTGGTTCACCAGCGCAGGACGGCATGCCGACATCATCTTCGTCATGTGCACAAACGGGATCTTCATCGTTCCTCGGGACGCCCCCGGGGTGGAGATCATGGACGAACCCCGACACCACGACCACATCCGTTACAACGAGGTCCGGGTGCCGCTCGACCACCTTCTCGGTCCCGAGGACGGAGCCAGGGTACTGGCCCAGCGACGGCTCGGCGGCGGTCGCATCCACCATGCCATGCGGGCCATCGCCCAGTGCCGGAGGGCTTTCGACATGATGTGTGAGCGGGCTCTCAGCCGGCAGTCGCACGGCAAGCTGATCGCCGAGCACCAGATGGTGCAGGAGGCGGTGGCGGACTCCTACGCCGAGATCAACATGCTCCGGCTGCTCGTCTTGTGGACGGCATGGACCATCGACAACTCCAGCACCGCCGAGGCCCGTACCCAGATCGCCGCCTGCAAGTACACGGCGGCCAAGGTGTTGCGAGATGTGGCGTACCGGGCCATCCACATCTTCGGTTCGCTGGGGGTGACCGACCTCACACCCCTGCAGGCACTGTGGAACGGCGCACCGGCCATGAGCGTGATGGACGGGGTCGACGAGGTCCACAAGGTGACCGTGGCCCGGAACGTATTGAAGGGGTACACCCCCCACGAGGGGTTCTGGCCGTCCGACTACCTTCCTTCCATGCGCGAGCGAGCTCGCGACAAGTTCGCCCCGCTCTTCGCTGCCGATCCGGACCTCGAGAAGTACGCCGACGCCATGCAGCGTCGGGCGAGCGGGAGGGGTTGAGCGTGGAGATCGCCGGCCGGGTGGTGGTTGTCACCGGCGGCGCCCACGGGATCGGCCGTGCGCTGTGCCGGGCCTTCGCCGCGGCCGGGGCGAAGGGAACGGTCGTGGCCGACCTCGACGGTCATGGGGCCGAGCTGGTGGCAGCGGAGCTGACGAGCAGCGGCCCGCCCGCCATCGGCGTACGCTGCGACGTCTCGGTCGAGACGGATGTCGTTGCCCTGGTGGACACCGCCGTGCGCGCCTTTGGCCCGGTCGACGTCTTCTGTGCCAATGCTGGCATCCTGGTCGGTGGTGGGGTCGAGGTGTCCGATGCCGACTGGCAGCGGATGTGGGCGGTCAACGTCCAGAGCCACATCTATGCCGTCCGGGCGGTCCTGCCGTCCATGCTGGACCGGGGGGAGGGCTACCTGGTCCACACCGCGTCGGCCGCCGGGCTCCTGACCCAGCTCGGGTCGGCGCCCTATTCGGTGACCAAACATGCGGTGGTGGCACTGGCCGAATGGCTGTCAATCACCCATGGCGACGCCGGTCTCAAGGTGTCGTGCCTCTGCCCGCAGGGAGTGTGGACGGCCATGACCGGGGCCGGTGACCGCGACCGCACTAGCGACAGTGATCGCGACCCGGTGGGTGACAGCGAGCTGGCCAAGGCCACCGCCGGCCGCGATGGGATGCTCGAACCTCAGCATGTGGCGGCCGCCGTTCTCGACGGTATCGCCGCCGAACGCTTTCTCATCCTTCCGCATCCGGTGGTGGCCGAGTACGAGCAGCGACGGGCGGGGGACCGCGAACGGTGGCTCCGGGGTATGCGCAGGGTGCAGGCACAGATCGCGGCCACCATGGCGTGAGCACGACCGAACGGAGTCCGGGCGACCGACCCGTCTGGAGCAAGAGCGCTCCCGAGGCCCATCTCGATCAGTCCGACGACGCTCAACTCGAGGGTGATCTTCCCTACACCCCGGGAAGTGCACGGGGGGCGCTTGCCCACCAGGCGTTCCGATCGGTGTGGTTGGGAACGTTCGCATCCAATGTGGGCACGTGGATGCAGAACATCGCGCTCGGAGTGTTCGCCTACCAGCTCACCCACTCGGCCTCCTACGTCGCCATCATCGGCTTCGCCCAATTGGGTCCACTGTTCCTCCTGTCCATCGTGGGAGGGGCGCTGGCCGACCTTGTAGACCGCAAGCGGTTGCTCGTCCTCTGCCAGGTGGAACAGCTCGCCTTCTCCGCTCTGCTGGCATGGGCCGCATATCAGCGCCACCCGTCGACGTTGGTGGTGTTCTCGTGTGTCCTGGCGGTGGGCGTCGGCAATGCCCTCAATGCCCCGGTCTTCTCGGCGGTCCTCCCGGTCCTCGTACCCCGGCGCGATCTTCCCGGTGCGGTGTCGCTGCAGTCGGCGCAGATGAACCTGTCCAGGGTGATCGGTCCGGCGATCGGGGGCCTTCTACTGGCCGTGGTCCACCCCTCGGGGATCTTCGCCCTCAACGCAGTCACCTACGGGTTCGCCATTTACGTCATCGCCCGGGCGAAACTCATCCGAACTACAGACGAACCGGGCCATCCGGGAGTCCCTTCGGGACTGTCGCGCCTTCTCGGTGGACTGGCCGTGGCCAGGCAAGACGCCCTCGTCCGGTACTGCCTGGTGACCATCGCCCTGGTGTCCTTCTTCTGCCTGCCCTTCATCGGATTGATGCCCGTCATCGCGGCACGCGATGTCCACATCGATCCGGCCGGCTCATTGTACGGCTTGCTGTATGCCTTGTTCGGTCTGGGAGCCGCGCTGGGAGCCGTCTCGGTGGGATCGGTGTTCGTGACGGTGAAGCGGGCCACGCTCATTCGTTGGGGTCTGACCGGCTTCACCGTCTTTCTGCTGGCGTTCGGTCTGGCGGGCACCATCGGGGTGGCCTATCCGTTTGTCTTCCTGCTCGGCTACGCCTACTTCGTGACGGTGACCGCCCTCTCCACAACGCTGCAAGCCCACATCGCCGACAGTGTTCGAGGCCGGGTGATGGCGCTGTGGATCATGGGTTTCGGCGGAACGGTCCCCCTCGGTCTCCTGGCTGCCGGCTGGATGGCGTCGGCCACCTCGGTCCGGGCCGTGGTGGTCTCAGGGTCCGGCATGGCCTTGGCCATCTGCGCCCTGGCCTGGTTCCGAGCGCCGGCCCTGCTCGGTGCCGACGGGCCGGCCATCGAGACAGCGGGCGGGCGGTAGCGAGCCGTATGGGCAGACCGGCCCTGGTCGGGCCCACGGCTCTTCGCCGGTCAGTCGGGTTCGCGGATCGACGGAGCGGGACGGCCTTCGAACACGGTTCCCCAGACGGGGATGTCCGCCAGGCCTTCCACCCCGACCTCGTAGGGGTCCTTCTCGAGAACGGTGAAATCGGCTTTCTTGCCCGCCCTGATCGAGCCGACCTCATCCTCCAACCCGAGTATCCATGCCGCGTCGATGGTGACTGCCCGCAGTGCCTGATCGAGGTTGAGCCGCTCGGCGGGGGCAAGCTCGGTTCCGGCGATCGTCCGCCTGTTTGCTGCGATCCAAGCCAATCTCAACGGTTCGAGCGGCGCCATCGCACAGTCGGAGTGCAACGCCAAGGGGACACCTAACGCGACGAGGGAGCCGAACCGGCACATCTGATGGGCACGGTCGGTGCCGAGCCCGAACGCGGCGTACTTGTCACCCAGCACATAGATGTAGTTCGGCTGGCCGGACACCACGGCCCCGAGGGTGGCGAGCTGCCGGTTCTGATCCTCGGTCGAATAGCCCCAGTGTTCCATCGTGAATCGATGATCGACCCGAGGATGGGCATTCAGCAGTCGCTTCAGGAGGTCGATCGAGTAACGGGCGCCTCGGTCACCGTTGCAGTGGATGTGGATCTGGTAGCCGGCTCGCCAGAAGACGTCGGCGAAGAGGTCGGTCGACTCGGTGGGCTGCACCCATTCACCTTCATGGCCGTCGATGTAGCCGGGCTCGCTCAGCTGGAAGGTCTGGCTGAAGAAGGCCCCGTCGGCCATGAGCTTGAAGTGGCGATCGAAGAAGACCTTCTCCGTGTTCGTCTCGTGCAAGCTGTCGCAGATCGCCAACGCATCTTCGGGCGTCGAGCCTGCGAAGGCCGTGCAGATCGGGGTCAGCATCGTGCGGAACGGCACCGAGTCCTCACCCAACGCCTGGTGGATCCGGGCGGCTTCGGTGGCCGTGTCCATGAACAGGCCGGTTCCCATGTCTGCGATGGTGGTGATCCCGCCGGCATGCACCATCTCGATCAGGTTCGCGAACCCCCTGCTGAGACGTGAGGGCTCGAAGAAGTAGCCGCCGATCCTCCCGAAGACTGCGGACAGCCCGCCTTCGAAGAAGTGCCCGGCTCCGATGTCGACCTGATGGCGGATGGCCTCGTCCACCTGGCCGATCTCGGTGACGCCGAGCCAGTCGAGGGCCGGGGAATTTGCGGTGATGGCATGGAACGACCGGTGCCACAAGACGACGGGAAGCGTGGCCGAGATCTCGTCATCCAACACCCCTCGCGACAGCTCACCATGGAAGTGCGGCTGATAGCCGAATACGAAGAAGGGTCGTCCCGATCCGCCGGCGTCGGACGGATTCGGGTCGTGTCATGCGAACAACCGCTTCACCTGCGCGAGGAAGTCTCGTGGGGTGGTGGCGCCCGGGAAGCTCCCCGTTGGAAGCGACCACGGGTCGGGGGCCACGAAGGGCATCTGGGTCAACACGGCGGGGAGCAGGGGGTGCATGTGTGGATCGATGAGACCGGGGACCAACACCTTGTCCTCGAAGCTCCTGTCGATGGAGTGGTCGATCCGGGCCAGCCAGGGCTCGAGGTCATCCAACGTGCCGACAGTGACGATCCGGCCGTCGCTCACCGCGACCGCGGTAGCTTCCGGCAGCGCTCGTTCCACGGTGATGATCTTCCGGGCAGGGAAGACCGTGAGGCTCCGTTCAGTCACGTAGCGCCCGGAGTCCCGGGGGTTGGCAAGCTTGATCGGTCTGCTGGTCCCGGGGCTTCGGTGGCGTCACCCTGGAGCCCTTCGCGGGGCACTGCTTCCGTCACTGCTCACCGACCGGACCGGTACGGGTCCTGGAGCGGTCCGGTCGGGCTGGGCTTGAGTCGACCGGGGTGGACCGGTAGCACGCGACGCGAGTGACCGCTCTCCCACTCCGGGTGCGGTGGGAGTGACGGACACCCTTCGGCGCGCGTGGACCGCCTGGTCACTGCGATACCGGCGTCCGAGCCGTTCCCAGGCACGCCGGCGCCGCGACCTCCGCCGGGCAGCGAAAAGTACCCCCAATGCCACGACGAGCACCACGACAGATCCGAGGAGCACGTCGACGGTGGACACGGTGGACCTGGTCGGGTGGCGGACCGGAGCGGGTCTGCGCACCTTCTTGGGAATTGTGGTCGTCGTGGGGGGCGGGGCAAGGGTGGCGGTGGCGGACGCGGTCATGACCTGCTCGGCCAGCGCCGCCCCCGGGCAGTTCGGGGTGGGAACAGCGGCCACCGAGGGCGGCACCTGGGGGGCATTGGGGATGCCGAACAGGGTGGTTGGGATGGCGTTGGCCATCGCCGTCTGTCCGGCCGTGGACGGGTGGAGGTTGTCTGCCGTGAAGTACGGGGGGAACGGAAGGCCGGGCTGGCAGGCCCCGTTGTAGACGTCGGCCATCACCGCCGACAGGTTGATGACTCCGTCGAATCCCGCTCCAGGCGTCAGCATCCACTGGTTGACAGCGGTGAGCGTGTCCTGTTCGGTCGGCGTCCACAGCTCCGGTGGCTCGAGGTCCACGGAGCCCGAAGAGGCCCTAGGGAGCAGGGTGATCCCGAAGATCTTGATACCGGCGGCATGGGCCTCGCCGATCAGGGTCTGAAGTCCTTGCACGATTTGCGTCGCGGATCCGTAAGGAATGGGACGGCCGCCGGTCTCACCACCGGCTCCGAACCAGATGTCGTTGGTGCCGAGGAGGACGACGATGGCCCGTACGCCCGGCAGGGTGAGGGCATCGGAACCGAACCGGGTGACCCCCGCCAGGCCCCCCGACTTGTGCTCGAAGCTCGTGCCGGGGGGGAACGCGGTGAGGGTGTTGCCGGGTACCGCCTCTTTGACCACGGAGAGCTGCTGATCGGCGGGAAGCTGGGCGATGCGGGTCTGGAGGATGTTGGCCCAGCTCACCCCCCCGTTGTTGAAGCCGTCGGTGATCGAGTCCCCGAAGCCGACGACGGTACCCTGGGCTGGGCTTCCCGACACGAAGAGGGCGGACAACCACCGGGTATAAGAGTCACCGAAGACGAAGCCGGTCGCCGCCGGGTCGGCCGCCAGGTCACCCGCTCCGTTTGCCGTCGCGAAGGAGTCGACCGGGTAGGGAGCGGTCGTCGGGCCCACGTAGTGCAGGCTGACCAACGAGGGCGCCGCGACGGCGATGCTCACCTCCAGGACCTCGCCCGCGTGAACGGCCATGGGGACCGGGTCACTGATGACGTCGCCACCGGCCGGTGCGGTCACGGTCGGGCTGCCGCCGGCGAAGGTCACCGGCAAGATGGTCCCGGGCACGATGGCAGCCCCTCCCTGCTGGACCCCGACGGTCACCGAGACGAAGGTGGTGGGTACCGTGCTCCACAGGTTGGAGAGCCGGAGTTTGAGCGCTGTTCCCCCGACGGGCACGGTCACCAGGTCCCGGGCGGTCGCGGCGGTGGCGATGGCGTTGGGGCTGGTGAGGGCGAGGTCGGTGGGTGAGGCCCAGGCGGTGATCCAGGTCGGCACCGGGGGGGTGGTGGTCGTCGTCGTCGACGCACTCGCCTTCGCCCCGGAGGCGGTCGACGCGGCCGACACGGTCGGGGAGGACACCACGACGGCAGCTCCTCCGGTCAGCACGATGGCCAGGGAGGCCACAGTGCTTGCCGCGAGGGTCCGGAGCGCTGCTGACCACCAGTCGCCCTGACCCACGTTCGGCTTGCCTCCTCGGAATCCGGCCTCGTCAGACCCGCATCCCGGGTGAGCGGCCGGTCAGCGGCCGCTCGGGGATCGACGGATCGGTGGCGTTTCGATGCCGGCTTGTCCTCCGGGATCGACTTCGCCAATGCTAGAGGACCCACCGTCACCGGCCGCGGCACCCCGGACCGCCTGAGCCTTCCCTGCCCCGCGCCCACCCCACCGCTTCGCCCCAGGTGACCTCCCGCCACTCGGACCTGCACCCTGAGGCGTTCATCGCACCCGTTGTACCGGAGGCGGTGTCCATGGGCTTCCATCCGGTCGCGGGAGGGGTGAGTACAGCCGAAGGGTCACGCCGAGCGGGCCCACCGGCGTGGGGAGCCAGTTGGACTCGAGGCCGTCACCGGGCGACTCGTGCTGCAGGACGATGTCGAGAGACCCGTCGCCATTGAGCTCCAGTGGGTCCCGGTCACCGAGGGCGAACCGGTTCAGCTGGTTGGCGGCCTGGAATCCCTCGCCGTCGTACATGGTGATGGACCAGAACGCGTCGACAGGTGGAAGCTGGTCCGCATCGAAGTGCAGCAGGTAGTCGTGAGCGCCGTCGAGTGGCTGACCATCGCTGTCGGTGAGCAATCTCGGGTAGATCGCATCTTCGGGGGGCAAGGCCCCGAGACCGGCCAGCGCCACCGCAGCGCGCTTGGCGTAGAAATTGCCGTAGACGCCCATGGTGTCGAGGGAGAGCTGCCAGCCATCGGTGATGGTCACCGATGCCAAACCCCGTTTGAGCATCATCCGCCGAGCCTCCTCGGGGACCGTCATCATCGCCGGTCGATCTTCGGGTGCGAGCGATGAGGGATCGAACCGATCGCCGGGTACGATCCCGATCCTCTCGAGCCTCGCCACCATCGACCAGTCGGTGGCGTGGACAGGGTGGAGTGCGAGGAGGTCGGCCGCCATGGTGAAGAACTCCCCGGCATCGAGCGCGTTCACCTGGCGGAGCGGTGGAGTGGTCTGGTCGATACTCGGGTCGACATGGCCGATGGCGGGCGGTGCCGACGCATCGACCCATCGCGACAGCGGTGCTGTTTCGAACCCGTCCTGGATGGTGTGGACGCTCGGATAGTCGTCGGGCCCGTTTGTCTGGGTCCGTCCGATGATCCAGACGGTGGGAGTGGGGGCATCGATTCGTACCGACCCATCGGGAAGGTCGCCATGCCAGCCCGGTGCGGTGACCGCGAAGAGGCCGCCCGCGTCTCCGGTGGTCCGTGATCCGGGCGACGCGAACACATCGGTCCACATGTCCATCATCGGCAGGATCACGTACCGTTCGGGCGTGGGTGGAAGGCGCACGATCGCTGGTTCGGAGCGGACATCCAGCCAGGCCACCGAGTAGAGCGTGTCGAAGTTCGGTCGCACCACCATCCGGGAGCTGGCGGCCGGGTAGGCACGGGCATGGCCGAAGGCACCCATGGGGCTCCGGCCCTGGTCGTCCGGCGCGGTGCAGTTGGTCATCTGCCGACGGGTGAGCTCCATCAGCACCAGGGGATAGAGGAAAAGGTAGGCGTCGACGCCGATATCGTGTACCTCCGATGACCGAGAGGACGACCGTCCGGATGACCGAGGGGTGGCATTGGCGGTGGTTACGTCGCGATCGTGTGGCATGCGCAGATCATTGCAGGCCGGCTTCCCGATTGTGCCCGCTTCACGTGGCCGTCAGGTCGTGATGGCAGTGTTGTCCCGATGCCTTACGGAATCGCGCCCTTGAAAGCCCACTCCGGCCCCTGGCCGGCGCTCCGGTCGCCGTCGGCGCTCCGTGGTTCCGATGAAGCTCGCATCCGACGTTCGTGGGGATGCCAATGCCCTCGGTGACGTTCGATCCTCTGCTGGAGCCGACATCGAAGCGCAGGGCAAAACGTCCCGCTCCGAGCGCTCGGCCTGCGTCACCCCCGCTCCCGTGGGTGCTTCCGACGGTGGTGGTCGTGGCCGTGGTTGGCATGGTCCTCACCATCTGGTCGGCTGTCGGTGCCGAGACGGGTAGTGAACTGTCGGCACCGGGAGGCCTGGCCATCTTCATCGGCAGCCTCACCGGCTTGGTGGGGACGTACCTCGCCCTCTTGATGGTCCTGCTGGTCAGCCGCATCCCGGCGGTGGAGCATGTCCTCGGCCAGGACGGACTGGTCCGCTGGCACAAGCGGCTTGCGCCGTGGCCGCTCTCCTTGATCGGTCTCCACGCCATCTTCATCACCATCGGATATGCGCAGTCTGCCAAGGCCGGCGTCTGGCACGAGCTCGGTACGCTCGTGGCCACCTACCCGGACATGCTGGCGGCCACCGTCGGCCTCGGTTTGATGGCCTTGGCCGGGATCACCTCGATTCGTGCCATCCGCAGCCGCTTGCGCAGGGAGACCTGGTGGGTCGTCCATCTCTATCTCTACCTGGCCATCGCCCTGTCCTTCGCCCACGTCCTGGCGCTCGGTCCTTCGTTCGTGGGTCACCCCTTCGCCAGAGTGGTGTGGACTCTCGCCTGGTTGGCCACTGCAGGTTCCGTCATCGGATTCCGGTTCGTGTTGCCACTGGTGCGAAGCCTGCGCTACCGACTCGTCGTACGTGAGGTGCGGTCCGAGGCACCCGGTGTGGTATCGGTGGTCTGTTCGGGGCGTCATCTGGAGAGGCTGGCGATCTCCGGCGGCCAATTCTTCGAATGGAGGTTCCTGACCCGGGGTCTGTGGTGGCAGGCGCATCCGTACTCGGTCTCTGCACTTCCGCGGCCTCCCTACCTGCGATTGACGGTCAAGACGGTGGGTGACCACTCTGCGGCTGTCGCCCGCTTGACCCCCGGCACCCGCATCGTGGTCGAAGGCCCCTACGGTGCATTCACCCGCCACCGACAGCGCCAGCGCACGGTGGTCCTGATCGCCGGTGGGATCGGTCTCACCGCTCTGCGCTCCCTTCTCGAGGATCTCGCTCCGCGGACGGCGCCCCAGGTGGTGGTCCGGGTATCGAAGCCGGAAGATTTCGTCTTCCGTTCCGAGATCACCGAACTTGCCCGTCGCCGAAAGGGAACGGTTCACGAGGTCGTCGGGGAGCGGAACAGAGTCCGGTTCGACGGCCCTACGCTCAGGAGCATGGTCCCCGACATCGCGCATCGGGACGTCTACATCTGCGGTCCCGAGCAGTTCGTCCACCAGGCCGTGGCCATCGCACATCAGCTCGGTGTGCGGCCTGAGGCGGTCCACTACGAAGTGTTCGGGTTCTAGAATTTCGATGATCGGGAGGACCATCAGATGAGACGCGCGCCACTGGTCGCCGGGGCGACCGCGCTGGGCATGATCGGAATCCTCACGTACCACCCACCGCCATCCTCGTCTCCGGTCCTGGCCGCACCGAAGAGCCACGTCCAAGCCAAGAGCCCGGCGACCACCGCCCCGAGCCCGACCACGACGACCGCCCCTCCCGCGTCGCCAGGTTCCACTACGTCTCCATCCACCACCCCGACGTCCACCGCTCCGGCGCCCCCGGTCGCGCAGAGTGCGACCGGTCCCAACGAGCAGTACGGCTACGGCACTCTTGCGGTCAAGGTGACCGTGAGCGGAAAGAAGATCACCGACGTCTCCGTCCAGAACCTCCAGACGGCGGACCAGTACTCGCAGCAGCTCGCCGCCCAGGTGATCCCCATGCTCCGGTCCCAGGTCCTGCGGGCCCAGAACGCCAACATCAACGGGGTGTCGGGAGCGACCTACACTGCACAGGCGTACGTAACCTCCCTACAGGCCGCTCTCCAAAGATTGCACGTACCCTGAACCAACGGGCCGGAACCCGGAGGCGGGCCGACCATGCTGCATTCGGGCATCGGGCAATTGGACGGTGCCAGGGTGCCACCAGATCAGGCCCGAGGATCCTGTGGATTGCAGGTCCTCGAACCATCAGCCACAGCCACAGCCACAGCCACAGCCACAGCCACAGCCACAGCCAAGACTCGGAGGACCGACACCGTGAACCCGTTGACCGACGCAGAGTCCGGACCGGACGTGCCATCGGGGTCCCCCTCATGGTGGTCCC
This sequence comes from Acidimicrobiaceae bacterium, assembly GCA_027315005.1. Lineage (GTDB taxonomy): Bacteria > Actinomycetota > Acidimicrobiia > Acidimicrobiales > RAAP-2 > Bog-756. The sequence goes on along the minus strand of DAHUZT010000088.1, from coordinate 28,016 downwards.
GGTTCAGCACCGGGGTTGCGATCCGCACCCAGCGGCGCATGTGGGGAGAACGTGCTGCGAGCTGGGATCGGCACAACGACGCCGGCATGGTCAAAGTGGCGGCTGCGGCCATCGAGTCCTGCGACCTCCGGCCGGGTATGGACAGCGTGGATCTGGGTTGCGGAACCGGTCGGCTGGCCCTGGCCCTGGCCGAAGCTGGAGCCAATGTCATTGGTGTCGACGTGAGCCCATCGATGATCCAGCAGATGGAAGTGCTCGCCAAGGAGAAGCAGATCGATTCCGTCCGGGGCATGGTGAGTCCTGTCGAGCGTCTCGACCTTCCGGATGAGAGCGTCGACTTGATCGTCACCAACTACGCCTTTCACCATCTGCTCGACGCCGACAAGGAGAAGGTGGTGCGTTCGGCCTACAGATGGCTGCGACCTGGTGGCCAGCTGGTGGTGGCCGACATGATGCTGGGACGAGGAACGACCTCCCGCGACCGCGAGATCATCGCCGGTAAGGTCCGAGTCATGGCCCGAAAGGGCCTACCGGGTTACTGGAGGATCGCCAAGAACGCGGGGCGCTACCTGTTCCGTGTACACGAGCGACCCATCACCCCCGAAGCCTGGATGAAGCTCTTCGAGAAGGCCGGCTTCGGGGACGTCGACAGCACCGTGGTGGTGAACGAGGCCGCCGTCGTGAAAGGTGTCAAGGCTGCTGCCTGAGCGGCCGGGCGGCCGGGCGAGCACGACCGACACTCGGATTCGGCCGTCCCCACAGGCGCGCCGGGGCCGTTCTCCGCATCCAGTGTCTTCGACGGGGTTCGAGGCTCATGAGACCACGGCGATCCCCGGACTCGCTCGCTCTGATCCATCGGGGCGGATGAGATAGGCGTCGTACCCCTCGACTCCATCGATCAGGTCGAACGCATCGTCTCCGCCGACGGCGAGCGCGGTCGCATAGGCGTCGGCGAATGCCAGGCTGGGTCCGGTGACCGACGCAGAGGCCGCGCCGACCGCCGGGATCCCCCGGTGCGGATCGACGAGGTGGAGGCCTCGTTCGTAGGTGCCGGACGTCGCGATCGCGGACTCGACCTCGATGATGCACGCAAGTGACTGCTCGGACCAGGGATGCCGGATCCCGATTCGCCACAGTGCATCGGAGGCGGGACGACCCCAGGTGGCGATGTCGCCACCGCCGTTGATCATGGCCGAGGTCACACCAGCATCGATCAGCACCGACAGGGCCCGCTCGATCGCCCATCCCTTGACCAACCCGGTCGGGTCGTACCCGCCGGGTAGCGACCAGGGGTCGAACCATGATCCCGACCGTTGTCTCGCCTCGGTGCACAGGTCGAGGACTTCGGCGAACTCCGACGGGCACGACGCCGCGGCCAGCTCACCTCGACGGAAGCTGCTCATCGGGCTGTCGGGTATCCAGGTGCTGAACAGTGCTTCGGCATGGTGCAGCCGTTCACACGATGCGCCGATGGCGTCGTTCACTTCGGGCCGAAGATCGGCACCGGGGTGGACCGTGAACGAAAACACGGTTCCCATGGCCTGCTCGACGTGGATGACCGGCGCCGTCACACCCGCGCCCCCACTTTCGCCCCGGGCGGGTCGAGGCTCCTTGCTCCGAGACGAGCATGGTTCCACCCGATCAGACTGGCATCTGGAGCTGAAGGTGACATGAACGACCGGATCCATTTCACATGGCGAGAGCGACACTCCCCGTGCTCGGCAACCTCGGTGGTCCGAAATCGGAGAGGTTGTCGGGCGCCGCACGTGTAGTCACCCTATTGCGCCGATTCGGCTGTTTCGGCGTCACTGTTGGTGATCGTCTTCGACCCCGCGGTCGAACTGCAGGGGAACTCAGCGCCTGAACAGTGCGTGCTTCGCCTTCTCGCCGATCTGCTCGAGATCGGCCTCGGCCTCGGGTCGGCCTCGGCCTCGGCCTCGGGTCGGCAGGCTGGGCCGGCGGTCCGCCCGCCCGTGGCTGGATGGCCTGGGTCGACGCCGGGTCGGTGCCGCGAACCGCTTTCCGCCTCACCATCTGCGTCGACGATCCCGATCAGGCACCATCCGGCGCGGTCCTCATTGAACTCATTGCGGCCGCATAGGTCACTTCGGGATTGAACCAGGCATGAGAGGTACCGTTCACCGTCGATCTGCAGGAAACCAGTTTCCGTGCAGGCCATTCGGCACTCGTTGAGGGATCGCTACCTCCGCCATGGGAGCGGCAGGGAACTGGGACGCGTCCTATACGTTTGCAAAGGCGGATCGATCATGACCGAGGGACGTAGCAAGGGTCAGATAGCAGCCATCCAGTTCCTCCGTACCTCCCGGCGAGGAGCGAAGACGACTTCACCGATGACGCCGTCACGGTCGTAGCTCTCTGACGTCCCGGTGCCCATGTCGTATCGGACGAGGCGATCGCGCTCGCCCCGGACCAGCTGATGACCGCCACTCACGCCGGCGACGGCGATGTGCCGATTGTGACGACCGGCCAGGCGATCGTCGATCCGTGGGAATTCGGACCCCGCATCGTCGAGGTGTTCCACGTTGAGCGTTCCGCGATGTGGATCGAGGGTGGCCCTGGTGAACGCTCCGCGGGCCGGATCCCCATTGTCCGACAGCCGAGGGTTAGCGTGCTCCACCAGGGGCAATCGAGCACGATGCGCACTTCGTCCTGTGGAGCGTCCACCGGGCCGGGCGGGGGGCGCTCGTAGGCATTGGCGAAGTGCGGGCCCAGAACGCCTCGGTGTGGATTCCCATCGGACCGGATGACGCATCTCGTGGGATCACCGCGACCCTGGTCCTGAGTTCGGGTAGCCGCTGCGGTACCCCTCCTCCGGTGTTCATTGCATCGAGGTCGAACAGAGCCGGGCCGATCGTCAGGACGAGGTCGTGCTCGGTGATGGCAAGATCGTGGATCATGAAAACGGCCTCGACACCCTCCACTGCCCTGGTTGGTTGAGTGACGCTCCCATCGGGTCCGATGATCGCCCACGTTCGGAATGGCTCCTCGACGTCAGAACGGAACACGACCATCTCGCCGGTGACCGGATCGATCTTGGGGTGGGCGCGAATTCCGAGAGGCAGCCCCCCAGTGGACTCGAAGACACCGGCCGCTTCCAACTCGTCGGTGATCTCGTAGGGGGCGTTCCCCCTTCGAGTGCCAGATGCCGTCCCGAGTGACGGACCACATTGGCAAACGGGTCGAGCCGGGATGGCCAACCGGGGTCCGGTCCGATCAGGGCCATGTCCGCGAATGCCGGAGTCGTCAGGTCGCCGAATACGGAGCGGCCCGCCCGAACCTCGGCTGCCATCCCTCTGGTCCGGACCCATCGAATGGTATTGCGGGCACTCCCACCCTCGATCAAATCGCGTGGACCATGGCGTTGCCCTCCAGCGGGTACGTGTAGCTTCCGAGCGGCGTGAACTTGGGATTGGGACGGTTTCGGACGTACACACCGGCGAGGTCGGAGGGAAGGCTGCCCTCGACCGACAGATCGTCCGCGTCGATCTCGCTGTGGATCGGTTCGATCCGTCCGCACAACTGGGGGATCGTGAACGGGTCCACTGGCCGCAATTCCTGAGCCACGCTTGCGCTCAGTGTCCTCAGCGTTCTCGGATGAGCGACAATCGCAATCGGTGTCACCTGACCCCCGAGAACCTGGACGAACATGAGAAGTTCGTCACACTCGGACCCACCGGGCGTGTGATGGATCCTCCCAGGGGCCGACCGAGGACCAACCTCCTGACGAATCTCCTTCGAGCCCTCTGCAATAATCGACCGTGTGACTCATCCCGGCCGAGATGCTCGTGGTGATGCCGCGGTCTCGCAGCCCCAATCGGATTCACGAACAGCGTTGGCCGGAGATTCATCAGCCGACCCCCGGCGTGACGGGCCGGCGCTGTCGGTGCGATCCCTGACCAAGCGCTTCGGCAATCGGGTCGCCTTCAAGGAAGTCTCCTTCGAGGTCGGTCGCGGCGAGGTTTTCGGATTCCTGGGCCCCAACGGCGCCGGTAAGACCACAACGGTGAGAACGCTCGGTACGCTGATTGCACCCAGTTCGGGCGCGGCCACTGTGGCAGGACTGGAACTCACGCCCGAAAACGGCGTGGCGATCAGGCGGCGCATCGCCATCATGCCCGAGGCACCCGGCCTCTACCTCCGCCTCAGCGTTCAGGACAATCTTGCGTGTTTCGCGGATCTCTACGAGATCCCCGACCCACCAGAACGGATCCGTGAGGCTCTGGACGCGGTGGGCCTCACCGACCGGAACCGCGATGCCTGTGGTGCGCTTTCCAAGGGCCTGCGGCAGCGGGTCTCTCTGGCCCGGGCGCTGCTCAGCGATCCCGAGGTGCTGTTCCTCGACGAGCCCACTTCAGGCCTGGATCCAGCAGCCACCAAGGACGTCCACGCCCTCATCGAAGACCTTCGTCGACGCGGTGTGAGCGTGTTCCTCACCACCCATCGCCTCGAAGAGGCTGAACAGCTCTGCGATCGGGTCGCCATCCTCAACACGACGTTGCGGACCATCGGCCGGCCGGACGAGCTGCGCGACCGGCTCTTCAGGAAAACCCTAACGGTGAGAACGGTCGCTCCACTCGATGAACCGACGGCTGTGTTCGAACCGGTGCGCGGAGTAGCAGGCTGGCGGGCCGACGGGCCCAGCACGTACGTGCTCGAGGTGTCCGACATCGCGGTGGCGGCACCAGAGGCCACCAGGGCGCTCGTCGCCGCCGGCGCCGACGTGCTTTCGGTCACGGAATCCCGCCACTCGTTAGAGGACGTCTACCTTCAGTTGGTCGAAGGGAACGATGGGGAGCCGGTCACATGAGTATCAGCAAGCGGCGCGTCGAGGCGATTCTCCACAAGGAGGTACACGACCTACGTCGCAGCGGAAACGTCGTCTACGCGATGGTGGTCCTGCCACTTGTCTTCTTGATCCAGCCCGTCATCCAGGTGTTCACGATCCCGTCCAGCGGCTCCTCGACGCTGCATCACGAGCACACGCTGGTCTACATGCTCGCCATCCCCGCGCTCGTTCCAGCAGCGCTGGCCGCCTACTCGATCGTCGGCGAGCGGGTGCAGGGCACGCTGGAGCCGCTTCTGTCCACGCCCGTCCAGGAAAGGGAGCTCGTCCTCGGTAAGGCGCTCGCAGTCTTCCTGCCGTCCATAGCAGTCGCCTATGCCGTCTTTGCCTTCTTCATCGCCGTCGTGGAGCTGTTCGCAGCCCCAGGTGTTGCCTCGGGCCTCGTACAAGCTCCGGACGTCGTGGCGCAGATAGTGTTCACCCCCCTCCTGGTCACCTGGTCGATCTGGGTAGGCATGGCAATCTCGGCCCGATCGAGCGACCTCCGCACGGCCGGGCAGGTCTCGATTCTTGTGAGTCTTCCGACGGTGGCGATCACATCACTCATCGCGTTCAACGTGATCCCGGCCAACCTCCGTGTCACCCTCGGCTTCGGCATAGGACTGCTCGTCCTCGACCGCCTCGGCTGGCGAGCCGCTACCTCGTTCTTCAACCGCGAGCGGCTCATCACCACCACCAAGTGAACGACACGACTGAACTGACTTCCAGTTGCCATTCACCGTAGGCATTGCCTGTCCCTCTGACGCTGTCGGGAGTGGGTCGTAAGCAACTGGAACGTGCGCCACTGGTGTTCACCGGCCCCCGTACGTTGTCGACACTCCTTTCGCCAGCTCCGGCGCGCTCCCGCCCCCGCCGCACTCCCCGCCACCGCCGCCGCACTCCCGGCCGCCGCCGCATACATCACGTGTTCGTTGCCTTGCACAACGACTACGGGGGATACAACACCCCGGAGATGAGCCCGTTTCTACTGCATCATAGAAGCCATCGAGGAGCGTTGGTCCTAACAGACCGTCGATGATCGATCATCCGGCCCCAGATCGCCATGGAGGGAGATCACGGCGGCATCGGCCCCTCGGTGCACCGTGTCGTGTCTCAGCGGCGATGCACGCGATCCGAGCGACGGCGCCAATCCCCCGGCGCCATTGACGATCCCGACCCGGGTCACGCCGGGCGACGGGGGACGACGGTGACGGTGGGAATGTGCGTCGTGGGACCGCACCGCAAAAGGTTGTCGAGCACGTTGACGAGCTCGTCGACTTCGAGGAGTGTTCCGCCAATGTACTGGCGCGTCACCCAGTTCTGGCTCATCTCCGCAGCCAGCTCGTGGTCCCAGTCGTTGGGAAATTCCGTCATCGAGTCCCCTTCGCCCCCGGCACAGTCGCCGACGGTGACCCGGGTGAAGCCGATCTGCGGGTGCTCCACGCCCCACGCCTCCACCAGCTTGTCCAGCGCGGCCTTGCTCACCGCGTACGCTCCCAGTCCCGGCCACGGCGGTGTGGACGAGGCGCTGATCGACGACAGGTAGGCGGCGGTGCCATGCGAGGCCGTCAGGTGGGGAAGTGCTGACGCCGTGATGAGCGCCGCCCCGATGACGTTGGTGTCGAACGCCTGTCGCCACGTCGCGGCGTCGGTGTCGGCGAGACGTACAAGGTGCCCGATGCCGGTGGCGTAGACGAGCGCGTCGATGCCCCCCATCTCACGGGCGGCTTCCTCGATCCCGGCCCGGCACGCCGCCTCGTCCGTGACGTCGCACGGAATGGCCAACGCGTCCGGACCGATCTCGGATGCCGCGGCGACGAGCCGGTCTTTCCGGCGTGCCATCAGCGCTACCCTCGATCCGCGTTTCCCCAGCCCGACTGCGATACAACGGCCAAGGCCGCTCGAAGCTCCGACGACGACCACTTTCATGGCATCAACCCAATTCGCTCGTGGACATTCTCGGACCAACCTGCATCGACCGGCACGGCCGAGGTGGGTTTCGGCGTTCCAGCCTCACGTGAAGACCACCGGGAGCTGCTCCCAGCCCCGAACCGTCGAGGTCCGGGCCTGTTTGGCGCTCTCCCGGAGGGAGTCGACTTCCCACCAGGGAAAGCACTCGAGCAACTCGTCGATCGCCACCAGACCCTCCAGCCTGGCCCCCGAGGCACCCAGGCACCGGGACATCGAGGCAGCGGGGCACCGAGGCAGGAGCACAGCCGACAGCCGTGGTCACGGAGGACCAATTGTACGGACTGCTCGTCGGGGCAGACAAACCTCCAGCGCCCATCCAACATTCTTGCTTCCCCGGGCTGGTCGACCGCAACTTCGATGCTCTCCGTGTGTCGCGAGCGCTGTTCGGGACTGCAGTCCGGACTCTTGTCACGAGCTCCGGGACTCCCACACTCGAGGTCGTCGACCCGGTGGATCTGGCGCTCATCGGGAGGACTTCGACCTCGCCGGGACACGAACAGCCTGAGGAGAAGGTCCATGGGCGATCTTAGCAGGGAACTGACTGGCGCTCGGGACGCGACCGAGTTCTGGAAGCACCGCTTCCGCGAGCCGGACCAGGTCCGGTCCGGAGAACCCAATGAGTGTCTCGTCGCCACTGTGAGCAATGTTTCTCCGGGGCGGGTCCTCGATCTCGGTCGTGGAGAGGGCGCTGACGCGCTGCGGCTCGCCGAGCAGGGTGGCCGGTCACCGCGGTGGATGTCACGACCACCGCCATGTGGAGAGCAGAAGCGGACGGCAAGTCCCGTTCTCCTCCGACCGTGGTGACCGCAGCTGTTGGATCGCGGTGCTGGATTGCGATCATTGCCGAGGTGGAGGTTGAAATCGCCCTAGGGTGTGTGAGAGCTCGGACCGAAGGGGACAGTGAAATCACGGAGCGGACGTGACGCAGATCGACACCGAAGCGCCTCGCCGCCGAAGCCACTCCCGAGGTAGAAGAGACCGCTCTGACCATCGGGCTCGGCACCGGTTCCGGCTGGGCCTACCTGCTGCCGCCCCGCCCCGACGCACTGCAAGCCCCACTTCACGTGACTACGCCGGAGAAATCGCTCGACATTGCCCGCAAGCTCGGCCTGGAGCTGCGCGCTGCGAGGGAGTCGACGGAAAAGTGTGGCTCCTAGCTACGACACAAGGAGGTCGTGATGCCTGATCGCCGCATCCGGTTGTTGCTGGCCGACGTGGATGGAACCCTGGTCACCCCGGACAAGGTCCTCACGGAGCGAGCTGTCGCCGCCGTCAAGGACCTGCACGACGCGGGCGTCCTTTTCGCCATCACCAGCGGTCGGCCCCCGCGTGGCATGTCCATGCTCGTCGAGCCGCTGAACCTTGACACCCCAATTGCGGCTTTCAACGGGGGGCTGATCGTCGACCGCCACATGGTGGCACTCGAACAGCGGGTCGTACCGTCCCAGCTGGTCTTACACATCGGCGACGTGCTGAGCTCCTTCGGGTTGGACGTGTGGGTCTACCGTGGCGCCGATTGGTACGTGCCTGACCTCGACGGGTCCCATGTAGCGAGGGAGGCGCAGACTGTTGACTTCCAAGCCAAGGTGCTGACGAGCTTGAGCGAGGTCACCGACGAGGTGGCGAAGATCGTTGGGGTTAGCGACGACCACGAGGCGGTCGACCGTGCATCGAAAGCCGTCCAGGACCGCTTCGGCCACGAGGTGACTGCAGAGCCGTCTCAGCCGTACTATCTCGATGTCACTCACCCCGAAGCGAACAAGGGATCGGTGGTTGACTACCTGATCCGGAACCTTCACGTATCGAGCCGTCAGATTGCGACGATTGGTGACATGCCCAATGACATCGCGATGTTCGAGCGTTCGGGGCTCTCTATCGCGATGGGCAACGCCGATCCAGAGGTGACGAAGGCTGCGGCCCGGGTGACCGACGCGAACGACAGCGAGGGGTTCGCCAAAGCCGTCGAAGAGTTCGTCCTTGGCGAGCGCTGACCTCGGACCTCGGACGTCGGACCTCGGACCTCGGACGTCGGACGTCGGACGTCGGACGTCGGACCTCGGACGTCGGACGTCGGACCTGGGGGAGGTCGCCGTTGCGGTCCGATCAAGCAGCTTCTGCCTCGGGTTGGCGGGCCGACGCCTGATTGTGCGCGAGGTTCGAGGTGCACGAGGTGCACGAGGAGCAACCGACACCACGGTCACACGTTGGTCTCGTCGGCCGGAATCTCGGGAAACGCGGGCGAGCCGCCGGTTCCATCGGAGGAGACCTGGTGATAGCCGAGCGCGTAGCTGGTCATGGAGAGCGATCCCATGGCATAGCCGTCTACGAGCACGTGCGCCGTCTCGTTACCGGCCACTGCTAGCCCGGCAACGTAGAGCAACGGCAGGAAGTGGTCCGGCGTCGGTGCAGCCATGGGGAAGTCGTCGTGATCAACCGTGCCGACCAGCTCGCCGGGGCTGTTGGTCATGACCTCGGCCACGGCCTCGTCGAAGCGGTGGGCCCAGTCGAAGCCGGCGTCAGGTCGGGACCAGTCGATGCGGTGGAGGTTGTGGACGACGTTGCCACTGGCCGCGACGAGTATGCCTTGCTCGCGCAACGGGGCGAGCGCTGCACCCAGCTCCAGGTGATAGTCCGGTGGCTTGGTGGCATTGACCGACAGCTGCACGACCGGGATGTCGGCGGTCGGGAACGCGTGGAGCAGCACCGACCAGGTGCCGTGATCGAGACCCCAACTGTCGGTGTCGCTACCAACCCACGTCGGCTTCACCAGGTCCACGACCGAAGTAGCGAGGTCGGGGTCCCCGGGCGCTGGGTAGTCCACCGCGAACAGCTCGTCGGGGAAACCGTAGAAATCGTGAATGGTCTTCGGCCGGGCCATTGCCGTGACCGCGGACGCGTTGGTGTACCAGTGGGCGGAGACCATGAGGATCGCCCGGGGACGCGGAATCGCCGCGCCGAAGACCCGCCAGGCCTCGGTGTAACGGTTCTGGTCGAGGGCGTTCATCGGTGTTCCGTGCCCGAAGAACACCGCTGGCATCCTTTGGATGTCTCCCGCCGCGTCGGGTTCAGGCGTGGAGGTCATCAGGGCGCACCACGACCTTCCGGAGATGTCGCTCTTGTCGGCAGCTGTCGGCAGCTGTCGGCGTGCCACGTCCGTCGAGCGGGCCGGAGGACTCTGCATGCGTAGGCGAAGCGGTCGGTGCTCACCTGGAGCGGGTCGAGCAAGGCCATGGCGCCTCTTTGTCTTGGTCGTAGGGGAAGGGCCGTTGGGAGATATGAAGAGCATATTGCGGCGGCACTCAAACACCGACGTGAACGGTGACTTCGCTGTGGCGTCGCGAACGTCGTCCTCGTCTAAGGAGGTAGCGAGCACGTCGGGGTGCTTCTGGCGGAGCCCGCCGCCTACCCACTCCCTCTCGGCGAAAACTTCGGAGCCCTCGGTCGGGGCGTGAGGAGATCCGGACAGCACTCGACGGGCACCGTGGCTCGTGGCCCGATGCTGGTTGTCACCGCCTCCTGTCTCCGTGAAGCAGCTCCCGGTGGATCCGGCGCCGAACGATCCGCGACTGGCTGAGTGCCGATGGGCATCGTGCGGCTCCACACGTCGTCGAAGGAGAGGTCTTCGGCATGCTCCGGCTTGAGTACCTGAGTGGAAACCTGGATCGCAACGAGTCCACCCAGGCCGTCGAGGACCTCGAGGTTTGGCCGGGCGAGCGCTTTGGCGTCGCCTTCGATCACCGGTAGCCACCACCATCTTTCGCACAGGACATACAGAAATTGAGGAGCGTTGTAAGATCAGGTCGCAAGGAGAGGTGCGAGAGCGGCCGAATCGGACTCACTGCTAATGAGTTGACCTGGGTGACTGGGTCCGAGGGTTCAAATCCCTCCCTCTCCGCTCGGTGGTGGTGGTCTTGATGGCAGCTGGATGCGTCTCGGGATCACGAGCAGCCAAAGCGGGCCCCGGATCGACCGCGTCATCTCTGGCTCACGGTCTCGAGATGTCCGACCCGCCCACGGGTTCGGTGCGGAAGGTGCCGTAGGGTGAGGCGTGTCAATATGCTGCAGGCCAGCCGGAGCGGCCAGCCGGAGCGGCCAGCCGGAATCCGGCTGTGGTCGACCACGAGCGGCGGGGGTGGCCGGCACGCTGCACGTCAGCCGTGTCTGCCGCACTGCACGATGCCTGCGACCTTCCACCGAAAGAGGTTCGAGATCGTCACCGAAAGTGGAGCACGGGCCGGTGTGCACCGGTCCAACCTTCTGTTCAGCTGTCTCGATCGGTCTGCCCGCGACCTATTCGATTCGTTCCCTCCCTCTGTCCGCCGGGGCGTCCGCCGGGTTGCCCGTCGGCCGGGACCGAGGCGGATCGCTCTCGCAGATCTGGACGGAGAGCTGGATCAGGTGGCCGAACTGTTCACCAGCTCGGAGGACGCGGCCCGTAGTCGTCTGGCGGAGTTCGAGCTGGCACCGTCAGGAGATCCGCCCTCCGATCCGTTCTCTCGGGAGTACGAGCGCTGGGCGTGGGAACTGTACGTTCGGATTTCGGGCCGGTCCTCCTACACGCTGTCGAACGAGACCTCTCCGATCGATGTGGCAGGGGCATTGCTCCGGCCCTTCCCTGGTTGCACCGGTTCGGCCACGGTGGTCGGTGAGGATCTCGAAGCGCGCGGCCAGGTGCTCCGCTGCCTGGGAGCCAACGGCATCGTTCCTCCGGCCACGATCGTGGAGTACGGGCCCGGATGGGGGAACCTGACCTGCGATCTGGCCGCGACCGGATACGAGGTCACCGCGGTGGAGATCGACCCCGGTTTCTGCGAGTTGATCTCGGCCCGACGGCCGGAAGGGGGAACGTTGACGGTGGAGCATGCCGACATGCTCACGTTCTCACCCGGAAAGCCGCTCGACGCCGCAGTGTTCTTCGAGTGCTTCCATCACTGCGCCGACCATCGTCTACTTCTCCAGCGACTCCACGAGTGCGTCGCCCCGGATGGGTTGGTCTTACTCGCCGGCGAGCCGGTGGGGGAGATGCCGTTCCCCTGGGGGCCGCGGATCGATGGACTGTCGCTTTGGTCCATGCGCCGGTACGGTTGGCTCGAGCTCGGCTTCGACGCCCGCTATTTCGCAATGTTGCTCGACCGGACCGGCTGGAAGGCAAGTCGCCAACGCCTGCGAGCCCGTGCCCCGAAATCGGACATACTCGTCCTCCGCCCCACTGCGAGTGCAGGCTGACCAGCGGTCTCGCACGCTCGAGAGGATCCGGGCCATCAGCGGGGAGAAACCGAAAGCCTCGAAGCGGAGGGCGGTGAGGAGGGCGGTAAGGAGCGTCTGTGACCCTATGAGGGTCAGGGAACGTAAGCACCGAGGAAAGCCAGCAGTGCGTAGCCGAACATGCACGAAGCTGACAGCACGAGGACCGTCGTCTCGATCCGGCGCGATCGGACGAGCGTCGATGCCGCTATGAGCAGGGGAAAGGCGGAGAGGGCGTAGCGTTCGAACGAGTCGAGGTTGGTCCCGGTGGCCGCCACACCCAATATGGCGAGTGAGAAGAACCCGTAGGAGACTGGGAGCACCCGGAAGGCAACGATGACGAGCACGATGCTCACCAGAACCCAGGGAACGTGCAGGGCGGTGCCTACATGGTGGCCGTGGAGCACGCTGGCCACGTCGTGATACATGGTCACCAGCGGATCGGTGAGCCTTCCGTGGCGGCTCGATCCCTCCTGGATGGTGAGAGGCTTGGTGAAGCTACCGAAGACCGCAGCCGTCCATCCGAGGAAGGTCACCAGCCCAGCCACCGGTGCGGCCACGGCCACCAGCCGACCGACGAGTTCGCGGGTCCCCAGCCGGCCCGGCCGCAGTCGTGCCCCTTCGGCCCACACCACTCCCCTCGAGGCTTCGATCAGCGCCGGCACGAGCAGGACACAGCCGAGTGGCCGGGCGAGACCTGCGAGGAACCCGAATGCAGCAGCGGCGAACCACCACCGTCGTCGGAGGGCGAGGAAGCAACCGGTTGACAGCAGGATCAGCAACGCGTCCGAGTACCCCATCACCGTCGTGAAGGCGGCGGGTGCCAAGCTCAACAGCCACACCGAGGACCGGGCCACCTTTACTTCGCCCAGCTCGGAGCGTACGAGCACGTAGATACCCATGGTCGCCACGAACGCGAAGCCGTTGGAGAGGATTTCGCCCGAGACGGCGACGGTGACCAAGGTGACGTGGTGCACCGCGCTGATCAGGATCGGAAACAGTGGGAAGAAGCGCAGCCCCGAAGGTGCGACAGGGTGATAGCCGTGAGCGGCGATGCTCGCGTACCAACCCGCATCCCAGGCCAGAAGGCCGGCGTGGGACACCCGACCCGCCGGGTCGCCTTCGAGGTGGAAGTGGGAGACCAGGTAGCGGGCCAGCGCCAGCGTCCCGAAGACGATGAACCGGCAGGTGAGCCAGGGGAGCCAGGTGACGGAGGCCGCCTCGGTGAGCGACGAGCGGATGCGCCGACGAGACGGCGAGTTGGCGGTGTGGAGATCGGGCATCAGTTGGCTCGAGCGCTCTGCGCCCCGGCCTTCGACGCCGGGTCGACCGGGTCGCTCGTGTCGACCGTGCGCGGCGTCACCTTACCAAGGGTCGCCCCTCACCCTCCGGACACGCCCCCAGAGGTGCTTCCGGTCCTACCGCCGATACGGCGCGGGTCGGGCCCGGTCCGATGGGCCCGGGGGTGGGGCCACCGGTCTGCCGGTAGATTGTCCGGGTGGTCGAACGGTACTGGATCGAGACGTTGGGCTGCCCGAAGAACCAGGTCGATTCTGACAAGCTGGCCGGAACTTTGGTCAGCGAGGGCATGGAACATGCCCGTTCCCCTGGGGAAGCCGATCTGGTGGTCGTCAACACCTGCGCGTTCATCGAGGAGGCGCGCCAGGAGTCGATCGACACCGTGCTGGGGCTGGCCGGGGTCAAGCGGGCCGGTTCACAGCTGGTGGTGACCGGCTGCATGGCCGAGCGTTACCGTTCCGAGCTGGCCGACGCGCTCCCCGAGGTGGATCTGGTGGCTCCTTTCGGAGTGTCGTTGACGGGGACGGTCCCCGCCTGCCGACCGGCCTCTGGCGAAGCACCGGTCGATGGGGGCCGCCGGACACCGGTGTCGATCGGATCGAAACTGCGGCGATCTACCGAGACTGCCCCCTCGTTCGATCTCCTGAATCTCCCCCGTCCACCAGCTTCGGGGTCGTGGGCGTACCTCAAGGTGGCCGAGGGGTGCGACCGCAACTGTGGGTTCTGCGCCATTCCGTCGTTCCGAGGGAGCCAACGTTCACGCACGACCGGTTCGATCCTCGACGAGCTCGAGCAGCTGACCCGCTCGGACAGCCCACTTGGCGAAGTCGTCCTCGTGGCCCAGGACCTCGCTTCCTACGGGCTCGACCACTCGCCGGTGCCGGGCAATGGGCGGTCGGCAGGGCGCACCGCAGGCCGGTCCCGGCCCATCGTCGATGTCATGGCGGCGGTTGCCGAACGGGTGAAGTGGATCCGTTTGCTCTATCTCTACCCCTCGTCCCTCGACGACGGACTGGTCGAGGCCGTGCTGGCCACCGGCGTGCCCTACTTCGATCTCTCGCTCCAGCACGTGTCGCGGCCTCTGCTCAAACGCATGCGCCGGTGGGGGGAAGGAGAGCGCTTTCTCGAGCGGATCCGCAGAATCCGCTCACTCGAACCGGCTGCGGCATTCCGCTCCTCGTTCATCGTCGGCTATCCGGGCGAGACGGAAGCCGATCACGACCTCCTCCTCGAGTGGATCGCCGATGCGGAGCTCGACTGGGTCGGTTTCTTCCCGTTCAGCAGCGAAGCCGGGACGTATGCCGCCGGGCTCGGGGACGAGGTTGCCGACGGACTGGTCGCCGAACGCATCGAAGAGTGCAGCGAGCTCCAGGACTCCATCACCCGCCGCCGGCGAGAGGAGCTCATCGGTTGCCCGGTGACCGTCCTGGTGGACGCCCTCGGCACCGGACGCACCTATCGAGAGGCTCCCGAGATCGACGGCGTCGTCACGCTCAGCCACGAAGGTTCCACCACGGTCATCGCTCCGGGAACCTTCGTCGATGCGGTGGTGACCGGCGCCGAAGGTCCCGATCTGGTAGCCCGGGTGATCGCCACTCGAACCGATCGTCCCTCGCTCCGGGACGAGCGCGACCGAAGGATGTCCGGAGCGGTCCGGTGAGCGGAGCCGACGTGACGCCCCGCCCTTCGGTGGTCAGTCCCACCACGTTCGGTCCTTCGGCCCTCGCCACCCCGGCCAACGGCATCACCATTCTCCGACTGGCGGCCACACCCGTCCTGATCGTCCTCATCATGCTGTGGGGGGCGAGCTGGTTCACGTTCGTCTTCGGGGCCGTACTCGCACTGTCCGACGGTGCCGATGGATGGTTGGCCCGTCGTCAGGGCGCCACCCGCTCCGGGGCCTTCCTCGACCCGCTGGCCGACAAGGTGGTGGTCCTCGGTGCCCTGTTCGCCCTCGTGGCAAAAGGCATTCTGTGGTGGGTCCCGGTGGCACTCATCGCCGTACGCGAGGTGGCCATGAGCGTCTACCGCTCGGTGGTAGGCCGTCACGGAGTGTCCATCCCGGCCAGGGGCTCGGCAAAAGTGAAGACTGCCCTCCAGGATCTGGCCATCGGGCTGTGCCTGGCTCCTCCGCTGGCCTCGCACGGTACCGTGCTCTCGATCGCCATCTGGGCGGCAGCCGCCCTGACCGTGTTCACCGGGGCCCAGTACCTTCTGGACGGTCGCCGTGCCGCCCGGGGCCGAGTCGGTGGGCCGACCGTGGTCGAGGGTCGCAGGTCCGACGGAACCGGCTCGGCTGCCTGAAGAGATCCCGACAACCCCGAGGAACCATGCGTATCGAGATCGTCGCCGTCGGCACCGAGCTTCTCCTCGGGCAGATCGCCGACACCAACTCGCAGTGGTTGGGGGAGCATCTGGCGGCAGCCGGCGTGTCGTCCCATTTCCACCAGGCGGTGGGAGACAACTCGGAGCGCATCGTCCTGGCCTTGCGGACGGCCCTCGCCCGTAGCGACGGGGTGATTGTGTGTGGGGGTCTCGGACCTACCCACGACGACATCACCCGGGAGGCGATCGCCGAGGTGATGACGGTTCCGCTCGATCGAGACGAGCACATCGTCGAGTGGCTCCGTTCGGTGTTCGCCACCCGGGGTCGGGCCATGCCCGATGCCAATCTCCGCCAGGCCGATGTGCCCCGCGGGGCCGCCGTGATCCCCCAGACCATCGGTACCGCCCCCGGTCTGGTCTGTTCGGTGGGCCACAAGGTGATCTATGCCGTTCCCGGAGTTCCCTATGAGATGGCCGAGATGTTCGAGCGTGGAATTCTGCCCGACTTGCGGCGGCGAATGGCAGAGGCGAGCGAGACCAACGGAGTGATCGCCAGCCGGGTCATCCGCACCTGGGGGATGAGCGAGTCGGGGCTGGCCGATGCACTGGCCGGACGCATCGCCGAGCTCGACGCCGGAGCGGCGACGGAGACCGGATCCGTTGACCATGCCGGGTCGGGTCCCACCATTGCCTTTCTGGCCAGTGGCATCGAGGGGATCAAGGTGCGGGTCACCGTTCGGGCGGCCGACGTCGCCGCCGCATCGGCACTACTCGACGAGGAGGAGCGACATATCCGGTCGATTCTCGAGGGATCGGCCGGCGACGTGGTCTTCGGCGTCGATGACGAGGCCATCGAGAACGCTGTTGCCGAGGCATTGCTCCAGGGCCACCTGACCGTCGGATTGGCCGAGTCGCTCACCGGGGGACTGGCCGCGTCTCGCCTGGTGAACGTGTCCGGTGCCAGCAGATGGTTCCGCGGTTCGGTCGTCTCCTATGCCTCGGAGGTCAAGGTTTCGCTGCTCGGCGTGCCCGAAGGACCGGTGGTCACCGAGGGTGCCGCCCAAGCCATGGCCGAGGGGGCCAAGCGGGTGCTCGGCTCGGACGTCGGGCTCTCGATTACCGGAGTGGCAGGTCCCGATCCTCAGGACGGGTGCGAACCGGGGACGGTGTTCGTCGGGCTCGCCCGTCCCGGCCATCCGGCCACTGCCGTCAGGTTCGCGGTGCCGGGCGATCGCCACCGGGTTCGTCAGTACGCAACGATTGCCGCCCTCGACTTCCTGCGCCGTACCGTGAAGGGCGATCTGACGACCTGATTACTTCGCGCCGACCGACGCGACTCGCCGATCGTCGTCACCGGCGCCAAACCGGCATCACAATGCAGCTTCGATGCGATCAGGGAGGGGCTTGTTGCGGTCGACGGGCCCGCTCCAGTGCATGCAAGGTCGGGGCTGCCGATGCAATGACCGCCCAGGTAGCGATGATCCACCAAGCGATGAGAGCCGGAGCCTCGGTCAGACGGTGGATCGAGCCGGCGAGTAGCGGCGCCAGGGAGCCCGAGTCAGTGACCAGGGCACCGATCACGACAGCCAGCGCCGAGGATGCGGCCGCCCACCCCCAAAGGTCGTTGGCCAGCCCGATCGAACGCCGGACTCCTGGGATCAGGAGTCCGGCGACCACGGCGACCGGAACCGCGAGGGCGAATACGTGGAGGTAGGACGACAAGGCATCGATGGTGGGACCGATCCGGTGGGACCACCGTCCGGCAGGGGCGAAGGTCGTCGCAACTCCGCGGGAGTGGGTGATCCGGATGGCGATCTGCCAGGTGAACACGACCGCCAGCTCGAGGATGGCGTCGAGTACGGGTCTCGACCAGAGATGGCGACGGGCGTTTTCCATGGTGGCCATCCTGCGGCCGGTCACCAGCAGGATCAGGCAGACGGCCACCGCCAGTCCTTCGATCTTGGTCAGCCCGACCACCATCAGGAGGACCGCGGTGACCCCGGCCGACTGGCGGACGGGTAGCTGGAGTCCGTAGGCGACGGCACCCACCGCTGCCAGGGACCACGTCGGGTCGGCGTAGCCGTTGGTCATGAAGGGCCCGACGATGCCGAAGGCGATGACCACGAGCAACACGGCGGCGACGATGCCTATGGCCAGGGGCAGGAGAGCGACCACCTTCGCGGTCCCGTCAGACCGGGACCGCGAAGGGTCCGGTAGGTCCGTCTTGGGGCCGGAACCGGCACCGACGGATGCAGGGCCGGAGAGAGGCCCGTCCGAGAGCAGCCGGCCCGAGAGCAGCCGGCCACATTCGACCACGGCAAATGCGGCCACCGCCAGGGCACAGGCGTTGAGGAGAGCGATGACGACCACACCGAGTCGGTAGCTGTGAGCTCCCGTCACGGCCCAGACCACCGCCGTTGAGGCACTGACCAGCGGGGGATAGGCGCTCTGGTAGAGCTCGAGGCTCGGGATTCGCATGTCGACGAGGAGCTGCCGGTGGGGCTGGAGGAACCATCCGGCTCTCATCAACCAGACGGTGCGGGCGTCGAAACCGACGGCAGGCGCAGACAGCGATCGCAGGCCAAACGAGCAGCTGGCGGCCACGGCGGTCGCCCCGATCACCCCCCCGACGGCGTGCCAGTGACCACCTGTCACCACCGCGGTCGGACCGGCTCCGGACCCCGGCGAGTGCCGACCCGTTCCCCCTCCCGCCGCCTTTGGCCATTCAACCGGAGGTGTTGATCGTCCAGAGCGCCAAGGGCGCGAGTCCGAGTGGGCGATCCACCTGGCCAGCACGGCCACGGCGGCGAGCAGCGAGAGTCCGGCGAACCATGACAGGAATGGCCCGCCGATGGCGAGCTCCGCGGCTGCACCGACTGCGGCGATGACGGCCCCGCCCAGGGGAGCGAGTGGGATGGCGACCAGGCGGAGGCCGACGCCGGCCAGAACGGGGAGGGTCCCGGCCGCGCCAAGCACCGCGACGCCGAAGGCGGCATCGAAGGTCGTCATCGGCTACCGGCTGTCAAAGCGGCGTAGCCGGGACCGGACCGGTGCCGGGGACATGGGCACCGGTCCCGATCCGCACCACCGGCCGTCCGGCGCTGTCGACGGTGTGGGAGACCACAACGGTGCCGAGACATCCCCGGCCGGGATCGGAGCGCAACGACAGCCGGAGCGTTGTGGGCACGGGTGCGGGGGCCACGGTGATCCAGCTCCCTATGGCTTGGAGCAGGATGATGACATCGTAGGGATTGCTGCCAGCGAAGGCTACCGGTCGCCCCGTCGGCACCAGACTCCGAGTTTGGACGTCGAGGCAGCGGTAGTACGCGTTGTCGACCTGGTCGGAGTGCACGGCGCCCTTCGTCAGGAGTGACCCGACGACGCGGTCCGAGCGCACCGCCTGAATCACCATCCCTGCCATCGCGACCACGGCCACGAGGCCACCGAGAAGCAACCGGACCGGTCGGCGGAGGGGGCCATCGCCGGTTTCTCCCCATGAGCTCACGATGTTCAGGGGGGGGTGGCGGTCGTCGCCGGTGTCGTCGTCACCGGTATGCCGGCCGGGACCAGCTCTTCCCACGTGTTTCCCGGTTGGAGCGTGATCGGCTTGCCGTTCGAGGCGGTCAGGGTGGCCGGCTGGGTCAGGCTCGATCTCGCCCAGGTGCCGGTGATGGCCACGCCGTTCCGCATCACGACCAAGGGTCCCGTCCCGGCGTAGGTGACCTCGACCTCGCGCCCACCCTGGGTGTTCTCGTACCACGGTCCGATGGTCGTCTGTACGGTCATGATGACGACATTGGTGGCCTGGGTCTGGGTCCCGTCGACGAGGATGTCAGGTTGTCCCGAGTAGAACCGGAGGTAGGCACCGGTCTGAGCATCCCACCTCCACGTCACGTCCGAGTAGGAGGAGAACGGGATGGCCACGCTCGCCCCCGAGCCCGGCACCGAGCCGGGCGGGAGGGATGCCGAATACTGGAAGATCGGTGCCGGAGGGCTCGTATCGGCGGCGTCGAGCCCCCACATCGTCGTGGTGTTCACGAAGGTGGAGTAAGGGGCGACCCGGCCCGGAGGGTTGATCAGGTCCGATCCATTGCCGTCGATGACGTTCTCATCGGTCAACGGGGACGCGGCGATGATCGCCAACACCGGGTTGATGCCGCCGGCGTGCACGAAGATGGGGTGCGACAGTTGCGACAGAATGGCCTGGTCGGGCTGACGGGCCGAACGGAGGTCTCCGACGAGGGCGGGCGCCTCGCACTGGTAGATGGCTACCAGGCGGGTGATGGTCCCCTCCACGGGCTCCTCGAAGACGATGTCGGCTTGGTTGAGCCCCGCCGACGGCCGGTCGGCGGGGTAGTTGCCGATCTTGATCCCGAGGGCGGGCCGGTTGGGAACGACCCCTCCCGGTGCCGGTGCTCCGGTCAGTGGGCAGGTCGCACGCGGCGCGGTCGTGGGAACCGGGCGTGGCGCCACCTTGGCCGCGTTGGCCTGCTTCCTGCCGCCGAGCAGGCCCGCGGCGACGACGCCGACGATGAGGACGGCGACAGCACTGATCACGTACCACGAAACCCGGCGCGTCCGCTTCTTGGATTGGGTGCGGCGATCCCGTCTCGATGCGCGTGAAGCGCTGCCGTTCGGAGGGGGTTGCTCGGACACTGGACGGGCAGGTTACCTTGCTGACCAGGCCGGCTGGGTGATCCCGGCATGTCCCGATCGACGCGACGCCCGGACCGGACGGTCAGGTGGGCGCGGGCTCGGCGCTGTCGGCGAGGAGGGACCGGCACAGCCCGTCAGCCAGGGCGGCGGCGGCATCATTGATCGGAACGGTGGCCATGCCGTTCGCCAGGCGCCGAGCGTACTCCAGCAGGGGTCCAAGCAGCTGGGCGGCGAAGACTTCGCGGGCCATCGGTCGCAACATCCCCGTGTCGACTCCCTGGTGGTGCCATACCTCGAGCCCCCGATCGAACCGCTTGGCTTCGCTGGCAAGCTGACGTTGACCGGTCGGAGTGAGCTCGGACTGGTCCCACCGCAACGTCAGTCGGGCCAGCGAGCGATGGGCCTCGATCCATCCGACGTGGAAGTCGACCGCCGCCCGCACGGCGACCGATGGGAGCAGATCGGAGCCGAGAGCGGTGAGCATGCCCAGCCGGTAGGCGGACACGGCTTCGACGTAGAGCTCCGTGATGATGTCGTCCTTGCCCCCGAGATGGTGGTAGATGCTGCCGATGCTGGCTCCCGACTCGGTCCGGATGTCCTCGATGGTGGTGGCGCTCACCCCGTGCCGGTCGAAGCATCGCAGGGCCGCCTCGAGGATCTGGGTCCGCCGTTGCTCCCCGGCCTCGGTGACCGTTCCGTTTCGTGCACTGGACACGCCAGCTGGGACTCCGTTCTGAAGAGATCACGCGCTACCCGGCATCGGTACCGACGCCGGGTAGCGGGACACGCTGGTCAAGAAGATGCCGCCAAGAGCGCATACTAGAATATTATTCTAGTATGTTGGCCGGTCATCTGCCGGTCATCTGCCGGTCGGCAGCAGTGTCCGGCAGCAGTGTCCGGCATGGGACTGCGGCGATCAGCGGGGAGGCCGAGCATGGCGGAGCGCCACGGGGGGGTTGGAGTTCACCGGTACCGGGTGGCATTCATCCGGGCGTCGTGGCACGAGGAGACCGTCGAATGTGCTCGACGCGCGTTCGACGAGGAGTCGTCGCTCCTCGGACTGGACGGAGGCTGGATCGACCACTATCGGGTCCCTGGCGCCTTCGAGATCCCTCTCCACGCACAGCACCTCGCCGGAAGCGGCCGGTATGCCGCCGTGGTCGCTGCCGGTCTCGTGGTCGATGGAGGCGTCTATCGCCACGAGTTCGTGGCCCGAGCCGTTGTCGACGGGCTCATGCGCGTCCAACTCGATACCGGTGTTCCGGTGATCTCGGCGGTACTGACCCCGCACCACTTTCACGAGCACGAGACGCACATCGCCTTCTTCGCCGATCACTTGTCGGTCAAGGGGCGCGAGGCGGCCCGGGCCTGCGTCCAGACCATCGAGAGCCTCGATGCCATCGCCCGCACGCCTGGTTGACCACCGCCGGCCACGTGCATCCCACCACCACCACCACGACCACCACGACCACCACGTCCCGGTCCGGGAGGAGCGACGTTCCGAGTACCGGACCCCGTCCGCAAGGAGCACCCCATGGAAAAGACCTACCGAGTCGTCGCCTGGAGCACCGGCAACGTCGGAGCGCACGCCATCGCGGGGATCGACGCCCGTCCCGACCTCGAACTGGTCGGGCTGTGGGTCTCCAATCCCGACAAGGTGGGCAGGGACGCGGGGCAGTTGGCGCACCTCGGTCGTACCCTCGGAATCGCCGCCACCGACGACGCTGATGCCCTGTTCGCGCTCGGGCCCGACGCGATCGTCCACACCGCCATGGCCGATCACCGGCTCTTCGAAGCACTCGAGGACATCCAGCGGATGCTCCGCGCCGGGATCAACGTGGTCTCCAGTGGGCCCGTCTTCCTCCAGTACCCCTTCGGAGTGGCCGACGCCTCGATGATCGACCCGACCATCGAGGCCGCCCGAGAGGGAGGAGTCTCCCTGTTCGTGAACGGAGTCGACCCCGGGTTCGCGAACGATGTCCTGCCACTGGTCCTGACCGGGGTGAGCGAGCGGATCGACGAGATCCGGGTGTCCGAGGTTCTCAACTACGGCACGTACGACCAGCCCATGGTGATCTTCGACATCATGGGATTCGGCCGCCCGCTCGACGAGCTCCCCATGATCCTCCAGCCCGGCGTGCTGACCATGGCCTGGGGGAGTGTGGTCCGTCAGCTGGCCGCCGGTCTCGGGGTCGAGCTCGACTCCATCGAGGAGTGGTACGAACGGCTTCCCGCCCGCGAGACGTTCGACGTCGATGCCGGCACCATCGAAGCCGGCACGGCAGCCGCTCTTCACTTCGAACTCCGGGGTATGCGAGAGGGCGCGGCGCTCATCGTGCTCGAGCACGTCACCCGCATCCATGACGACCTCGGTCCCGACTGGCCCCAGCCGGCCGGGAAGGGCTGCTACCGGGTGCAGATCGCCGGCGAACCCAACTACACGCTCGACCTGCAGCTGCTCGGAGGAGACGGCGACCACAACACGGCGGGGCTGAAGGCAACCGCCATGCGTCTGGTCAATGCGATACCCGCTGTGGTCGAGAGCCCGGCCGGACTGGTCACCGCGCTGGACCTCCCAACGGTCACCGGGCGGGGGCTCGTCACCCGCTGAGGTGCTCGCCGCAGCCGATACCGAGCGGGTCGTCACCCGCGGCCATCGAGCCATCCACCATCGAACATGCGTTCGGGTCTAGATTGCCTCCGGCAGAGCGGAGCCCCGAAGGGGCGTCTGCGCGTGTGGGCGAGGGTCGTCGATCGCTTGTCGCACCCGCTCCGTAGGGTGGTCACGATCAGGTGAGTGAAGCAGCGAGGAGAGCAAGCGAACATGGAACGTGACAAGGCACTCGACATGGCCCTTGGGCAGATCGAGAAGCAGTTCGGCAAGGGGTCGATCATGCGGATGGGTGAGAACCTCGACATGAACATCGAGGCCATTCCCACCGGGGCCCTGGCCCTCGATCTGGCACTCGGTATCGGGGGCCTGCCGCGGGGACGCATCGTGGAGATCTTCGGGCCCGAGTCGTCGGGAAAGTCGACCCTCGCCATGCACGTGGTGGCCGAGGCCCAGCGCAACGGCGGCATCTGCGCCTACGTGGATGCCGAGCACGCGATGGACCCGGTCTATGCCAAGGCCATCGGGGTCAACATCGACGACCTGCTGATCTCCCAACCCGATACCGGTGAGCAGGCCCTGGAGATCTCCGACATGCTGATCCGATCGGGGGCTCTCGACGTCCTGGTCATCGACTCGGTGGCCGCCTTGACCCCCCGGGCTGAGATCGAAGGGGAGATGGGTGACTCCCACGTCGGCCTCCAGGCCCGCCTGATGTCCCAAGCGCTCCGCAAGCTGACCGGCACCCTGTCCAAGTCCCGGACCATCGCCGTGTTCATCAACCAGCTCCGGGAGAAGATCGGCGTCATGTACGGATCACCCGAGGTGACTCCGGGGGGGCGGGCCCTCAAGTTCTACTCGTCGATCCGGCTCGACATCCGCCGGATCGAGACGATCAAGGATGGTGCCGACCAGGTGGGTAATCGGACCCGGGTCAAGGTCGTGAAGAACAAGTGCTCCCCCCCGTTCAAGCAGGCCGAGTTCGACATCGCCTTCGGGAAGGGCATCAGCCGAGAGGGTTCGCTGCTGGATGTGGGCGTGGAGCTCGGATTCATCAAGAAGTCGGGCGCCTGGTTCACCTACGAGGGCGAGCAGCTCGGCCAGGGACGGGAGAACGTGAAGACGTTCCTCACCGAGAGCCCTCAGCTCATGGCCGAGATCGACGAACGCATCCGCGAGCACCTGACTGCCCAGAACCTGGCCAAGGCGGAGTCCGGAGGCTTGGAGGCTCCTTCCGGTGATCTGGACAACCAGCCCATCTCCCTCGATTGACTGCAGCCCCGACCGGTCGATCCCGCACGGGCAGCCCGACCACGTGACTGAATCGACGACGTGACTGAAGCGACGACGGCAGCGGCCGACTGAAGTCGGCGTTCCTTCGTGCCGAAGAGTTCCGGGGGTTCCCATCCGGATCGGGTGGCAACCGCGACGATCGCCGGCCCGGGACGACGACCTGCGTCCCGGGCTGCCGCGATCGGGATGTAGCACAGCACGGACAGCTGCTTGACGGCGCAACCGCCACGTTCGGGCAGGTCTCCGCGACGGTCTGGGGTCGCCAGTGCTGGGAGGCCGCTGACGTGCCTGGTCCCACCGGGCCGTTTTCAGGGACCAGGAGCAGTGACCTCGGTCAGGTTCATCGGCTCGTAGAATTGGTTGACCGAGCTGGTGACCCAATTCCGGGTCACCGTCCCGGGATGCTCTTGGATCGCCGAGAGCAGGGTCTCGCACTTGGTTCCGAAGGTCTGGTAGTTGGGTTCCCAGACCACCCAGATGTGACGGTGGGCTCCGGCCTGCTCGACCAGGTGTTGAGCGAACGTGATCGGGTTGGCGGCCCTCACCACCTTGGCGTAGTCCACCCAGTCCACAATGGCAGGACCGATCCCCCTCGGAAAGGTGATCATGTCGAGGCGCCTGCTCGGCTTGGTCAGACGGTAGACCGACGGTCCGAGCTGGTCCGGGCACAGAGCAACGATGTCACCGGGCCGGGCCTCGGTGTTCAGCACGGCGGCGACGTCGGTGGCCTGGGTCCGCTGGGTGTTCACGTTCTGGACAGAGCCATACAGTCCGGCGGCCACGGTGATGACCACCATCGCCAGGCGGGCCGTCGGGTTGAGGAACCGGGTCGTGCCCAGTGCTACCAGCGCGATCAGCGGTAGGAAGATCACCGAGGCGTAGCGCGGTGAGAAGGCACTCGAAGCCAGCACACCGCCGATGATGGCGAGGAGGAGGGTCACCCCCACCACGAAACTGGTGCTCCTGGCCCGGGGTCGGGTTCGCCAATCCATCTCCACGATCCATGCGCTCCGCCCGATCCCGAAGAGTGCCAGACCGGAGAACCCGAAGTAGGCCAATACCAGTACCCTGCCCCAGACCGTCGGGATGTTCGAGGTCGTCCCCTGGTTGAAGGTGAAGCCGGTCACCATGTTGAGGATGGAGCCGAACCCGGTGGGGATGGCCCAGGGTGTCCCGGTATGGGCCGCCTGGTAGAGGAAGGTCGGCACCCAGGGGAGGAAGGTCAGGCATCCGACCACCATGGCGATGAAGGCGGGAGCCAGGTTCTTCCACGACTCGGGATCAGGTGAGCGGAAGCGGCGATGGGCCATCTGGATGGCCAGCCATAGACCGCTGGCTGCAACGAGGTAGAGCGCCCAGTACTGCGAGTAGAGCAAAGCGCCGACGGTGGCGGCCAGAGCGATCAGGTTGGCAGGACGAGGGGAACGGGTCGCCCGTAGCAGTGCCACCATGCCACACCCCGAGAGGAGGATGACCAGCGAGTACATCCGGGCTTCGGTGGAGTAGTAGACGGCGAATGGCGCGCTAGCCACCAGAACGACGGTTGTCCAGGCCACGGTTCGGCCGGCGAACTCCCTGCCGGCGAAGTAGGCCACCACAAGGGAGAGGACGCCGAAGATGCCCGCCAGCGAACGGGTGGCCAGGTTCGACTGCCCGAAGGGTCTCATCCAGAAGTGGAGGAGGATGTAGTACAGGGGCGGCGCGCCGTCGTGCTTCAGGGCCCCGGGGATCTGAGCGAGGGGAAGTCGGGCGATGTCTACGGTCAGCGCCTCGTCTAGCCACAGGGCCGACTTGGTGACGAATCGCAGGACGATGGCGGCGGCCATGACCAGGCAGAAACCGGCGATTGCGGCGATTCGGAGGGCCCCGGTGAGGGCGGGGACGTCGTCGATCGGTTGGGTTGGCTCCCCGGGCATGGGCCGCATGGTAGAGCAAGCAGTCCGGTGTGCCGGTGGCGCCCTACCTGCGGGTGACATCCCCGTCCATCCCCCCTCATCACGTGTGCCACCGTGTCCCCATCGCGCCGTCCGCTGCGGCCCTGCGAACGCCGGTTCCCACTGGCAGACCGGTTCCCCTGCTCCTACGCTCGGCGGTCGACGCAGAACGCAGAACGCAGAACGCAGAACGCAGAACGCATCACGCTGCAGAAGACTCCCGCCCCCGCCCGGCTCGGTGCCGGCCACGGCCTGATCACGAAAGTGGGCCGGACATGGATTTCGGCATCATCCCTCCGGTCACCACCGGGGTCAGCTCCGATCCGGCATGGATGGCTGCGTTCGCCCGGCACGCCGAGGCGTTGGGCTTCGAATCGTTGGTGTTGGTCGAGCACGCGGTGGTGATCTCCGGATACCGGTCGGTCTACCCGTATGCTGCGTCGGGCAGGATGCCCATCCCCGACACCTGCCCGATTCCCGATCCGCTCGACGTCCTCGCCTTCCTGGCCGGCGTCACCAGCCGCATCACGCTGGCCACCGGGGTTTTGATCCTTCCCAATCACCAGGCGGTCGTGTTGGCCAAGCGCCTGGCCACGATCGACGTCTTGTCCGGAGGCCGGATGCGTCTGTGCGCCGGTGTCGGTTGGATGTCCGAGGAGTTGGTCGCCACTGGTGCCGACCCGGGAACACGGGGACGGAGAACTGATGAGACGATCACCGCCATGCGCCGGTTGTGGGCGGATTCGGGTGAGGAGGGAGCGGCGTTCGATGGGGAGTTCGTGTCCTTTCGACGCGCCCATTCGTTCCCCAAACCGATCCGTCCAGGTGGCGTCCCGATCCACATCGGTGGTCACAGCGAGGCGGCCGCTCGCCGGGCCGGTCGGACAGGGGACGGATTCCAACCTCTCGGGCTGTCCCCGTCGGACGTGGCCCGTCGGATGGCGGTCGTCCGGTCGGCGGCGGAGGCGGCCGCTCGTGACTACTCCGCCGTCGAGCTCACCCTTTCGGGCTACCTTCCGACGACGACAGAAGCCACGGTGGAGGAGGCCAATGCCCTCGGGGCCCGGAGGCTCGTACTCTCGCCCTCCCCGACGAGCGATCTCTCCCGGGTCCAAGATGAGCTATCCGCCTTCGCCGTACGCTTCGGGCTTGGAGCGCCTCCTCGATGAGCGACGAACAGGAGTTGTGTGACGTGTCGGCGGCGTACGCCGCGTTCGTCGACGAGCGAAACGGACCGTCGTTGGCCACCCTCTTCGCAGACGGAGGCCGGCTGGTCGTCCCCGACTATCCGCATGACCTCCGGCCGGTCGTCGTCTGGTCCGGCCACGACGAATTGGCGAGGGTGGTCGACGGTTTGCGGCGTTACCTGGTCACCTTCCACCACACCTCCGACCACCGGTTCGCCATCGCAGCCGAACGGGCGACCGGCACCGTGCGCTGTGTCGCCCACCACGTCGGCCCCGGGGACGGGTTCGGAGTCTTGGACACCGTCTGGTTCATCCGCTACGCCGACGAGTACCTGCGGACTCCCGGCGGTTGGCGGTTCGCGAGCAGAACGCTCCATCTGGACTTCGTCGAGCAGCACCCCGTCGTCCGCGTCGGCCCTGGTCTGGGCGATTGACTCGGCCCGATGGCCTCCGGCCTGGCTTGCCACCCGCGTGACGGGTCGGTTCCACCCGCGGTGAGGCGACCTACGGTCGCGGTATGTTGCGTCCTGAAAACTGGATCAGCCCAGCGGGTGAGAGTCCCGTCCGGGTAAACGCCGGAGAGCCCGGTAGCAGGCCCCGGTTCGTCGTCGAGAGGCGGCGGGCTGAGCGGGGGGCGTCAAGAGCCTCTTTGG
>DAHUZT010000083.1 GCA_027315005.1 Acidimicrobiaceae bacterium | reverse complement strand
GATTCATCGGAAGGCTGGCTCGTGGCGCGGGGGTACGGTCATGGGCCTATTCTTCCCACGTCGGTCGGGGTGATGCGACCACCCCGGGACCATCTCCCCATGCCCGTCCTCTCCACCACCGTCGACACCAGCTCAGAGGCCTACCAGGCCAATCACCGGTCCCTCTCGGAATCACTGGCGGCCGTGGAGGAGCAGCTGGCCCTGGCCCGGGCCGGTGGCGGCGAGCGCTACGTCGAGCGTCACCACCGGCGGGGCAAGCTGCTCGCTCGAGAGCGTATCGAGCGGCTGGTCGACCGCGACTCCGCCTTCCTCGAACTGTGCCCGCTTGCCGCCTGGGGCACCGACTTCCAGGTCGGGGCGTCCTCGGTGGCCGGCGTCGGGGTCGTCGAGGGCGTCGAGTGCCTCGTCTCGGCCAACGATCCGACCGTCCGGGGCGGTGCCATGAACCCGTGGTCGTTCCGCAAGGGAGCCCGGGTGTCGGACATCGCCCGGGAGAACCGGCTTCCGGTGATCAACCTGGTCGAGTCGGGGGGTGCCGACCTGCCCACCCAAGCCGAACTGTTCATCCCCGGTGGACGCGCCTTTCGCGACCTGACCCGCAGTTCGGCGGCGGCCGTCCCGACCATCGCCCTCGTGTTCGGCAACTCGACGGCCGGAGGCGCCTACGTGCCCGGCATGAGCGACTACATCGTGATGATCGAGGAACGCTCGAAGGTCTTCTTGGGCGGACCGCCACTGGTCAGGATGGCAACCGGTGAGGAGTCGAGCGACGAGGAGCTGGGCGGGGCCACCATGCACGCACGCACCTCGGGGCTGGCCGACTACCTGGCTACCGGCGAGGACGACGCCATCCGGCTCGGGCGACAGATCGTCAGCAGGCTCAACAGGCGAAGGGGGGGACCGGGTCCGAGCCAGGCCCCCGACCCCCCGCGTTACGACCCCGAGGAACTGCTCGGCATCGCCTCGGCCGATCCCAAGGTACCCTTCGACCCCCGCGAGGTGCTGGCCCGGGTGGTCGACGGTTCGCGCTTCGACGAGTTCAAGCCCCTGTACGGTTCGAGCCTGGTCACCGGATGGGCCTCGATCCACGGCTATCCCATCGGTGTGCTTGCCAACCACCGGGGTGTCCTGTTCTCCGAGGAGGCCCACAAGGCCACCCAATTCATCCAGCTGGCCAACCAGAGCGACCTCCCCCTCCTCTTCCTCCAGAACACCACCGGGTACATGGTGGGCAAGGAGTACGAGCAGGCGGGCATCATCAAGCACGGCGCGATGATGATCAACGCGGTGTCCAACTCGTGGGTGCCCCACCTGACCGTCAACATCGGCGCCTCCTACGGCGCGGGGAACTACGGGATGTGCGGCCGGGCCTACGACCCCCGCTTCCTGTTCGCCTGGCCCAACGCCCGATCGGCGGTGATGGGACCGGCCCAGCTGGCCGGGGTGTTGTCCATCGTCGCACGGCAGTCGGCCGCCTCCAAGGGTCTTCCCTTCGACGAGGACGCCGACGCCGAGATGCGCCGGCTGGTCGAGTCCCAGATCGAGGAGGAGTCACTGCCGCTCTACCTCACCGGACGCCTCTACGACGACGGCATCATCGACCCGAGAGACACCCGGACCATCCTCGGCATCTGCCTCTCGGTCATCGACAACCAGGCCATCTCGGGCACGCGCGGCTACGGCGTGTTCCGGATGTGAGGCCACGGTTGTGACCGCGCCCTCGGAGGTGACCCCGATCCGCACCCTTTTGGTGGCTAACCGCGGGGAGATCGCCCGGCGCATCATCCGAACCGCCCGGGCGATGGGGATCACGACGGTGGCCATCTATGCCGACCCCGACGAGCAGAGCCCGCACGTGGCCGAGGCAGATCGGGCCGTCCGGTTGCCCGGAGCGTCCCCGGCCGAGACCTATCTGCGTTCGGCCCTGGTCGTGGACGCGGCCGCCCGGACCGGAGCAGACGCCATCCACCCCGGCTATGGCTTTCTGTCCGAGTCGGGTGACTTCGCCAGAGTCGTGGTCGGTGCCGGGCTCACCTGGATCGGTCCACCGGCGGTCGCCATCGACGTCATGGGATCGAAGATCGCGGCCAAGGAGCTGGTTGGTCAGGCAGGGGTGCCAACCCTCCCCTCGGTCGTGCTCGACGCCGAAGAGCTCCCCGGGAACGACGAGCTCGACGCGATCGGGTGGCCGCTCCTGGTCAAGGCCTCGGCCGGAGGGGGTGGGAGAGGGATGCGGCTGGTCGGCGGACCGGTCAACCTCCGCCAGGCAGTCGCCGGGGCCCGGCGCGAGGCGCTCGCCGCCTTCGGTGACGGTGCCCTGTTCCTCGAGCGGTACCTGGCCGATCCGCGCCACATCGAGGTCCAGGTGCTTGCCGACGCCTCAGGGGACACGGTGGCCCTCTTCGAGCGCGAGTGCAGCATCCAGCGCCGACATCAGAAGATCATCGAGGAGGCACCCTCTCCTTTCGTAACCGGCGAGCTTCGTGAGCGCCTTGTCGAGGCAGCGCTCAGGGCGGCCCGGGCCGTGGGCTATGTGAACGCCGGCACGGTCGAGTTCGTGGTGGACGCCGAAGCGAATCCCTACTTTCTGGAGATGAACACCCGTCTCCAGGTGGAACATCCGGTCACCGAGGCGGTCTGCGGTCTCGACCTGGTGCGCCTCCAGATCCTCATCGCCGGTGGCGCCCCACTCCCCGAGGCCGTGCACGCCGCGGTCGCGGCCGGACCACAGGGCCACGCCATCGAGGCCCGGCTGTACGCCGAGGACCCGATGCACCAGTGGCGGCCGTCGGCGGGTCAGCTCCACACCTTCGAGATCGGCCCGGGCTCGGGCTCACCGGCGGGCGACGGTGCCACGGTCCGGGTGGACAGCGGGTTCGAGTCTGGAAATGTGGTGGGGTCCCACTTCGACCCCTTGCTGGCCAAGGTCATCGTGCACGCCGCCAGCCGAGCCGAAGCCACCTCCAGCCTGGCCTCCACCCTGGCCCGCGCCCGTATCCACGGGGTGACCACCAATCGGGATCTACTGGTCCGTGCTCTCCGCCACCCGGACTTCGAGTCCGGCGACACCGATACCGGCTTCCTCGAGCGGGTGGGACTGGCCGCGCTGGCCGCCCCTCTGGCCGACCGATCCACGACCGAGCGTCACGCGCTGGCCGCGGCCCTGTGCGCCCAGGCCGCCCGCCGGGCTTCGGCGGTCTCCCAGCGCACCATCCCCTCCGGTTTCCGGAACAACCGGTGGGCACTGGAGGAGATCGCCTACGAAACCGGCGGCACCACGCTCACCGTCGGCTACCGGTTCGACCGCTCGGGGACGGTGCTCGCCGAGGTGTCCCTCGACGGCACGGCCCTGGGAATCGACGGTGGGGTCGAGGTCACGCCCGAGGCCGCCACCGTCACCATCGACGGGGTCCGGACCACCTCGCTCGTGCACGAGGTGGGACCGACCGTCTACGTCGACGATGCCGACGGGAGCTCGACCCTCACCGAGGTGCCCCGCTTCGCCGAGGCCGACCGCACCACCCCGTCGGGTTCGGCCCTCGCCCCCATGCCGGGCGGGGTGGTCCGAATGGCAGTGTCACCGGGCGACTCCGTCGAGGCCGGCCAGGTGCTGGTGGTGCTCGAGGCGATGAAGATGGAGCACGCCGTCAACGCTCCGGCGTCGGGGGTCGTCGCAGACGTGGCCGTGGCTGTCGGTGACCAGGTCGCCACCGGAGCCGTCCTGGTGGTGGTCGACACCGGCGACGGAACAGGAGAGGGCGGACCCGACACCGAGGGCGGCACCACTGGCAGTGGTGAGAGCGCGGGCGCGGGCAAGGGCGCGGGCAGAGCCTGACCCGGCTGGACTGGTCGATGGTCCCGGTTCCCCGGCCACGGGCTCGGGCGAGTACCGTCTGGTCGACCCACCGCGCCGATAGCCGAGGACTGCAATGGACTTCACCGAATCCGACGAGCTGCAGATGCTGCGCCAGGCAGTCTCCTCGATCGCCGCCAAGTTCGGTCACGACTACTACGTCAGGAAGGCGCACGCCGACGAGCGCGCAGACGAGCTGTGGCACGACGTGGCCGAGGCCGGCTTCCTCGGGGTCAACGTGCCCGAGGCGTACGGAGGTGGGGGCGGGGGCATCACCGAGCTGGCCGCGGTCCAAGAGGAACTGGGGGCCGCCGGTTGCCCGCTCCTCGTCATCGTGGTGTCACCGGCCATCTCCGCCACGGTCATCGCCAGGTTCGGCACCGAAGCCCAGAAACAGCGCTGGCTGCCACGCTTCGCCACCGGGGAGCTGAAGATGGCCTTCGCCATCACCGAGCCCGACGCCGGATCCAACTCCCACAACCTGTCGTTGACCGCCACCAGAGACGGCGACCTCTACCGGCTCAACGGCCAGAAGTACTACATCTCCGGGGTCGACGAGTGCGAGGCCATCCTCGTCGTTACCCGGTCCGGGGTGGACGCCGACACCGGCAGGGGCCGGCTCTCCCTGTTCGTGGTCGACGTCGAGACGAAGGGGCTGGAGACACAGGTGCTCCCGGTCGAGATCACCGCCCCCGAGAAGCAGTTCACGCTCTTCTTCGACAACGTGGAGGTCGAGGCGGACCGGCTGATCGGGGCCGAGGGCGAAGGCCTGCGCCAGGTGTTCTTCGGGCTCAACCCGGAACGGATCCTGTCGGCGGCGACCGCCAACGGCATCGCCCGCTACGCCCTGGGCAAAGCGGCAGAGTACGCCAGGGGCCGTGAGGTCTGGGGAACGCCGATCGGCCGGCACCAGGGCGTCGCCCACCCACTGGCCAAAGCCAAGGTCGAGGTCGAGCTGGCCCGTTTGATGACCGACAAGGCGGCATGGTTGTGCGACCACGCCGGCGACACCCCCGAAGCCGGGGAGGCGGCCAACATGGCCAAGTACGCCGCCGCCGAAGCGGCGCTCGGTGCGCTCGACCAGGCCATCCAGACACACGGCGGCAACGGCATGTCGTCGGAGTACGGCCTGGCCGACCTGTGGGGCATGACCCGCCTGCTGCGCATCGCCCCGGTCAGCCGGGAGATGATCCTCAACTTCGTGGCCCAGCACTCCTTGGGACTGCCCAAGTCGTACTGAGCGACCGGGCGGCCGCGAACGCGCTTCCGCCAGGCGCAGGTGCGGTTGCAGGTGGAATCACGTCTATCGCAGGTGGTACGCGGCTCATATCGTTCGAAGGAGCGCTATGAAACCGCGTTCACGCCTTTCAACGGGGTCCTCCATCAGGCAATCGGGCCGTCCCGTCGTGGGCCGCCGAGTGCCGGCGTCCGAAGGGCAGCCGGCCCCGGTGGAAGGCCCGAGCACCGCCCGGATCGCAACCAGAGCTATAGAGATGAGCCCGAAGCGCCGACAAAGAGGGTCTGTGACGACGTCCCGAAGCAGCAGCAGCCACCGGCGGATCGAGAGGCACCGCGCTCATTCGAGCGCAGGCTTCGGCCTGATCGAGGTGGTCATCGCCCTCGCCCTGCTCATGCTCATCGTCCTGCCCATGTCCTACCTGCTCGGGACCGTCCTGCAGCAGACCGGGGACGCTCGTGCCAGCGTCGCCGCCGGGCTGATCGCAGAACAGCAACTCGAAGAGGCCCACTCCATCCTGTCGTCGTCGATGACCGCCGGAACCTCGAGTGTGTGCACCCCCCCCAGTGGAACCGGTCCGGTCCTGCCGTGCACCATCCCTCAACCCCCCCAGACCGTCCAGGGGTTCCACTACCACATCAACCTGTACTTCGACTGGTACGTCAGCGGATCGACCGACGTCTGTACCAGCGGGCGAGTCCCCCAGGTCGTCCTCGCTCAGGTCACCGTGTCGTGGGGCCCGACCTTGAAGTCGGTGTCGGAGTCATCGATTGTCAACCTCCCCTACATCGCCACCAACCCGAACGACGGCTTCCTCGCCGTACAGGTCGACAACGCCTCGGGCGGTGGCACCCAGGGCGTCACCGTCACCGCCACCAGCACCTCGCCCGCCTACTCGACCGTCGGCGTCACCGACAGCAGCGGCTGCGCCTTCCTCACCATTCCCTCGGCATCCTCGCCGGGCTACACCGTGTCGCTCAGTCCGCCGGCCTCGGCCGCCGGTGCCACCTACGTCGACCAGAACAACAATCCAGCTCCTTCCAAGTCCAACGAGGCTGTGGCCGCTCAAGGCATCACTTCGATCTCCTTCGACTACGACCAGGCGGCGTCGATCAACCTCCAGTACCCGTCGGTGACCGGGGTTGCCGACGGCATCACCTGCCCCACGCCCACCTTCTGCCTGGCGAGTGGTCAGCAGCAGCAGCAGACCACCGCGTACTCGATGACCTCCAAGACCTTCGCCGACCAGACCGGAGCCGACCCGGGAACTGGAGTCGGCGGTCTCACCTACCAAGCCAACGGAGCCCTCGGGGGAGCGTCCGTCGGTTTCGACGGATCGAGCGGCTACGTCCAAACGGCCAACCCGGTAACGAACCCCCAGACCTTCTCGCTGGCAGCATGGTTCAAGACCAACGGCAGCGGTTCGATCATCGGGTTCACCAACGGCCCGGCTACTTCGGCAACCAGTTGGGACCGCCAGATCTGGATCGACAGCACCGGACACGTCGTGTTCGGCGTCCGCAACAACGCCACCTCGGAGATCCAGAGCCCCGCATCCTTCAACGACGGCAACTGGCACTTCGTGGTGGCGACGCTCTCGCCGTCAGGTGGGATGAACCTGTACGTGGACGGCGCACCGGTGGCGTCGAACAGCGCGGTGACCTCAGCCCAGGCCTACAACGGCTACTGGCACCTCGGCTGGTCCAATGCCGGCAACGGGTGGCCCGACCCGCCGACTTCCGGCTACTTTCCGGGTTCCCTCGCTCAGGTGGCGGTGTTCAAGACCGCCCTGTCGGCCACCCAGATCAGTCAGCTGGGTGCGCAGACGACCTCGACCGGCTTCGCCAACCAGGTGACCGGCGATGCCCCGACGTCCTACTGGCCCCTCGACCAGTTCTCCACCGCAGGACTGGCAAACGGTCAGAGCACCGCACGGGTGCTGGAGACGACCGACGGCACCTCGTGGAACAACGTGTCCATCCCACACCTGAGCCGGCTCCTCGACATCGCTTGTCCCACGACAACGGTGTGCGAAGGGGTAGGGACGGGCACCGGTGGCACCGGGGTGGCGTTCGGAGCCGCCATCTCCGGTGGATCCTGGACGATCACCCCCCAGGCGCTGCCCGCCGGATCCACCGTGTCCGACCTGTCGACCGTTGCCTGCACCTCGGCAACCCAGTGC
Organism: Acidimicrobiaceae bacterium; assembly: GCA_027315005.1. GTDB lineage: Bacteria > Actinomycetota > Acidimicrobiia > Acidimicrobiales > RAAP-2 > Bog-756. Next base: position 2,975 of record DAHUZT010000083.1, on the reverse strand, counting down.
TACTCCGGCGGGTACGGCATCACCGGGACAACCCGTTCCGCGGTGATGCTCTCCTACAACGGTACGGCGTGGTCGAGCGTGCCTACCCCGGCTGCAGACCAGTTCAACTCGATCGCCTGCCCGAACACCTCGACGTGCATCGTGGATGCGAACAACACCGCCACCCCGGTACCGGCGCCAGAGCTGTTCACATTCAACACGGCGACGTCCGCCTTCACGCCGGCGCCTGCACTGTCACCGGCACCGACGGCGCTCGGCACGATCACCTGCGGAGCCTCGACAGCCGGGCTGTGCATCGTCGACGGCACGGCATCGGGGTCGGGCGAGACCTACGTGAGCTCGGACGACGGCACCACCTGGACGCCTGTCGGGGCAATGCCCGCCGGACTTCCCTCCACGCTCGGGGCTCCCGTCTGTACGAGCACCACCTCGTGCCTGATCACCGACAACCGTCCGGGCACGACACCGGCGGCCCAGTTGCTCGATCTCACCAGCACGACTTCGGGCACCACCACCACCTGGAGCGCTGCGGCAGCGACCCTCCCCGCCGGCGTCCAGGCGCTCACCGGCCTGGCCTGCTCATCGGCGACCAAGTGCGTCGCCTCGGGCCAGATCGCCGTGTCGGGTCGCCCGGCCGAGGGCACCATCCTCACCAGCACCGACAGCGGGAGTACCTGGACGTCCGGGGTGCTGCCCGGCACCACGACGCCCACCTTCCTGAGCGGCATCGGCTGTGCCGGATCGACCTGCGTGGCCGCCGGGGAGTCACCGACCTCCGACCTCCTCTACGGGTCGTCCGGTAGCTCCTGGCAGTCGGACACGGTGCCCACCCAGCCGACCGGCGTGACCGGCGTCCTCGGAGCCGGATGGTCGGCGAGCGTCGGCAACACCAACCTACCGCTGACGTACTTGGAGGTCGCTCCTCCGGCGGCGCCTCCTGTGTCGGTTTCGTCTCTCAACCCGGCCGTGCTGTTCCCGTTGTACCCGTTCAACTCGGGGTACTCGGTGTGGCCGGGTGGCTGCGCGGCGGAAACCGTCTCTCCCCCGGCCACCACTGCCAGTCCAGGCGGTTCCTCCACGGCCACTGTCTCGCTGGCCTCGGTCGCCCTGGAGGTGGTCGACGGCACCGGCCAGCCGGTGCCCGGCGCCACCGTCACCATGACCGAGAGCAATGCTCCTTCTTCGAACTGCCCCCCGGAGACCTACGCCATGCCGACCACCAATGCCGACGGGCTCAGCCGGGCCGGGTTCTCCTACGGCTCCTATACGGTGACCATCACCAATCCACTCGACGGCGCGGTGACGACCACGACCGTGGAGGTGTCGGCCGCGTCGGTGGCCCTCGCAGTCGGGGCAACCACCCCGCCCTCGTTCAGCACCTTCCCTGAACCAGAGCCCGTGGTGGTCCAGGTGTCATGACCGGCATCCGTCGATCCGCCGTCCGCGGTCGGTGGGCCGCGCTCAGAAACCGACCGGTGAGACCGACCGATTGCGAGCAGCGTGCGTGCCCCGATGCCGGCGTCACCCTCGTCGAGCTGATGGTCGCAATGTCGATCTTCCTCATCCTCATCACCATCACCGTCCCGGTCCTCAACACGTTCTTCAGCGTCGACACCGGGGTGACCAACACCGTCGCCGCCGTCAACCAGCTGTTGCCCGCCACCACCACCCTCGAGCGCTACCTGCGCTCCGCGGTGCAGCCGGCCCCGGCGGACGTGGTCACTCCGGGACTGCCCGGCATCCCCGTTCCAATGTTCGAACCCACCTCCCCGTCGACCGCCCCCGCCACCTACCAGATGGGCACCAACTCACTGGCCTTCTACTCCAACGTCGGGAACCCGGCCGGGCCCGAGCTGGTGCAGGCGACGACGGCAGGCCCTGACGCCAAGGGCCTCTACACCCTGACCATCACCTCCACCCAGGCCGACTCCCACACCTGCCCGGGAACCGGAGCACAGATGAGCTCGGCGACCAGCACGTGTACCTACGCGTCGCAACCGGCCAAGCCGATCGCAGTGATCCCCGACGTGGTCAACGGCTCACCGACCGCTCCCAACCCGATCTTCCAGTACTCGATCGCCACCGGACCAGGAGGTATACCCGCCTTCGTCACACCTTCTCCGGCGTGGACCTGCACAAGCGCCTCGGCCTGTAATCCGGCCACTCTGACCGCGATGCAGATCACCATCGCCACCCAGCCCAACCAGGGTTCACCCACCTCGATCAATACCGTCGTCTACTTCGTCGCCCAGGGCTACTCGGCCAATGTCGGATAGCCCGATGATCCAAAGAGCGAGCACCATCATGACCTGCCGCCACCCGAGGAGCCCCCTCCGAAGACGAGCCGACGACTCGGGTCAACAGGCCCTGTTGATCGTGGTGGCCATCTCCATCGTGATGTTCCTGTTCTCACTGGTGCTCGTGACCCAGACCACCCAGGAGGTCCCCATCGTCAACCGCAGCCTCATCAACCACGCCGCCTACCGCGCCCTTCAGGCCGGTGTCAACCAGTACCTCTACGCGATCAACCAGGACCCGAACGGCGTCACCTGCACCAAGCCCGGGGCTCCGGCCTGCGCCGACTTCGCGGCCCAGGGCTTCACCTTCGGGCAGTTCGATCCGGTGCCGAACACCCCGCGAGGCCCGACCGGCATCTCCTACACTCCCTCGGAATGGACGGCCGTCGGCTACCCGGTCCTACAGCAGAACACCGGTACCATCCAGGTGGCGGTGGTGGGGGCCGCCGGGTTCGCCAACGTCACCTCGTCGATCCAGTACCAGACGGCCGACATCACCTTCAAGGCCAGCAACGACTTCCTCCTCAACGTGTCCTGGTCGCAGTACAACGCCGAAGACCCCAACATCTCTGGATGCACGCCGACCGGGTACCTGTGGAGCCCTGGTGGGAGCGGCTGCTCCCCCGGTGGCGAGGTCACCCCCTCGTTCCCCTCCTACGGACCGGTCTTCTCCGACGA
>DAHUZT010000076.1 GCA_027315005.1 Acidimicrobiaceae bacterium | reverse complement strand
TCGTCTTCGCCGTCGTGGACTTCGACGGTGGCGGAAGGTTTCCGGTCGAGCTGACCGACGTGGATCCCCACGCGGTCACCATCGGTGACCGCGTGGGGATGACCTTCCGCCGGCTGTCCAGCACGGACGGCATCCACAACTACTTCTGGAAGGCCAGACCGGTGTACCCGCCCGGTACCGGTACCGGGCGGATCACCACATGATGTCGGAGGCCGTCGCGGGGTGACGTACGGTGCCGTCCAGGTCATCCGGAGGCACGAACCAAACCAGGAGGAACGAGATGGCATCGCACGGGATCAAGGACCGGGTGGCGATCGTCGGGATGGGCTGCACCCGGTTCGCCGAACGTTGGGACAGCAGTCTCGACGATCTGATGATCGACGTGTCCGAGGAGGCGCTCACCTCGGCGGGCCTCACCAAAGAGGACGTCGACGCCTTCTGGCTCGGTACCGCCCAGTCGGGGATGAGCGGGATCACCCTCGCCCGTGCCCTCCAGCTTGGCGACAAACCGGTCAGCAGGGTCGAGAACTATTGCACGACAGGATCGGAAGCCTTGCGGGCCGCGGCGTACGCCGTGGGCTCAGGCGCCTACGACATGGCCATGGCCGTCGGTGCCGAGAAGGTGAAGGACTCCGGCTACCAGGGCCTGAACGCCGTCCCCGTCCCCGGCGACGGTACGGCCCGGACCCTCACCGCCGCTGCCATGTTCTCCATGGTGGCCCCGGCCTACGGGAAGCGGTTCGGCGTCTCCGAAGATGAGCTCGCCGGAGTTCTGGCCCGGATCTCGTGGAAGAACCACCAGAACGGGGCGAAGAACCCTCGGGCACAGTTCCGGAGGGCTGTGTCCATCGAGGCCATCCGTTCCTCACCTCGCGTCGCCGGCCTCCTCGGTGTCCTCGACTGTGCCGGGGTGGCCGACGGTGCCGCCGCCGCGATCGTGGTGCGGGGAGAGGAGGCCCACCGCTACACGGATCGCCCGATCTTCATCAAGGCTCTCTCCCTGGCCACCGGCAGCGGCTCGGGCCTCGGCGATCCCGGATACGACTACACCTGGTTCCCCGAGTGTGCCCGCTCGGCCGAAGACGCCTACCAGCAGGCCGGCATCACCGACCCCCGCCGGGAGTTGGCCATGGCCGAGGTGCACGACTGCTTCACCCCTACCGAGCTCGTGCTGATGGAGGACCTCAACTTCGCCGAACGGGGCACGGCGTGGAAGCAGGTCCTGGCCGGTACCTTCGATCTGGACGGTGAGCTGCCGGTCAACCCTGACGGAGGTCTGAAGAGCTTCGGCCACCCGGTGGGCGCGTCGGGCCTCCGGATGCTCTTCGAAGCCTGGCTGCAGCTCCGGGGCGAGGCCACGCCCGAACGCCAGATCCACACCGACCGAAAGCTGGCACTCACCCACAACCTGGGCGGTTACCCCGGGGAGATGGTGTCGTTCGTCTCGGTTGTCGGCTCCGAGCCGGGATGATCGCCACGATGTAGGCGCCGGGACGCCGGCGGTGCCCGGTCAGCGGGCGCCGGCAGTCCGGTAGGCGGGGTGGGCATATCGGCCACCGATCGGCGTGGAGGCCGCCGGTGGGTCGGCGCTCTCGGCCGACCGGTGCTGATCGGGGTAGAGGTACCGGAGCTTGCGGGACCGTTCCTCGGCCAGCCTGCGGTAGCGCACGAGGAGCGCCACGTATGCGACCAGTGCCGCCAGGGACACCGCGGTGACGATCCATACCGGACCGGCACCGGGCACCATGCCGATCGCGAAGGTGGCCACCACGGCCATCGACAGGACGGCAAGCGTGTCACGCCGACGGCGACGTACCAGCTGGCGGGAGAAGGCGTCGGGTCGGGTCGCCCGGAGGGACGGAGCCGGCGGTGGCACCTGCGTGTACAGCCGTTCGAGCTCGTCCCACGGCCGTCGACCGTCGTAGTCCGGACCGGCTGCGCCGGTGTCGGTCGGTTCGGCCAGGAAGGCGAGCGCAGGCTTCGGCAGCTTGTCGGCACCGACCACGGTGAGCACGGGCCGTTCCTCGATCGCCTCGGCACCGAGTTCGCCGTTGCCGTCGATCGACCGCAGGCGGAAGGCTGGCGCCACGATCGGCGGGGGGGTCGAGTGCTCGAGCACCCGGAGCTGGTGGTGGAAGTGGATGACCGAGTTCACCCCGTCGCCCATCCGGCGCTTGGAGAGCCGGACACCGAAATAGGCGATCCATGCGACCACGATGACCACCACAAGGACCACGGCTTCAGCTCCTCTACCCATCGTCCCCGGCCCATGACGCTAGCGACCCCTGCTCGCAGGGTGGTGGATGGTGGGTTCGCTTCGGGGAGACCACCGCCGACGATCCCCCGAAGCGCGATGCCCGCGCCTCCATGGTCACCCGGTGGCCTTCTTCTGGACCCGCCAACCGTAGCCGCCCGGGGCCCGGAAGTCGATCTCCGGGTACCCAGCGCGCTGAGCAGGAACGATGTGCGGCACCACATCAATCGAAGATCGGACCAACCGACCTCGACCGCTTGAGCTCGTAGAAACCCGGCGTGGCGGCAACCTTGAGCACGCCGTCCCACAGCTGGCCCGCCGCCTCTCCGGTGGGGGCCGGGGTGACCACCGGTCCGAAGAAGGCCACGCCCCTTACGCTGATGACCGGCGTGCCGACCTCCATGCCCACCTGGTCCATGCCGGCGTGATGGGACTTCTTCACGGCCTCGTCGTAGTCGTCGGTGTCGGCCGCACCGGCGAGGGAGGTGGGCAACCCGGCCTCGTCCAGCGCCGCCTCGATCGTCGATCGTTCTTTCGGCTGCTCACCAGGGTGGAAGCGGGTGCCGAGGGCGGTGTAGAGCGGCAGCAACACCTCGGGCCCATACGCCTGTTCGGCCGCGATGCACACCCGGACCGGACCCCACGCCTCGGCCAGGACCTTCCGGGAGTCGTCGGGCAGGTCCTCCTTGCCTTCGTTCAGATACGCGAGCGACATCACGTGCCAGCGCACCTCGATCGGGCGGACCTCTGTGACGTGCAGGATCCAGCGTGACGAGATCCAGGCCCATGGGCAAAGCGGGTCGAACCAGAAGTCGGCCACGGGCCGCTCGGTTGATGGATCGGCAGGTCTGGCTGTGGTCACGGTTCATCCTCGGCTCGGGGAGTACGTCAGTTGTGACCAACCCCGCCCAGGTCGGTGCTGTTCCCACGGATCATCGGCGGGACGCGACCGACCTGGCCGTCCATCGGTCTCCGAGCCGGCCGACCGTCACGTCCAACCCGAACGCCGACGAGACCCTGCCGTCGGTCAGAACCTCCGCGATCGGTCCCGAGGCGACCAGGGCCCCCCCGCTCAGCAGCGCGGCGTGGGTCATCCCGGGAGGGATCTCCTCCAGGTGATGGGTGACCAGCACCAGGGGTGGGACCGCTGGATCGGCGGCCAGCGATGCGAGGGAGGTGAGCAGCCGCTCCCGGGCACCGAGATCGAGCCCGGCTGTCGGTTCGTCCATCAGCAGCAGATCGGGCCGGGCCATGAGTGCGCGGGCCAAGAGGACCTGCTGGCGCTCACCCTCGGACAGGAGTCCGAAAGGGCGGGCCAGGAACTCCGAACCTCCGAATCCCGCCTCGGCCAGCAATCCCTCGGCATCGCTCCGATCGCGCTCCGAGTACTCGTTCCACCACGTCTCGAGGGCGGCATGGCGACCGGTCAGCACCGCGTCGAGTGCGGAGATGCCTGGCCGGAGGAGGCGGCCGACGGATGCTGAGACGAAGGCGATCCGACGGCGAAGCCGGCGCATGTCCACCGCACCCAGGCGCTCGCCCAGGATCTCCACCGAACCTCCGGTCGGCCACAAGGACGATCCCACCACGTTGAGCAACGTCGTCTTGCCCGAACCGTTGGGACCGAGAAGCGCCCACCGGTCGGCTCGTCCGACCTGCCAGGAGACGTCGTCGATCAGCGACACGCCGCCGCGCACCACGCGCAGGTGCTCGACCCGGATGGCCGGGCCGAACTGATCGGCGGCGTCGACGTTGCCTGCGTTGTCGTTCGCTCGGCCCATGGGACGGTGACCCTACCGGGGATGGGGTGATCGGCTCCCGCTACACGTTGAAACGGAACTCGACGACGTCACCGTCCTGCATCACGTACTCCTTGCCCTCGACCCGCGCTTTGCCCGCCGCCCGCACCGCTGCCATGGTGCCGGCCTCCACCAGGTCGTCGTAGCTCACCACCTCGGCTTTGATGAATCCGCGCTGGAAGTCGGTGTGGATCGTCCCCGCCGCTACGGGGGCGGTGTCCCCCACGTGAATGGTCCACGCCCGTGCCTCCTTCTCCCCGGCGGTGAGGAAGGTCTGCAATCCGAGTGCGCGGAAGCCGACCCGCACCAGCTGCTCCAGACCCGACTCGCTGAGACCGTAACCGCCCAGCAGCTCGGCGGACTCGACGGGGTCGAGCCCCGCCACCTCGGCCTCGATCTGGGCGCAGACCACGACCGACTCCGCTGGCCCGGCCATCCCGGCCAGCTCCGACCGGAGGGATTCGTCGCCGAGTCCCTCCTCGTCGACGTTGAACACGTACACGAACGGCTTGGCGCTCAGCAGGTGGAGGTCGGCCAGCGGACCGGTGTCGACCTCCCCGGAGGCCGAGGCGGAGGCGATGGTACGACCGGAGTCGAGGACGTCGCGGGCCGCTTCGACCGCTCGAAGGGCCGGAGCGAGCTCGGCCCGGTGGCGCGCCTCCTTCGCCAGCTTGACGAGCCTGCTGTCGACGGTCTGGAGGTCGGCCAGGATCAGCTCGGTATTGACGGTGTCGATGTCGTCTCCAGGCGCGATCCGGCCATTGACGTGGATGACGTCGGGATCCTCGAAGACCCTGACCACTTGGCAGATGGCATCACTCTCGCGGACGGCGGCGAGGAACTGGTTGCCGAGACCCTCCCCTTTCGAAGCGCCTTTGACGATGCCCGCGATGTCGACGAAGGTGACCGTGGCCGGGACGATCTCCCGACTTCCGAACAGTTTGCCGAGGGTGGCCAGCCGTGGATCGGGCACGGCAACCACCCCGATGTTGGGCTCGATGGTGGCGAAGGGATAGTTCGCCGCCAGGACCTCGTTGCGGGTCAGGGCATTGAAGAGAGTGGACTTCCCCACGTTGGGAAGACCGACGATGCCGATGGACAGGGCCACTGACGCTTCCTTCCGGTCGTTCGGCCGACCTCCGGCCTGGCCGAGGTCGGCCGACAGAGCGTAGGTGAGCCGACGGGTCGGTCAAACCAGCGGACGGAGGAGGTACTCGCTCATGGTCGTGCTGCGCAGACGAGCGAGATCGAGGCAGGCCTCGACGCTCTCCATCATGGCAGCCACGTGTGCGTCGAGCTCTCGCTTGTCGTTTGCCCGGAAGAACAGCATCGGATCAGCCACGTGACGCGCCGACGGCCATCCCTCCTCCACGATGCCGTCGATCGACGGGGCCCGGTCGGTGAGCGGTCGCACCACCTCGTTGCGCACATAGCGCGTTCGGGGCTGCAGATCGGCCGACACCGGGGACTGGGTGCCGTGCCACCTTTCGATCCATTGGTTGTAGTCGACCCTCTCCGGCCGGTGGATGAGGGCCACGGTCAGCACACCCGGCGACCGCTCACCGTCGGGCCAATGGCGCCGGCCGGCATGGGGCGTGGTGCCGTAGTCGTCGTAGAGCGACTCGACCACCAGATAGCCGGCCGAGCGCATCCCCAGACGGGCGAGGGACGTCTCGATCCCGCACCGTCTCTCGTAACAGTCGAGCCAGACCGAGACCTCGGCGACGTGCGGGTCCTCGCCGGTCGGGGGTGGTGCAGGCGAGGGAGCCTCGGAGGCCGCCGAGTCGTGGACGTTGACCGAGAGCCCTACCGCTCCGGCGGCGAGGAGATCCGGTGCGGTGCGGCCCAGGAGCTGCCGACGAAGGACGTCACCCGCGCCGGGGTCGGCATCCCCCCAGAGCAGGTAGACCAGCTTCTCCACCGCAGTTCAGGGCCTGAGCGGGGTCCGGGCCTAGGGCGCGACCGGAAGGGGCAGCCGCCGCACGACCCGTCCGGCCAGCCCGGCGAGGAACTGGATCCACGGCCGATCACCGATCAGCCACAGCCACAGCTCGCGCTTGTCGCCCACCACCACATCGACGAACTGCTCGCGGCTCATGCCATTCGGCTCGAGCGCCGGCTGCCACCGGCTCCACAGCCACAACCCGATGCACACGTCGTCGCTGAACCCGCTGCGCCAGTCCGTGCCCTCGAGCAGGGCGTCACGGAGTCCCGCCTTCAGCTCGGTGGGTTCGTCGGGAAGCTCCAGTCGGGGCCCGCCCTCCACCTCGAAGACCGTCATGGCCACCACCCTAACGAATCGGAGAGCCGGATACCCGAGCAGCTGACCGTGGCGCTCCGGCCGACACCGGATTGACACCGGTTCGTCACGTTGTCGCCGATGGTCGGCGTCCGTGTCCGGCCGAACCCCGGTGCCGGCTCACGCTGGACGATCATCCCGTGCACCGGAGCTCAACGCTCGGTCAGCACAGGTCGGCGGTCGCTTTCGGCGTAGAGAGCGGCGTGATCGGCGTAGTCGATGAACAGGGGTGCATCGGCGTCGAAGGCACGCTTCAGGCTGTCGAAGGCGATCCGCTTGTCGAGCCGGTCGAGCTTGGCCAGGGCTTCGGGATCGTCGAGGTCACGGAAGTCGAGCCGTCCCCGGGCGCTGTCGAGCGCCTTCTTGCCCCGCTCGGTCCTGACCAGCACGCTGCTCCACCCGTCCATCGACCCCACACTGCCCACCGAGAGATCGGCGCCCCGTCCCACGAAGTCGGCACATTCGTCACAACCCTTGAGGGCGGCACCATGGAAGTTCTTGATGGGCTCGTCCACCGCCACCTCACCGTCCCGGTACTCGACGATCATCCGACCCTTGATGACGTCCACCTTGCTCACCCGGGCCAGATCAACCGCCCGGTCAGTCGCCAGGAGCTGGAGCATCAGGCCCCGGTAATCGAAGCTCTTGGTGCAGAGCAGGGCGATGGTCAGGACCACCGCGTCCACCCGGTGGACACCCGTCGACCAGCGGCGCGACTGCATGGCCCGGATCCCCTGGATCTCACATGGGGTGCCGACCACCGCGATCCGCGGTCTCGGCGGAAGGTCGTATCCGGAGAGGTCGAGGCCGGCCAGGGCCATGGTCTGGTTGTAGTAGCTACCGGCCGCTTCGGAGATCTCCGCGGTGGTGGTGGCGAGATGGGCCACCCCCTTCCAGGGCTCGTCGGGATCGTCGCTCGGCCGGGTCACCAGAGCACCATCGATCTCACCCGCCGCCAGTGCGGCGATCAGCACCGCGGAGACGACGCCCCCGTCCTGGGCCCCCTCGGGACGGGAGACGGCACGGAGCGCGAACTGTTCGATCACCGCACCGAGACCCTCGGCCGGCGGACCTCCGGTGATCTTCCAGTAGGTGTCGGACGGGTCTGTCCGAACCACAGTTGCGTCCTCCGCTCGCCCGAGCGGCGGCGTCGACGGCGGCCACAGTGCCTCGTACCGGAGCCCTCCGCGGGGACAGAAGTCCCAGCACAGGGAGCAACCGGTGCACATCTTGACCAGCTCGGGGAGGTCGGTCTCCGCATCGATCCCGATCGAGTTCGATGGGCAAGCGGCCACGCAGGTCCCGCACTGGATACATCGATCGGCGTCCACGACAGCGGCTTCGAGCTCCCAGAACCACGTCTTGCCCGGCGGCTCGGAGATGCCGTTCATCTCCTCCCTGATCCGATACGACTTCATCGGTCTCCGGCCCGGCTCGACCCATCGCGGAGGGTTCCGATCGCTTCGGACCGAACCGGGGGCGCTGCCACCGCGGCGGAGGGCCCGGCCAGCGTCGAACGGAGGTCGTCGGCGGTGTGCCGACGGGACCAGGTATGGAAGGTCTCATGCTCGCGGCGCTCGTCCTGGTACCGCCGCAGCACGCGCACCAGTGCCCCGGGGACCTCGTCGACGGGGCGGGCGTGCTCGATCCAGTCGATGAAGCCCGAGGCAGCACCGAGCGATCCGCCGAGGCCGATGTCGACCGCCTCGGACAGGTGGTCGCCGACGTGGGCCACGTCTCCCCGGAACCCGATGTCCGCGATCTGGGGCTGGGCGCAGCTGGCCGAGCAGCCCGAGAAGTGCATGCGGACGACCCCGGCATCAGACGGCCGCTCCGGTCGGACACCGGGTAGCGGCGGTGCCCCAACCGGCTCGCCGGCCAGCTGCTCGTCGAGATGGCGCGCCCATTTGACCGCCCGCTCCTTGGTCTCCACGATGGCGAACCGGCAGAACTCGCTGCCGGTGCAGGCCACAACACCCCGGCTGAACGGACCCGGGAACGGCGAGTACTTAGCCAGCAGATCCTCGCCGAGGAGCCCATCCAGCCGATGCTCGGGCACGCCGGTCAGGGTCAGGTTCTGATCGGTGCCCAGGCGCACCGTGCCGTCGCCGTAGGTCTCGGCCAGCCGGGCGGCTTCCACCATCTCGATCCCGTTCATCCGCCCGACCGGAACCGAGCAGCCCACGTAGAAGAGGCCGGGTTGGCGCTGGGCGTGGACCCCGACGTGATCACCTCGATAGCGACGGGTGAGGTCCTCGCCGGAGGGCACGAGCTCGAAGCGGGTCCGGGCGGCGAGGGCCGCCCGGAATTCCTCGGGTCCCAGCTCCTGGACCAGATAGCGCATCCGGGCAAGCCCCCGGTTCTCACGATTTCCCAGCTCGCCGAAGAGCTGGGCGATGGCCCGGGTCACCTCGACCGCCTGGTCCTGGCGGACGAACACGTCGAGATCGGAGGCCATGCGCTCGCCGTCGGACAGGCCGCCTCCGGCGAGCAGGTTGAACCCGAGTGTGCCGTCCTCGGATCGGGCGGGCCACAGGCCGACGTCGTTGATCTCGGCCTGGGCACAGTCCTCGACACACCCGGTTATCGACATCTTGAACTTGCGCGGCAGGTTGGCGTACTCGCGGTTTCCGGTGAAGAAGGCCGAGACGGCCCGGGCCACCGGGAGCGCGTCGAAGGCTTCGTCGGCGTCGACTCCCGAGACCGGGCAGCAGAGTACGTTGCGTGCGGAGTCACCGCACGCCTGGACGGTGGTGAGGCCCACGTCGGACAGACGTCGCCAGACGCGGGGGATGTCCCCGATCCGCAGCCAGTGGATCTGTATCGACTGCCGGGTGGTCAGATCGGCGTAGCGGGACCCGAAAACGGTGCTCTCGGTGCCCTCGGGTCCCTCGCCGAACGCGTCGGCAACCACCCCGATCTCCCGGAGCTGCGGGGCGGTGAGGTGCCCGCCAGGCACTTTGATGCGCAACATGTACGCATCCCCACCCTGGCGCTGCGGATAGATGCCGGCCCACTTGAGTCGCTCGACCTCGCCGGGCACCTTGGCGATGGAGTCGGGCCCTTCCCTGGAGTAGGTGTCGGCTATGGCCTCGATCACCCGCAGCGGGTGGCGCTCCAGCTTCCACCGTTCGATCTGGTTGAGCTCACCCGTCTTACGGTACGGGTCCACGAAGCGCATCGGACGCTCCGGTCCGAACAGTCGTGATCCGTAGCGATCATCCCGTTCCTTCGTCATGGAGCACTCATCTCAGCCTCATCTCAGGCGTGCAGTCCGCACTCGACCTTGTCCGAACCCGCCCACCTTCCGGCTCTCGGATCCTGGCCGAGAGCGACCGGCGAGGTGGTGGGCGCGCAGCCGATCGAGCGGTATCCCCTGGACCGGAGCGGATGCTCGGGCAACCCGTGATCGCGGGTGTACCCCTCGATGTCCTGCTCGGTCCAGGTCGCGAGTGGGTTGATCTTCACCATGCCCCACTCCTCGTCGTAGGCGATGACGGGGGCCCGTTGACGGGTGGGGGCGTCCACCCGCTTCAAACCGGTGGCCCACGCCGATCTTCCGACCAGGGCATCGCGCAGGGGCCGGACCTTGCGGTGCTCGCAGCAGTTGGCGGATCCGCACGGCCAGTCATCGGCTCCGTCCGAGGGCCGGATCACCGACAGATTGAGGTCGTAACGGTTCCGGACCGTCTCCACGAAGGCGAGGGTCTCGGGGAAGTGGGCGCCGGTGTCGAGGAACACGACCTCGATGGCCGGGTCGACCCGGACCGCGATGTCGACCAGCACCGCGTCCTGAAACGACGAGGCCACCACCAGGCCGGACCCGTAGCGCTCGGCGGCGAAGGCCAGGATGGAGCCAGGAGCAGCGGTCTCCAATTCACCGGCCCGCATCCCGAGCGCTTCGAGCCAGCGGCTGTGCTCGGCGCCCTCCCCCCTCACAGCGTCCTCTGTGGTCTCTGTGTCTTCCCTGGTCTCCACGTGCTGCAACCTCCGGTGTGTCCATCCGATCGGGCCGCTCCGGCTGCGGTCCGATCCCTGCACTATACATGACTAATCCGATCAACTTTTGTAAGAATAGGGAACGTGCCCGAAGACCGCCCCTGTCATCAAGAGCCCGCCGACCCGGAGCTCCCGGTCGTCCTCCGGATCGCCGGCTGGCGCTGCCTCGTCGTCGGCGGAGGAAGCGTGGGTGCCCGCCGGGCGGCCACGCTCCTCGACGCGGGTGCACTGGTGACCCTTGTGGCCACCGAACCCGGCCCGGGGGTGCGGGCCCTCACCACCCCCCACCTCGTCGTCGAGCCGCGACCGTACCGAAGAGGCGATGTAGCCGGTTTCCGCCTGGTGGTGGTTGCCTCCGGTGACCCAGAGGTCGATCGTCAGGTGGTGGAGGAGGCCGAGTCACTCGGAGTGCTCTCGAGTGGAACCGATCGGGGGACGCCCGCCAGCGTGGGGTTCCCGGCACTCTGGCGGTCCGGACCGGTCACCGTCGCCGTGTCGACCGGGGGCAAGAGCCCGGCGCTGGCCGGCTGGCTCCGGAACCGGCTCCAGTGTGCGCTACCGGGCGAGCTCACCCGGCTGGCCGAGCTCAGCGAGGAGGCACGAGCCCTCCTCGCCGCCTCAGGACGTCCGACCGCTTCGTTGCACTGGAATCCGTTCCTCGACCAGGTTGCGCAGCTCCTCGACGCCGGACGGCAGCTCGAAGCGGAGTCGTTGGTCATCGACGCCACCCGACGCTGACCGTGGGCGAGCGGAACGGGAACGGGTGAGACGGAGGGCCCCCTCGATGGCCACCTCGATGGCTACAGTGGGGTGGTGAGCACCGACGAAACCCTCGAGCTCGCATCGCTCCGGCCTGAGGACGTCGACCTCTCGGATCGGGAGTTCTGGGGTCGGCCACGCCCTATGCGCGAGGCGGCTTTCGCACTGTTGCGCCGCGAGCGGCCTCTGGCCTTCTTCGAGGAGCCAGACCTGAGCGAGTCGTCGCCCCTGGCCCCGCCGCCGGGTCCGGGTTATCGGGCCGTCGTGCGCCATGCCGACGTGTCCGAGGTCAGCCGGCATCCCGACATCTTCTGCTCGGGGAAGGGGGCGGTCAGCATCCCCGACCTCCCTCCCGAGATGGTCGAGTACTTCGCCGGAATGATCTCGACCGACAACCCCCGCCATGCCCGCCTTCGCAGGATCGTCTCGCAGGCGTTCAACCCCCGACGGATCCAGGACATCGAGGTCACCATCGACGACGTGGCCAGACGGGTCATCGAGCGCGCCGCGCCGAAGGGTGAGTGCGACTTCGTGACCGAGATCGCCGGACCGCTTCCGCTGCAGATCATCTGCGACATGATGGGAGTGCCCCCGTCGGAATACGGCACCGTCTTCCGCTGCTCCAACGTGATCCTGAGCGAGAGCGACCCGGAGTACATCCCCGAGGACGTCGACCCGGTCGTGGCGCTCCTCGGCGCCGGTCAGGAGCTGACCGGGATCATGCACGAGCTGAGCGCCTTCCGCCGCGATCAGCCTACCGACGACTTGACCACCGCGCTCATCACCACCAACATCGACGGTGAATCGCTCACGCCGGACGAGCTCGCGTCCTTCTTCGTGCTGTTGCTGACGGCGGGCAACGAAACCACCCGGAACGCAATCGCCCACGGCCTGGTCGCCTTGCGTGAGCACCCTGACCAGAGGGCGGTGTGGCAGGCCGACCCGGAGAAGGTCACCGCGACCGCGGTCGACGAGATCGTGCGCTGGGCCACCCCTGTCATCTGGATGCGGCGCACGGTGACGTGCGACACCGTGCTGGCCGGTGAAGCCCTCCACGAGGGGGACAAGCTGCTGCTCTTCTACAACTCCGCCAACCGGGACGAGGAGGTGTTCGACGATCCCTACCGCTTCGATGTCCGACGCGCCCCGAACCCGCACCTCGGATTCGGGGCGGCCGGACCGCACTTCTGTCTCGGAGCCCATCTGGCCCGCCGCGAGATCGATGTCATGTTCACGGAGCTGTTCGAGCGCCTTCCCGACCTCGAGGCCACTGGAGAACCGGACCGGCTCCAGTCCAGTTTCATCAACGGGATCAAGCACCTCCCCTGCCGCTACACCCCCCACTGAGCTACACCCTCACCGAGCCGCGGCATCTCTCAGGGCTTGGCCACCATCACCGCCGCCGCCAAGAGCAGCAGCCCGGCGATGAGCCCGGACAGGCCGGCGACGATCAGGCACAACCTGTCGATGTCTCCGGACCACCCGCTGACCGCTTCGCCACCATCGGCAGCCACCGCGCCGGCAACGGCGCCCTGGATACGTCGCTCCATCGGCCACAAGAACAGCTCGGCCATCAGGGCCACGACCGCCCAGAGCGTGAGGCCGGCCACGATCCAAGGGTCGTGGTAGGACCATTCGCCCCCGCTCATCGCGACGAGCACGACCCCGAGGACCGGCACCGCGAAGAGGATCCGGCCGGCCCAGTTGACCCCGGGGCGGTAGTAGGTTCGGATGCTCTCGCTCACAGCCGTGGTCGCGCTCGACGGAGCGACCTCGACCGACCCACGGAGCGCCAGCGCGTAGCCGCCGGCCACCACGACGGCTCCGAGGCCGACCAGGGCGCAGAGCACGTGGGCGAGCAGCACGAGATCGTAGGCCACGTTCCGGGCATGGACGTCGACCACCTGAGCCTGGGAAGCCGCGAGCATCGCCGGAGATTCTGGCATGCCGCCTAGCGGGCCCCCAGGCGGTCCGGCGCCGACGGTGCCACCGGAAGGAGGTTCGAAGTTGCTACGTTAGGCTGTTGTGTTCTGGTTCCACGCCACGGAAGTGGAACGGGGGGTCCAACCGCAGACCGAGGTGGCAGACAGCGTGGGAAGTACGATCGGACGACCGCACGAGGAAGCCGGGTTGGCGTGACCAACCAACTCCGGCTCGACCCGCTCACCGGTCGCTGGGTCGTGGTCAGTACGGACCGGGCCGGCCGCCCCCAGGCGTTCTCGCCGAGGAGGGCTCCCATCCAGGCCGACACCTCGGCCCCCTGCCCATTCTGCCCGGGCACCGACGATCAGGACGTCCCGACCCTCGAGATCCCCGGACCTGACCGGAGTTGGGCGGTCAGGGTGGTGCCGAACCGGTACCCGGCCTTCGAAGGCAACGCCCCGTTCGTGGTCACCAACCGAGGTCCTGTGTTCACCCAGGCGACAGCCGGCGGCACCCATGAGGTGTTCATTCTCTCCCCCAACCACGGAGACTCGTGGTCCATGCTGAGCGACCAGCAGACGAACGCGGTCATGACCGCCATCAGCCGGAGGATCGGCGAGCACTCGGACCTGCCCGGCCTTCGGTACAGCCAAGCCATCGTGAACGCCGGCCGGGAGGCCGGCGCGTCCATCGAGCACCCCCACGGCCAGCTCCTCGGGATGTCGTTCGTGCCGCGGGAGCTCGTCGAGGAACAAGCGGGATTCGCCCGGTTCGCCGGTCGGTGCCTGCTCTGCACCACCGTCGATGCCGAGGAGAATGTCGGCCACCGGGTCGTCTACTCCGATCAGCGGGTCCTTGTGATCTGCCCGTTCTGGAGCGGGTCTCCCTACGAGATGCTGGTCGTCCCCCGGGCCCACGGTCCCCACCTCCATCACAGCCCCGCTGCCGAGCTCGCCGCGGTGGGCAAGGCACTCAAGGTGGCGCTGCAGAGCCTCCGCCAGGTGGTGGGTGACGTCGCCTACAACCTGGTCTTCCACTCCGCTCCCTACCGCGCTCCCGAGCCGTACCACTGGCACGTGCACGTGGTGCCCAAGCTCACCACCGTGGCTGGCTTCGAGCTCGGCACCGGGGTCCTCATCAACATCATGAATCCCGAGGAGGCGGCCGAAGCCCTGGCCGTACGGGTCCCCGTCCACCAGTCCTGAGCCACCTCCCCAGCGGTGTGATCGCCGTAGTCAGGCCAGCTCGAAGCACTGCGATCCATACGGGGCCAGGGTGACCCGGTAGGGATCGGTGCCGATCAAGGGGAACGCCACCCGTCCGAGGAGCTCGATCGGCTGGCGTCCAACCCAGCGGGCGGCGTGCAGCTCGGCCGGCTGGGCCAGCCTGCTCAAGTTGTGCACGCAGAGCACCGGATTGACCGGTCCCCGCTGTGGCGCGTCCGGAGCGGAGCGGACGAAAGCCAGGACGGAGGGATTGGCCGAGGGGATCACCTCGAGCCGGCCCGTGCCCAGGACCGGGAATTCACGTCGGACGGCCAGGAGCCGGCGGATCCAATGGAGGAACGAGCTCGGGTTGCGCTGTTGCGCCTCGACATTCACGGCCTGGAACCCGAACACCGGGTCCATCAGCGGCGGAAGGTAGAGCTGCGCGAAGTCGGCCCGGCTGAAGCCGCCGTTGCGGTCCGGGGTCCACTGCATCGGCGTACGCACGGAGTCACGATCGCCCAGATAGACGTTGTCGCCCATCAGGATCTCGTCGCCGTAGTAGAGGACCGGGCTTCCCCTCAGGGTGAACAGAAGGTAGAAGAGCAGTTCGGTGAGGCGACGATCGCCGTCGAGCAGAGGGGCCAGTCGCCGGCCGATCCCCATGTGCCGCTTCATCCGCGGCTCCTTGGCATATTCGGCAAAGAGGTAGTCGCGCTCCTCCTCGGTCACCATCTCCAGGGTCAGCTCGTCGTGGTTTCGAAGGAAGATCGCCCACTGGCTGGACCCGGGTGCCTCTGGGGTCTGCGCCAGAATCTCGGTGATCGGAAAGCACTGCTCGCGCCGCACGGCCATGAAGATTCGGGGCATCAGCGGAAAGTTGAAGCAGAGGTGGCACTCGTCGTCGTCCCCGAAGTAGTCGGCGACGTCCACCGGCCAGCCGTTCGCCTCGGCGAGCAGGATCCGCCCCGGGTACGAGGTGTCGAGCTCGGCCCGGAGCCTGCGGATGAAGGCGTGGGTGGCGGGCAGGTTCTCACCGGACGTGCCGTCCTGCTGGTAGAGATACGGGACGGCATCCAGGCGGAACCCATCGAGACCGAGGTCGAGCCAGAACCGCACCACTTCGACCATGGCGTCGGCCACAGCAGGGTTGTCGTAGTTGAGGTCCGGCTGATGAGCGTAGAAGCGGTGCCAGTAGTACTGCTCACGAACCAGGTCGTATGCCCAGTTGGAGCGTTCTACGTCGACGAAGACCACCCGCGCCTCGGGCCATCGCTGGTCGTCGTCGTTCCAGACATACCAGTCGGCCTTCGGATTGTCGCGGCTCGAACGAGACTCCACGAACCACGGGTGCTGGTCACTGGTGTGATTGATCACCAGGTCGGCGATGACCCGAATCCCGCGGGCGTGCGCCTCGTCGAGGAGCCTCCGTAGGTCGTCGACGGACCCACTATCCGGATGCACCGAGAAGTAGTCACTGATGTCGTATCCACCGTCCCGCAGGGGCGACGGGTAGAAGGGAAGGAGCCAGAGGCAGTCGACACCCAGCCACTGCAGGTAGTCGAGCTTGGCGATCAACCCGGGGAGGTCGCCAACACCGTCGTTGTTGCCATCATAGAAACCCCGGATGAGCAGCTCGTAGAAGACTGCACGCTGGAACCAGAGCGGATCCTCTTCAGGGGGCGGGAGCGGCCCCCGGCGCGAGGTCATCGCTGCGGTGTCGGCATGGGGATCGAAGGGGAGGGACAGGTCGGCGTTCATCCCGGATGACCCTGCCCGAGGCGTGCCAGAAGCCGGTCGGCGGCTGCGTACGGATCGAGCGAGCCGGTGACCACCGCATCGGCGATGGCGCGGTATCCCTCACCGGCGGCGATCGCGTCGACCTCGGTCTCGATCCGGGCCACGAGGATGCGCCGGAGCTCGCGCTCGGCCCGGCGGCGGCGCAGGTCGGCCAGGCTCCCCCGATCCAGCTGGTACGTCCGATGATCGCCGATCGCGGTCCAGGCGTCCTCGATGCCCTGCCCGGTGGATGCCACCGTCTCCACGATGGCAGGCCGCCATCTCTCGGGACCGGTCATGTCGGTGAGATCGAGCATCTGCTCGAGATCCCGTCGGGTGTCGCGTGCACCGGGCCGGTCCGCCTTGTTGATCACGAACAGATCGGCGATCTCGAGCAGCCCCGCCTTGTTGGCCTGGACGGCATCCCCCCAGCCAGGATTGACCACGACCACGGTCGTATCGGTGGCGGCCGCCACCTCGACCTCTTGTTGTCCCACCCCGACGGTCTCGACCAGGACCACAGACAGACCCACCGCGGAGAGCACCCGCAGGGCGTCGGGAACGGCGACCGAGAGCCCGCCCAGCTGACCACGGGCGGCCATCGATCGGATGTAGACGCCATCGTCCGCGGCGTGGCCTCCCATCCGTACCCGATCGCCGAGGATCGCCCCACCGGAGAACGGGGACGAGGGATCGATGGCGATGACCCCCACCTGGTCACCTCGTCCGAAGCCATCCCGGCGGGCGACGGCCACCAGCCGGTCGGTGAGGGTCGACTTGCCGGCTCCGGGTGCACCGGTGACCCCGATCGAGTAGGCGTCTCCGGGGCTGGCGAAGGCCAGCGATGCCACTGCCCGGGCGACCGGTCCGCCTCGCTCGACGAGCGACAGCAGCCGGGCAAGCGCCACCCGATCACCGGTCCGGGCCGCCTCGAAGAGGGCGGTGACGTCTGCTTCTCGTGCGACTGACATGGGGTGGCGAGCGTATCCGGGTGGGCCCGGTGATCAGGCTCGCCGGACGTGGGCGCCGAGCGAGGCCAGCTTTCCTCGGAGATCCTCGTAGCCCCGGTCGACGTGGTGAGCATCGGCCACCACCGTCTCGCCGTCCGCCACCAATCCGGCCAGGACGAGGGCCGCCCCGGCCCGGACGTCGAACGCGCGGACCGGCGCGCCGGACAGCCGCGGCACACCCCGGACCACGGCGTGGTGCCCCTGGGTCCGGATCTCGGCACCCATCCGGCGCAGCTCCTCGATGTAGCGGAATCGGCCGAAGAAGATGTTCTCGGTGACGATTCCCACGCCATCGGCGACGGTGAGCAGGGCGACCAGCAACGGCTTGTAGTCGGTGGCGAAGCCCGGGTATGGCAGGGTGGCCACGTCCACGGGTTTCAACCTTCCGGTGCCGCGCCTGGTGGCGGTGAGCCCTTCGGGTTCCATGGTGATGTGGATGCCGATCGCGGTGAGCTTGCGGAGCAGCATGTCCATGTGATCCGGACGGCCGTCGGCCACGGTGACCTCACCGCCGGCCAGCCCGCAGGCCACCAGGTAGGTGGCCACACCCAGGCGATCAGGGACGACCCGGTGGACCGCGGGATGGAGCTCGTCGACACCTTCCACCTCGATGCGAGAAGTACCCGCCCCCCGGATCCGGGCCCCCATCGCGGTGAGGAATGCAGCAAGATCCTGGACCTCGGGCTCGCGGGCGGCGTTGTCGATCACCGTGGTTCCCTTGGCCAGCACCGCCGCCATCAACACGTTGTCGGTCCCGGTATGGCTGGGGTACTCGAGCACCAGATGGTTCCCGAGCGGACGCGGACGCAGACCCACCGTCGTGTCCACGGTTCCCTCGACATCGCCGTGGGCCGAGACGAACGAACAACCGAGAGACTCGAGCGCCCGCAAGTGCATGTCAATCGGTCGGGGGCCGAAATCGTCCCCGCCGGGCAGCGATACCTTGGCCCGTCCGCACCGTGCGAGCAGCGGTCCCAGCACCACGATGGAAGCGCGCATCTTTTCGACGAGCTCGTAGGGGGCCTCGGGGAAGATTTCGGCCGGGACGGTGACCACCAGCTCATCTGGTGTGGCGCCACGTCGGACGTCGACCCCCATGGCGCCGAGGACCTCGCCCATGATCTCCACGTCGGTGATCCTCGGCACGTTGGTCAGGACGTGCCGACCTTCGGCCAGCAGACACGCCGCCATCAGCTTGAGCACCGAGTTCTTGGCACCGCCGGCCTGCACCGTTCCCGAAAGCGGCCCGTTGGGGGCGACGATGAGCCGATCCATCCGAACAGTATGGCCTGGGCCGCGGTCGAGGCCGATGATCCCGGCACGGGCCCGGACGGGAGCGCCGGGTCTCCAGCCACTATCGTCGCGGTCCGTGAGCAGTGTCCCGCAGGCCCCCGACCGCAATCTCGCCATGGAGCTGGTCCGCGTAACCGAGGCCGCTGCCCTGGCGGCCTCCCGGTGGATGGGCCGGGGCGACAAGGAGGGGGCGGACGGAGCCGCGGTCAACGCGATGCGCATCGTGCTGTCGAGCACGTCCATGGACGGCGTGGTGGTCATCGGCGAAGGTGAGAAGGACAAGGCACCGATGCTCTACAACGGCGAGCGGGTGGGTGACGGGCACTCGCCGCGTGCCGACATCGCCGTCGATCCGATCGACGGCACCACCCCCACTGCGCTCGGGAGGGGTGGTGCACTGGCGGTCATCGCCGCCTCCGAGGAAGGCACCATGTTCGACCCCGGGCCGTGTGTCTACATGGAGAAGCTGGCCGTCGGCCCGCGGGCGGCCGGAGCGATCGACATCACCAGGCCAATCGCGGACAACCTGGATGCGGTGGCCGCGTCCAAAGGGACCTCGGTACGCGACCTCACCGTCGTCATCCTCGACCGAGCACGACACGCCGACCTGATCGCGGCCGTCCGAGCGACCGGAGCCCGTATCCGCCTCATCACCGACGGCGACGTGGCCGGGGCCATTGCGACCTCCTGGCCCGATTCAGGCGTCGACGTCCTGGTCGGCGTCGGGGGGACGCCGGAAGGGGTGATCGCCGCCGCCGCCCTGAAATCGATGGGCGGTGAGATCCAGGGCCGGCTCTGGCCCCGGGACGACACCGAGCGTGATGTGGCAACCGATGCCGGCTACAACCTCGACGCCGTGCTCGGCACGGACGATCTGGTCAAGGGGGACAATTGCTTCTTCGCCGCCACCGGGATCACCGACGGCGAGCTGCTGCACGGCGTGCGCTACGACCAATGGGGCGCAACCACCGAATCACTCGTGATGCGGTCCAAGTCCGGCACCGTGCGGCTGATAGAGGCCCGGCACCCGCTCCACAAGCTGTCCACCTACAGCGCGATCGAGTTCCGCTGAACCGACCCGCCTCGGCTCCCGCTCATCACGCAGAAGCCCCGGCCGGGGCCTCGGTGGCCTCCAGGCGGACTTCGGCCCGGCGCAGGGACGCCCGAGCCTCGACCAGCTCATCGTCGGGCTCCTCCTCCGGCTCGCCGGACGTGCTCCGTCCCGAGCCTGCCAGCTCGGCCAGGTGGCTCTGGGCCGACTCGAGAGCGACCTGGGCTCGCGCGGTGTCGATCTCGCCGGCAAGCTCGGCCACACCCAGCAACAGGGTGACTCGGCTACCGGACGCCGCTCGTGCACCGGCGGACACCGCTCGTCCATCGTCGGGAGCACCGAGCTCCACGTCGTCGTCGACCTGCACGAATCCACCGTGGGCCGCCAGCCGCACCGTTTCACCCTCGGGCCGCTCCACCCGGACCACTCCGGGCTCGACCGTCCCCACCAGGGGGGTGTGGCCGGCCAGGATGGTGATGTCGCCGTCACGGGTACGGAGCACCGCCTCGGTGGCCTCCCCGGAGAACAGGATGCGCTCCGGGGTCACGACCATGATGTCCAGGCGCTTCTCATCGGCCACGGCGACTGCTCCCTGCGGTCATTCGTTCTCCATGGCGTGCGACTTGGCCAGCACCGATTCGGCCCCGCCGACGTTGAGGAAGGCCTGTTCGGGGACCTCGTCGAGCTCTCCATTGACGAGCGCCTCGAAGGACTCGACGGTCTCCTCGACGGGTACGGTGACACCCTTCAGCCCGGTGAACACCTCGCCCACGTTGAACGGCTGCGAAAGGAACCGTTGGACCTTCCGGGCCCGCGACACGGTGACCCGATCCTCTTCCGAGAGCTCGTCGAGACCGAGGATGGCGATGATGTCCTGGAGCTCCTTGTACCGCTGGAGCACTCCCTGGACCCGGCGAGCCACGGCATAGTGACGTTCCCCCACCACCTCGGGGGAGAGGATGTTCGAGGTGGAGGACAGCGGGTCGACCGCCGGGTAGATGCCGAGCGAAGCGATGTCCCGCGACAGCTCTGTCGTGGCATCCAGGTGGGTGAACGTGGTGAACGGTGCGGGGTCCGTGTAGTCGTCTGCCGGCACGTAGACGGCCTGCAACGAGGTGATCGACCGTCCCCTGGTCGAGGTGATCCGCTCCTGGAGCTGGCCCATCTCGTCGGCCAGGGTGGGCTGGTAACCGACGGCCGAGGGCATCCGTCCGAGCAGGGTGGACACCTCCGAACCGGCCTGGACGAACCGGAAGATGTTGTCGACGAAGAGCAGGACGTCCTGGTTCTTCACATCCCGGAAGTACTCGGCCATGGTCAGCGCGGCGAGTGCCACCCGGAGGCGGACGCCAGGCGGCTCGTCCATCTGTCCGTAGACCAGTGCTGCCTTCTCGATGACACCGGACTCCTGCATTTCGAGCCAGAGATCGGTGCCCTCACGAGTCCGCTCTCCCACGCCGGCGAACACGGAAACACCCCCGTGGTTGGTGGCCACCCGGTTGATCATCTCCTGGATGAGGACGGTCTTACCCACTCCTGCCCCACCGAACAGACCGATCTTCCCACCCTGCACGTAGGGCTCGAGCAGATCGATGACCTTGATCCCGGTTTCGAACATGACCGACCGTGGCTCGAGGGTGTCGAACAGGGGAGCCGGTCGGTGGATCTCCCAGTGGTCCTCGGCCTCGCCTATCGAGTCGGTGTCGAGCGGCTCGCCGAGCACGTTGAACACGTGCCCGAGCACGGCGTCTCCGACCGGTACCGAGAGACCCCGTCCGAGGTTGCGGACCACGGCACCCCGGGTCAGCCCATCGGTCGCCTTGAGGCAGATGCAACGGACCCGTCCGTCCCCGATCTGCTGGGCGACCTCCGCGGTGATGATCTCCTTTTCGCCTTCGAGCTCGGCCTCGACCTCCACCGCCCCGTTGATCTCGGGCAGGGCATGAGGTGGGAACTCGACGTCGATGACCGGGCCGGCGATTGCCACCACCCGGCCTGGTGCCAGCACCTCGTCGTCAGTCGTTCGCTCTTCGGTGGTGGTCATGGACGTCTGGCTCCCTTGTGGCTCGGTGTCACCCGCTGCTCCCCTCGGCGCTGCGAGTATGGCGGCATGGAGGGTCGAGCGGTACCCACCTTCAGATCCTCGTCTCGATGACCAGCCGGTCCTGGTCGTCCCGGTCGTCGGATCGAAGAGCCTCGGCGCCACCCACGATCTCCATGATCTCGGTGGTAATCGCGTCCTGACGGGCACGGTTCATGATCCGCGAGTACTTCTTGATCAGCTCGCCTGCGTTGTCCGTTGCCGCTGCCATGGCCCGTTGTCGAGCGGTGAGCTCGGACGCCGAAGCTTCGAGCAGGGCGGCGAAGACTGCGGTCTCGGCAGCTCGGGGGGCGAGCGTCTCCAGCAGGATGGCCGGGTCCGGTTCGAACTCCGTGTAGCCCTGGGGCCTGGAACCCCGGGGTCCGGCAGCTCCCGGATCGTCCTGCCGAAAGGCACCGCCGGCCGGATCACTGCCACGCGGATCGACCAGCGGTAGGAGCTGACGGGTCTCGACCCGCTGGATCCCGGCCGAGAGAAACCGGGTGGAGACCATCAGCACCTGATCGACCTCATCGCGGATGAACGGAGCGAGCACGGCGTCGGCCACCATCCGGGCGTCGGTGAAGCCGGGCCGTTCGCTCATTCCGGTGAAGGAGCGCTCGACGCTCTGATGCCGGAACCGGAAGTAACCCTGGGCCTTCTTCCCCACCGTGAACAGCCGGGACGCGGCACCCTGTCTCTCCTGCTCCGCCAGCAGCCGTTCGGTCGCCCGGAAGACCATGGTGTTGTAGCCCCCGCACAGGCCGCGATCGGCCGCCACCGACAGCACGGCCACCTTGGTGACCTCCTCGGGCGTTCCGAGGAGACGACCGGCCGCCGCCTGATCACCGAGCGCCACCTCGAGCACGATCCGAGCCATTCCGAGCTGGTAGGGGCGGGCGGCGGCGATCCTGCCCTGGGCGCGCACGATCTGGGACGCGGCGATCAGTTCCATCGCCTTGGTGATCTTCTGGGTCGACCGGATACTCCGGATCCGTCGGCGAAGAACGCGCTCTTGACCGCCGGCCATGCCTCAGCCGACCTCTCCGGCATCGAAGGAACCGGTGAAGGACTCGAGGGCGGTCCCCAGGGCGTCGCCGTCCGGCAGGGTGCCTGTGGTGCGGATGTGCTCCAGGAGGTCCGCGTGCTGAGCCCGGAAGAAGGCCCGGACCTCCCCCTCGTACCGCTGCACGTCGGACACCGGGACACCGTCCAGGTAACCCTCGGAGCCGGCAAAGACGACGAGTACCTGCTCCTCCACCGGAACCGGGGCGTTGAGACCCTGTTTGAGCAGCTCGGTGAGCCGGTACCCGCGGTCGAGCTGGGCTTGGGAGACCTTGTCGAGCTCGGAGCCGAAGGTGGCGAAGGCCTCGAGCTCGCGGAACTGGGCCAGGTCGATCTTCAGGGTGCCGGCCACCGCCTTCATGGCCTTGATCTGGGCAGCGCTCCCCACGCGGCTCACCGAGACCCCGACGTTGATCGCCGGCCGTACGCCGGCGTAGAACAACTCGCTCTCCAGAAAGACCTGTCCGTCGGTGATCGAGATCACGTTGGTCGGGATGTAGGCGGAGATGTCACCGGCCTTAGTCTCGATGATCGGGAGGGCGGTGAGCGAGCCGCCGCCCGCGGCATCGGAGAGCTTCGCCGCGCGTTCGAGCAGGCGGCTGTGGAGGTAGAACACGTCTCCGGGGTAGGCCTCGCGACCCGGAGGCCGGCGCAAGAGGAGGGAGAGCTGCCGGTAGGCCTCGGCCTGTTTGGAGAGATCGTCGTAGATGATGAGGGCATGCTCGCCGTTCTCCATCCAGTGCTGGCCCATGGCACAGCCGGCGTAGGGTGCCAGGTACTTGAACGGGGCGGGATCGGCCGCTCCGGCCAGCACGACCACCGTGTAGTCGAGGGCACCGTAACGCTCGAAGGTGGCAACGGTCTGGGCCACCGACGACTCCTTCTGGCCGATGGCCACGTAGATGCACTTCACTCCCAGACCCTTCTGGTTGAGAATGGTGTCCACGGCCACCGTCGTCTTGCCCGTCTTGCGGTCGCCGATGATCAGCTCCCGTTGGCCACGGCCGATGGGGGTCATGGCATCGATGGCCTTGATCCCTGTCTGGAGCGGTTCGGAGACCGGCTGGCGTTGCACGATGCCCGGTGCCTGGACCTCGAGCCGCCGGGTCAGATCGGTCGCGATCGGGCCCTTGCCGTCGACCGGGTCTCCCAGCGCGTTCACCACCCGGCCGAGCAAGGCATCCCCGACCCGGACCGACAGGATGCGTCCGGTGGCTCTGACCACCTGCTCCTCCTCCAGGCCGGTGTCGTCCCCAAGGATCACCGACCCGATGGTCTCCTCATCGAGGTTGAGGGCCAGGCCTTCGGTGCCGTCCTCGAAGGTGAGGATCTCGTTGACCGCAGCCCCCGGCAAGCCGGTGATCCGGGCGATACCGTCGCCCACCTCGACCACCCTTCCCACCTGCTCGGTCCCGACCTCGGGCGTGTAGTCGTCGACGTAGCGCTTCAAGGTGGCCGTGATCTCGTCGGCGTTGATGGTCAGTTCAGCCATCGTTTGCTTCCCTTCGTATCGGTGCGACCGGGACCCGGTAGGCCTCCGCGGACGCATGGAGATGCTCTTTCAGCTCGTCGAAGCGATGTCGGGTGGTGCTGTCGACCTGCAGGTCGCCAACTCGGACCACGACCCCGCCGAGCAGTCCCGGGTCTCTGGTCAGCTGGAGATCGACCGGGTGACCGGTCAGGAGCGCCAGAGCGTCGCGGAGCTCCTGGCGCTGAGGTGCATCGACGTCCTCGGCCGAGGTGATCTTGGCCACCCGCCAACCCC
>DAHUZT010000070.1 GCA_027315005.1 Acidimicrobiaceae bacterium | reverse complement strand
TCCCGACAACGTCGGGAGCTACCTGTCGTGCACCTCCTTCGACCCGTCGACCAACAGCTTCGGTGCGACTGCCACCTCTCCGGTCCTCGACTGGGGCTTTCAGATGGCCAGCCTTTCGGGAAGTTCGTTTGCGGCACCTGTCACACCACCGACGTCCCCGAACATCACCGATCCGTATCTTGCAATGATCAATGCGGCCCGGGCCGGAGAGGGCCTCGGTCCGTTGCAGCTCCCCGTTGACTATCTGTCACTCAGCTACGGGCAACAGCTGATCACCGTGATCAATGCCGAACGTACCAGTCGAGGTCTACCGGCCTTCACCGAAAATGGTTGGTACGACATGATGGCCGAAGAGGCGGCGATCGCGGGTACCGATCCCGTCGGTCCCTACGGATCCGGATGGGCGAGCATCTGGGCCATGGGGTATCCGTCCGCCCTCGGAGCTGATTACGGGTGGATGTACGACGACGGCTATGGCGGTCCGAACCTCGACTGCACGACACCGTGGTCCCCCGGATGCAACGGCCACCGGAGAAACATCCTTTCCCCTTGGCCTGGGCAGGTCGGCGTCGGAGTCGACGGGTCCAGCGTGGCCATGCTCTTCGTGGAGAGCTGAACGATGTTCAGGTGTGAAGGGTTGCCTCGATACCCCGGACGTCTTCATCAGCGTCGACCAGAACGGTGACATCGACAAACCCGTTGAGGTCGAGCTCACCGACGAGCCTCTCGGCCTGCTCGTCACCGAGTTCGAGGATCAGCGAACCATTGTTCTTGAGGAACCGCTGGCTGCCGCGGATGACATGCCGGAGGACCTCGGTGCCATCGATCCCCCCGTCGTAGGAAAGCGTCGTCTCGAAAGTCAGAGTGTCGCGTTGCAACATGGTCAGTGCCCGGGTAGGAACGTACGGCGTGACACCCACGACGACATCGGTCATCCCACACAGCGCATCCGGCAGCGGTTCGAACAGCTCGCCTCGGAAGACTTCGAGTCCGTTGGCCGCCGCGCACCGAACCGCACGTTCGTCGAGGTCGGTCGCCACCACGCGTGCACCGGGCCGAGCGTCGGCAAGGGTCATGGCGATGGCCCCCGATCCCGTGCAGACGTCGATCGCGGTGCCCTTCGCCGGAAGTCGGTCGATGGCACGGCGAGCGATCAGCTCGCTGTGCCACCTCGGAACGTAGATACCGGGGTCGACACGAATCTCCAGGCCGCAGAACGTCAAAGCACCTGTGATCCAGGCCAGCGGCTCACCGGTGAGTCGGCGCTCGATCAGCCGATCAAGTCGGTCGCAGTCGCCTCCTGCACAGCTGAGCAGCTCGGTGGCTTCTTCATCGGCGGCGACGAATCCCGCGTCGGACAGCAAACTGGCGAGCCCCTGGTGGTCGTCCGGTAGGCGTACACCCACGATTCAAGCGCTTCGACCTCGGTAGAGCGCCGAGGTCCGACGCGAGATTGGTCCCATGCTGTCGGGCGCGGCTCGGGTCAGAGGCGAAGCGGTCGGATCGGAGTAGCGACCAAGGCGGGATCGTTCTGCCAGTCGACGCCGGGAACGTCGATGTACAGTTCCACTTCGTTGCCGTCGGGGTCGAGCACATACAGGCTGTGGGTGACGATGTGGTCGCTCGTACCGGCCACCGTGATCCCCTCCGCTTCGAGGAGAAGCAGCGCTGAGCGGAGATCGTCGTCGCTGTCCCCGATCTTCAAACCGAAATGGTAGAGGCCGATCCTCCGTCCTTCCGGCTGCGCTGCGGCGTCGTTGCCCACCTCGATCAGCATCAGTTCGTGATGAGTACGGCCAGATGCCGACGCGAATGCGGCTGCCGGAGAGCGGCGCTCGGCCTCGGAGTCTCCGGTCGGGAAGATCTGGTGGAATCCGAGCACGTCACGGTAGAAGTTGACCGAGCGATCCAGGTCGCGGACATAGAGGACGATATGGCCGAGATCTTTGATCTCCACGTCGCTCCCTCCCGATCGTGCCTGGTCCGGATCGTACCGGGCGTAGTGGTGGTCGTGTTCGGCTGGCAGGGGCCGGCGGTCTCACTTGCTGGGGCTCAGGCGGCTGCTGGGGGCTCAGGCGGCTGCTGCGACCAGCGAAGCGAGCGCCTGGGCTCCGGGCCCGTCGATCGGGAGGTGCGTACCGTCGGGATAGAGCCACTCCGGGTTCTGATTGGCGAGCGCATTCCAATGGGCGATGACGACGTTCGGGTACCCGCTTGCTCCAGCCTCGAGGACGGCGTTGTTGGCGTCTTGGTAGGGCTGATCGACGTGCACGGTCACGAATACCACCCGAGAAGCACCCGAGAGGATGGACATCATTGCGTCGAAGTCCGACGTGGTGAGCGTTCCATTGGTACCAAGCCCGACGATCACCACTGCCCCGAGTTGGCCGGCCGCCTTCATCTGCTGGAGGATCGCTTCACCGGTGGACCACTGCCGGCTAACGGCAGCGTTGACATCGATGCCAGGTATGTCCTGCTCGAGTGGGGTTTCGTAGTCGATCATCACCGAGTCTCCGACCGCGGTCACTTGACCGTTCACGAAGCCGGGACCGGGGGAGGGGAGGGGAGGGGAGGTGATCGGGCCATGAGTTCCGGCATTCCCCACCGCAGCCGGCAGAGGAGCCGTGGTCGTGGTCGACGGTTCGGTCGTGGTCGACGGTTCTGTGGTGGTCGGTGCTGAGGTGGAGCTCGTGCCGGTCGGTACCGGCTTCCTTGCAGTTCGGCGGGATGCCGACAGCGTGTGTCGCGGTGAGTGGGTCGCGCTCGCCGCCGATCCACATCCGGTCACACCGACACCGACTACCAACGCGACCAGTGCCCAAAGGGGCGGTCGGAACGCACTTCGGAACGCAATGGATGGCGTCATCGTCGACCAGTTTTACCCGACCTGGCCATTGCTGCGAGGATGACCACGCCGAGGCCTCCACGAGCTCCATCTCTCCCGACGACTGCGTCTCTCGATGGACCTCGGACCGGGGCTACGCTCGGACCTGCGCCGGCTTCCCCGCCCGACGCGGCTGTCGTCGTCAGTCTTGCGTGGGACAGGGGCAGCTGGACCGCGGAAGATTGGCCGGTAGCGAGTAGACGACAGGCCGTTAGAGAGCGCCTGTTTGGCTCGTGGCCCTAGGAGGACCACCTGTGGCTGACATCGATCCGAGCGCATCGCCGGGGAACCGCAGGCGCCCCTGGGCGGTCGCGGTGGTGGCCCTCGTGTTGTTCGTCGGTGCCGGCGCACTGGTGATCGCAGCGATACCCCACCAACGTTCGGGTGCGCAAGGTTCGAAATTCACCGTGTCCTCCATCCTGCCCGGCGATCACTCGGGCGGCCACCGGCCTGCGCTCGAGGTTCAGATGACCGTGGACTCCCTTCAGGCGGTATCCGGAGGGATCGACGCTCGTCTCATGGTGATACCCGGTGATGCCCTTCCTCCCGAAGGCGCCACGCTGTTCACCTCCATCGGATCCTCGCCCACGCTCGTGGTCCGACCGGGCCAGCTCGATCAGGAGCGGACCGTCTTCCTCTCCTTCGACAGCGGGGACGTGGTGGACTACCCGTTCGACAGCTACCGCACAACGGTCCAGATGATCGCCGTAGCGGGCACGGACACCAGTTTCGCTCATCTGACGAGCCGCCAGGTCCTTCCGCTCAGTATCGAGGGGACCAATTCCGCTGCCGGCAGTGTCGTGACAGCCACCGCCCGTACCGCCCCCGACGAGGTCCTGAGCGTGACCGTCAACGTTCGGCGAACCGCGGTCAGCCGGGCATGGGTGCTGGCAATGATGGCCATCTACTGGGGTCTGGCCCTCCTCGCCGCCAGCATCACCTTCCTCGTCGTTCGACGGCGCAGACCGATGGAGACCCGGTTGTTGGCGTGGCTGAGCGCCATGGTGTTCGCACTGATCGCCTTCCGAACCGCCGCGCCCGGGGCTCCCCCGGTCGGTACGTATCTCGACTACTACGCCGTCTTCGAATCGGTCGGGATCGTTGCCGCCTCGTTGATCGCCCTGATGATCCTCTACCTGGTCTCCCGGGACGAAGAGGTGGTGGGAACCGAGAAGGGGTGTGGGAGCTGATTTAGATTGGCGGTTCCTGGGTTGCGAGACACTAGGATTCGGTACCCTAGGCTCGGGGCATCTGGGAGACGAGGGGGCACCGACCGATGGCACGGACGATGACGTGGGACTCGAGCGGCCGACCCGGGTGGTCCCGTCGCCGCAGGAGTGACCGTCCGCTCGCGGTACGGGCTCTGGCCTGCGCGATCGGTCTGGCCCTGGTCGTTCCCCTGGTAGGTGCGTCTGCCGGGCCGGCCGGGGCGGCGACGATGTCGCCGGTGCTCACCACCACCGCCACCACCGACCTCGGGGCGACCCAGCCGATCGACTTCACCGTGACAGGCGTGCCCACAGGGACCGCGCTGGTCGCGGTGGAGTGCACGGTCCAGGCGCTCTCTCTTGGGGAGGACGCCTGCAACAGCCGCCGAAACACGTTGGTCTTCGCCGGTGCCTCGGGAAGTGCTTCGGGCAGTTTCGTACCCAGCCCCGAGCTGTCGACAGCGCTGGGCAACATCGACTGCACGCAGCCATCGGCCGATTGCCTGTTCGGTGTCGCGTCGATCGCCGGCAGTGGAGGCACATCAGTGATCGGAGCCAAAGCCATCACCTTCGCCCCCGGGGTCACTGCCACCAGCCCATCCGGCAGATCGACATACCCCCGACCACCGCTGCATCCGCGGAGCTCGGCGCCGCTCTCGGGCCCGAAGATCACCGAGGGCCATCCCCTTTCCGCAACGGTGAGCGCAGGTCTGGCCCCTCAGCTGAGTTCGGCATCCGACATCACCGGGCCGAACCTACCGGCGCCTGACCAATCGGCACCGAGCACACCCGTTGCCGGCCAGGGGATCATCGAGCTCACCATGGCCGCCCCACGGACCTCGTGGGAGAGTACGAGCCACCGTGCGGTGGTGGTCGACGTGTCGGTGAACCGTGGTCCGGCTCAGCAGATCGTCTGCTTCGCAGGAGCTTCGCCTTTCACCTACGCCGGATTCACCGGGACGCTCACCACCGGCAACCATCCAGTTTCGGTGACCGTCGACCGTACCCTCTCCAGCACCGGGTCGCTTCCACCCACCGTGCGACTCGTGCACCTGCAAGTCGAAGTGGTGGCTCCTTCCAACCCGTACTACGACAGGGTCGCCTATGCCCCGGTGGTCTACGGGCGCACAGACACCGCTCGGAACGACACCCCCCTGCTCACCTATGCGAACGAGGGGCCCGCCCCGGGCGGTACGCAAGCGCTGTCCTACACGACCATCTGGTCCAGGGAGGCGGCCGGCACCTCCTTCGTACCGTTCCTCGAATGGGGAGAGTGGGGCCGGATGACCGACATCACCGAAACGGTGGCTCTGGGTGTGGGCGCTGGAGGATCCATCATCGCTCCGACCTACGACTCCTGCGGATGCACCGGCAGTCCAGCTACTCAGAACGAAGTCTCGCTCCTCGAAGAAGAGGTTCCGTTCTCCGGGTCGTACTTCGACCAGACGCACGCAGTGGTCCGCAACGCCTCTGGCAACGACTACCAGAGCCAGTCGGGGACGACCGCATTCCGGATCCAGCAGGTTCCGGTGCCGGGCCCCGCTGCCGGCGCCACCCGGGCATCGGTGATGGACACCAGCCCTTGGACGTACCTGATCTCGGCGCAGGAGTCGAGTCGGTGGTACACCAACGGAACGCACAGCCCGCTGTCTCCAGAGATCGGGGACGCGAGGCAGTACGCCATCATCGACCTGGCGACCAGTGTCCAGGATGTGAGCGCCACGGCGGTGGCGATCAGGCTGTCCGGGTCGAATCGTTGGTACACGAGCGACTTCGGAAGTGGCTTTCCCCTGCGGGACGGAGGCCACGGTCGAACGGTGGTGAAGCTCCCCCTCGGATGGGAGCATCGACCGGTCACCAGCGTTCGGCTGATCTACTATCCGTCCGGTCCGAACCCGGTGGTCAAGGACGTCAACATCCAGGTCCTCGGTCTCACCAGTGCCTACACGATCGAGCACATCTCCCTGCCTGCGATCGAGGTGGTTCCGTCCGCGTCCGCGTCGTCCGGTGCTACGACGGGTGCGATTGCTCGCCCCGCCCCGGCACGGAGCCGTCCCCGCTGACAGGCGCCACCCCGACAGCCATCACAGTGATCACTCGTCGATTCCGGTCATCGGTACCAGCGGGCCGGTAACAGAGAGTCCAGTCCGTGCTGGGCGCGCGGTGGATCGGTGGGCGCTTGTCGCCCGACGGTCGGTGCCGATCCGCTCAGATGTGGAGGATCCGCCAGCCGATGGAGGGACCGCTGACCCGACCGGTAGTGACTATCGGGACGGTGTCGGTGGCGTCGTTGGTCCGGATGACGAGCTTCCCGACAGTGGTCCTGGCAGGGAGAACGGACCCGGAGAAGGAGTGCAGGTCGAACCGGGTCGATACGTGCTCCCCTGGTGGGGCCACGACGGTCACGCCACGGGTGGCCTCGAGCGGTATCCGTTCCCCCCAGGCAGTGTGCAGCGTTCCCACTCGTTCGCCCCGATCGACCAGGCTGACTCCGGTCAGCACCCGGTTGAGTCCTTTGACCAGGCCCACGGTGACCCGGAACACCTTGTCGAGTGTGCTCTTGTTGCTCTGCTGACCGAGCACCACGCCGTAGGCAAGCGTGATGGTTCCGTGCACGCGGACTTGGGCAGCGAAGAGGAAACAGCCACCCGCTGCGGCGTCGGATCCCGTCTTGATGCCGACGATCCCGTCTTCGAAGAGGGCGAAGTCGTAGGTGGGTAGCGGCGCCGGCACGTCGGGGAGGGTGACACTCGGCATGGCCACGACCTGGCGGATGACCGGATTTGCCATGGCCCGCTCTCCCAGAGCCAGCAGATCGGTGGTGTTGCTGACCGATCCGGACGACAGACCACTGGCATCGTCGAAGTGCGTGGACTTGAGGCCCCACTGCTGGGCGAGCGTGTTCATCTTGACGACAAATGCCGACTCCGATCCCGCATCCCACTGAGCGAGGATCCCGGCCACGTTGTCAGCGGAAGCCACGAGTATCGCTTCGATCGCCTGGAGCTCGGAGAGCTGCTCACCTGCCACCACGGGAACAACGGAATCGCGGGCGGCCTGTTCGACCGCGTACTGAGCGACTTCGGCCATGGTCACGCCGATCATCGGTCCCTGTGCTCCTGAAGACAGTGGGTGGTCCTGCAGAACCACGAGGGCGGTCATCACCTTCGTGATGCTGGCGATGGGTGCGGCAGAGGTGGTCCCGACCGGTGGAAAAGTGATCGTTCCCGGTACCTCCATAGCCGCCGCCCCCTCAACGGGCCAGGGGACGGATCCCCCGGGGGGGTCGGGTACGCGGAGCAACGAGGCTGGTATTACGGCACTGGCCACAGGAGCCGGTGGGGATCGGACCAGCTGGACGGCTAGAGCGACGACGAGCGCCAAGACGAGGATTCCAGCGGTGATCGCCAACCACATTCGGCCGAGCATTCGATCGCCCATACGGTCACGCTATCCAGCGGATACGCGAAATGGACGTCGGCGCAGACCGGTCCTTCGGCATCGTGCGAAGAGGTGGGGACGGCCTGCAGCGCCGGATCCGAACGACCGGGCATGTTCCGACTCCAGATGCAGCCGATCTCTACAGGCGGAACTGCTCGAAGAAGCGCCAGATCAGGTCGGTGGCATTGATCTGGAACGTGGTGAAGCCGGTGAGGGAACTGATCGATCTGCTGAACGAGCTCCCGGGCCATGCGTGACCACCACCGAGGATGATGTAGAACTCCACCGCCGCCGCCGGCGGACACGAATAGGTGCGGCGGACGACTTGGCTGGCAACGGTGGTGTCGGTCGACTTCGGATCGCAACCGTCCTTTGTGGCCCACGCCTGGACCGTCGCCGGATAGCCCGCTCCATGGAGGCGTACCGGAGGCAGCGAGGTGGGGGTGCCGGTCGAACCTCCCTTTCCCAGGAGCCTATTGAGCGTCGCCGTTCCGACCCCTCCGTTGAAGTAGAGGATGGGATCGGCGGTGCCGTGGAAGGCGATGATCGGTACGCGACGTCGGGTTCGGCAGGGATTGGGCAGCTGCAGGCCGGAGACGGCGGCGATGGCCGCGAAGTGCCCCGACATCGTGCACGCGAGCAACGACACCATGAACGCTCCGTCGGAGAACCCGTCGGCGTAGACCCGGGAGGTGTCGATGCACTGGCTCGACTCGACGTGGTCCAGCACGTCTGCGACGTAGGTGAGATCGGGATTCGCAGCTCCACGTGCGACCGTATTCCACTGGACCGGAGTTCCCGTTCCTTCAGGAAAGACCGCCACGAAGCCATCCTTCTGGCCGAGGGCCCCGAATTGGGAGGTGAGGGCCTGCAAGGAAGCTCCCTCGGCGAGCCCGTGGAAGTCGAGAACCAGCGGGCGAGGAACAGCTTCGCCGTGGTTCGTATGCGAACCGGTTGTGCTTGGTGTCGTCGGCGCCGGGGTGGTGATGAGGAACCACCGGGCGACACCACCGACCTCGAAGTTGATCCGCTCGTTGGTGACGGGTCCGGCCTGCGGCCTGCTGCAACCCGGTGACGGGATCGGTGCGCCGATCGCGACAGCAGGGTGCGTCCCGCCGATGCTTGCCGCACCGTGCGAGGTCGACGAAGAGCATGCGGCTCCGACGACAGTCACCACCACAAGGACGGTGACGATTGCCCACCTCGGAACCGAGCCTGGCGACCGCGATGCGGCGCCACTCGAGTCCACGTGCGATCGGGTGTTGATGAGTTCCGCCGACACCGCGCCGGAGCGAGCACGCGGTGGACAACGGACCGAGCGCAAGCGTTGCCATGACTGATGACCGGGCATGGCACGCATCATTCCACGGCGGATACCCGTGGTGGGCCATGAGGATTACCTCTCCGCCGTCCGGTGCCGACGCTCTCGCATCGAGCCGATCGCTAGGATCGGGGTGGAGGACCGGTGGTGCGACCCGCTGCTCGACGGAGCGGTCACTCGTCGGATCCTCGCCCGGGAGGTAGGCCGCCGACCGTGCGCAGTCCGAGTTCTCTCGAGGCAGGAGCCCGTTGATGCCGTACGTGGAGATCGAGAAGCCCCGACCCCTTGTGACGCTGATCACGCTGAACCGCCCAGAGCGGATGAACGCCATGGCGTTCGACGTCATGATCCCGCTTCGGCAGGCGCTCGATGCGGTGAGCGCCGACAATGATACCCGGGTGGTCGTCTTGACCGGTGCAGGGTCGGGCTTCTGCTCGGGTGCGGACCTCGAGGATTCAGGTCGGATACCGGGTATTGACGGACTCACCACGACCACCATCGCCCATCGGGCACTCGAGGTCCTCGACGGTGTGATCGTCGCCATCAGAAGGATGCACCAACCGGTGATCGCAGCGGTGAACGGCCCGGCGATCGGTGGAGGCTTCTGCCTTTCGTTGGCCTGTGATATCCGCCTCGCCTCGGAGTCGGCGTACTTCCGAGCGGCAGGCATCAACAACGGTCTGACCTCTGCTGAGCTGGGGATCAGCTACCTGCTGCCCCGGGCGATCGGTGCTTCTCGTGCCGCCGAGATCATGTTGACCGGTCGTGACGTCGCCGCTGATGAAGCGCAACGCATCGGCCTGGTCGCCGATGTCGTCCCGGACGGGGACTTGCTCGCGGCGTGCTACTCGACGGCCGAGCAAATGATCGGCTTCAGCCGGATCGGGGTCGAGCTCACCAAGCGCCTGCTCGCCTCCAGCCTCGATGCCGGAAGCCTCCGCTCCCACATGGACCACGAGGGCTGCGCCCAGCTCTACGTCAGGTTGACGACCGGCAATTTCGAGGAAGCCATCGACGCCCGCCGGGCGGATCGTGCGCCGCGGTTCGTTGACTGAATCTCGGCTGGGTCGGGCCGGCCACTGCCCGCGCCGGTCCGGTCGGGTCTCGACCGGCTCGGCCGTCATCGCCGTAGTCGTGATCCTCACCGCCTGCGGTTCGCCGGGCGCGATCACGTCCCGCCCCCCCGCCACGACGGCGTCGCCGGTTCCCTCCAGAGAAGCGAGCACACTCCCGCCGGTCACAACGCCGGTCGCGACGACGGCCCCCCGATCGAGTGCCGCGGGATACGAGGTGCAGATCGGAACCGTGCAGGGACTGGGAAAGGTGCTGGTCGACGGTGAGGGGCGCACCCTCTACCTGTTCGAGCCCGACGCCCAGTCGGGCCAGTCCACCTGTACTGGCGAGTGCATCAATGCCTGGCCACCGCTGCTGCTTCCCTTCGGGGTGTCAAAGCCGGTAGCGGGCCCGGGTGTCCGCCAATCGTTGCTCGGGACAACCCAGAGGGTCGACGGGACCACCCAGGTCACCTACGACCGCTGGCCGCTCTACCTCTGGGTGGGGGACCTCCGTCCGGGCCAGGCCACCGGTCAGGCCCTGTACAACCTCGGTGGGCTCTGGTACGTGCTGGCTCCCGATGGCCGGGCGATCACCAGGCATCTCTGACCGCGCCTTCGGGCTCGCGTCCGAGTGGCACGGTGACCGGGGCGCGGGTACGGTCGCCCGGGAGTGTCAGGGCCGGGATACCGAGTCAGGGGGATGATGCCGTGAGCCCGATGGCCGTCGCCATGGAGGATTCCGTTGAGGGTCGACCGTACGGGACGCAGATCCGGGCATTGGCGGACGACTTCCCCGACCTGGTCGCGGTGACCATGGTGGACCAGGACGGGAGCCGAACCCGTTGCACCTGGCGCCTCCTCGACAGGCGGTCCAACCAGGTGGCTCGGGCCCTTGCCGCCCGAGGGGTCAGGGCGGGCGATCGGGTGGGTCTCGAGCTGCCCAATTCGGTCAACATGGTGGAAGCGGTGCTCGCGACCTGGAAGCTCGGTGCATCGCCGGTTCCGGTCCGCTGGGACCTGCCGGACTGGGAGCGCCGGAGGGTGGCCGAAGTGTTGGGGGCGACCGTACTGCTCGGTCACGGCGCCGAGAAGTTCTTCGAGGAGTCGACGTACCTCTCCGAGGGCCCGCTTCCCGAGGTCGTGGCCCCGGCGGTGAGCGGCATCTGCAGCAGTGGTTCGACGGGTACCCCGAAGATCATCATGGACCACCGGCCCGCCGTCATGAGCCCGTCGACGACGGCGCCGTTCCCGGTGAACTGGGGAGTGGAGGTCGGCCGGCAGCTCATCCTCGTCCCCACAGCGCTGTACCACACCAACGGATTCGCCCAGTTCACCTACCTCCTCGCCGGCGACAGCCTCGTCGTCATGACGAAGTTCGACGCGGCGCTCGCAGCGGACCTCATCGAGCAGGAGCGGATCACGGCCTTCACCGCCACTCCCACCATGCTGGCCCGGATGTCCCAACTGCCCGACATCGGGGATCGGGACTTCTCGAGTCTGGTCTGGGTCCAGCAGGGGGCGGCCGTCTTCCCTCCGGCCCTTGCCCGTTACTGGATCGACCGTCTCGGACCCGAACGGCTCTACATGTGCTACGGCATGACCGAGCGCCTGGGGCTGACCGCCATCCGCGGTGACGAATGGCTCGAACATCCCGGGAGCATCGGGCGGGGGTTTCGTGAGACCGAGCTCCGCATCCTCGACGAGCGCCAGCGCGAAGTACCGACCGGCGAGGTTGGTGAGATCTACCTGCGCTCGGCGAGCACCGGCCTGTACGGCTACCTCGGATCGAGCTCCGCACTCCCGATGACCGCGGACGGGTTCGCCACCGCCGGTGACCTCGGACGGTTGGACGAGGAGGGTTACCTCTACATCGCCGACCGGCGGGTCGACATGATCGTGAGCGGGGGGGCGAACGTCTTCCCCGCCGAAGTCGAAGCGGCCCTGTCCGAGCACCCGCGGGTGGCCGATGTCGTGGTCGTGGGCCTTCCCGACCCCGAGTGGGGCCGACGGGTGCATGCCATCATCGAGCCCCGGGACGTCACCTCGCCACCCACCGGGGACGAGATCCGAGCCTTCGCCAAGGCCCACCTGGCTGGTTACAAGGTGCCGAAGACGGTCGAGTTGGTGGACGCCATCCCCCGGAGTGCCGCCACCAAGGTGAACCGTGCCCAGTTGGTGGCCGAACGCGCCGGATGGCTATCTGACCCCGGAGAGCCGGTGGGGCTCACCGGCCGACGATGACCACGCTGGCGTTGGCACCCCGGCCGATGGTGTGGGCGAGACCGACCCGGGCGCCGACCACCTGACGGCCTCCGGCGTCACCTCGCAGCTGCCGGACCAGCTCGACCACCTGGCCGAGGGCCGACGCCCCGAGCGGCTCGCCCTTGGAGAGAAGACCGCCGCTCGGATTGACCGGGATCCGCCCGCCCATCGCGGTGATGCCGTCCCGTACCAGTCCGGCACCCTCGCCGGCGGCGCAGAGCCCGAGCTCCTCACAGGACATCAGCTCGCGGGCGGCGTCGGTGTCCTGGCACTCCACGACGTCGAGGTCTGCGGGTCCGACGCCGGCCTCCTCGTAGGCGAACCGTGCCGCCCGAGCCGTGGGGGCGGGGATCGAATCGTCGCAGAGACCGGACATCGGCGTCGACTCGCTCAGCACCGATCCGGGCAGGTGGGAGACGAGGGTGGCGGCTCGAAGGCGGATCGCCCCCGCCGTCGAATCCCGGCGGCGGAGGACGACAGCGGCCGCTCCTTCGTTCGGAGAACACAACATCAACAGATGCAGGGGGGGGCACACCATACGGGAGGAGAGCACCGCCTCCGCGGTCACCTCCGA
This sequence comes from Acidimicrobiaceae bacterium, assembly GCA_027315005.1. Classification (GTDB taxonomy): domain Bacteria; phylum Actinomycetota; class Acidimicrobiia; order Acidimicrobiales; family RAAP-2; genus Bog-756. Next base: position 67,560 of record DAHUZT010000070.1, on the reverse strand, counting down.
TCGGAACATGGCGTCGGGGTTGGCCGTTCCGTTCCGCCGGTTCTTCACCACCACCGATGCCAGGTCGTGGTCGGTGATCCCTGAGTCGGCCATGAGTCGTTGGGCGCGAAGGGCGAAATAGGCCGGTGTGGCGGACAGCCCGGCGGTCTCCTGCCAGCCGTCGAAGAACGACGAGCGGATGATGCCCTTCGGCATCTTTTCGATCCCGAGCACGAGCACCGAGTCGTACTGACCGCTCCGCACTGACCCGGCACCGAGCATCAGGGCGGCGGCGCCGCTGGCGCATCCGGCCTCCACGTCGACGATGGGCATGCCAGTCATCGCCAGCCTCCCGAGCACCTTGTGACCGGACGCCACCCCGCCGTACGCGGTCCCGCAGAAAGTGGCCTGCAGGTCCGAACGGCCGAGGGCGGCGTCGTCGAGTGCCTGGCGCACGGCGTACACGCCGAGGTCGGTGATGGTCCGATCCTCGAATCGACCGAACGGGTGGATGCCCACACCGGCGATGTCGACCGGTTCGGCTCCGGCGGGGTGACCGGGGGGGCTCACCGGCGGTCCCGACCCGAAGGGGCGAAGGCCCACGACACCATCTGAGTCCCGTCCTCCTCGCCCACCTCGGTGAGCACCAGATGGACGGCCTGGTCCTGGCGGAGCAGCCCGGCATCGGTCTCGGTCAGCCGCGAAACCACCCGGATGCGTCCGTCGAGCTCGACGACACCGAAGCCGTAGGGCACCGGGCCGTGGTAGCCGGGCGGAGGGACATGGACCGTGGTCCACGCCCACAGGGTGCCTCTCGACGGCAGCTCGCACGCGGTTGACGGACGATCCCCGCAGTAGGGGCAGGTGTCGCTGCGCGGGAAGTGCAACGCGCCACATCCCGGACATTCCGAACCGAGGAGGCGGGGATCACCGCCCATGGTGAACAGACCTCCACGGACCGGAAGCGCCGCATCGTTGCTCGATCCGATATCGCCGGGGCTCTCTGGCTCCGGTGGTACCCGAAAGGTCGGTGTCACCATCAGATGATGCCCGATTCCACGTAGCCGGCCAGCTCGTCCCGGTTCAGGCCCACCTGGGCGCACCACACCTCCTGGTTGTGCTGCCCGAGCGCCGGAGCGGCGGTCGGAACCTCGGGCGACTTGCCGTCGAACCTCGGATAGGGAGCCTGCTGGCGGTGCGGGCCGGCGAAGGGATCGTCCACGGTCACCAGGTCCCCTCGTGCGGCCATGTGCGGGTCGCGCAGGATGTCATCGGCCTCGTAGGCCAGGCCCACCGGGACCCCGTGGTCGACGCAGATCTCCTCGACCTCGCGGGCGGTGAGCGACGAGGTCCAATCGGCGACCAGCTGGTTGACGGCATCGCCCTCGGCCGATCGGTCCCGAAGGGTGGCGAAGCGGGGGTCGTCGGCCAGTTCGGGCCGATCCATCGCCCGGCACAGTCTGCGAAAGTTGGCATCCGACCCGGCGACGATGCAGACCGTGCGCCCGTCTTTCGTTCCGTAGTTGTCGAGCGGCGCCGAGTTGGCCAGCCGGTTGCCCTGCCGCTCCCTGCGGACGCCGAGAGCGTCCCTGGCACCGATGGTCCATTCGAGGGTCCGCAGGATGGAGCCGTACAGCGGTGCGTCGACCACCCCACCCCTGCCGGTCCCGGTGCCTGGACGGTCCCTCCGGTACAGAGCGGCGACCACCGCCTCCGCCGCAAAGGTCCCGGTCAGATAGTCCGAAATGGTGACACCGGGCCGCACCGGAGGACGGTCGGGATAACCGGTGATTGCGAGCAGCCCTCCGTAGGCGATCCCCATCCGGTCGAGTCCGGGTCTCGATGCATAGGGTCCGTCCTGTCCGAACACGCTGATCCTGGCCCACACCAGCTTCGGATCGCAGTCGTCCGGTCCGATGTGCCACGCTTCGAGTGTCCCGGGGCGGAAGTTCTCGCAGACCACGTCGGCGGTGGTCGCCAGCCGCCGGAACAGGGCCTGGCCCTCGCGGCGTCGGAGGTCGAGGGTCACCCCCTTCCGGCCCCTTCCCTCGACGGCCCACCACATCGAGTAGCCCTCCCCGCCGTCCGGGGTGGAGGCGAACGGTCCGATGGTCCTCATGAAGTCCCCTCCGGCGGGATCCTCGACCTTGATCACCTCCGCCCCCAGCTCGCCGAGCAGGCCGGCGCAGAACGGCGCGCTGATCCGGGTCCCCACATCGAGCACCCGCAACCCGGCCAGAGGGGCCGGCTCGACCTCCTCTCCGGGGCTCAAGGGGCTGCCGGGAAGTCGGGAGCCCGGCGCTCCTTGAAGGCGGCCATCCCCTCCCTCATCTCGGGCGACGTGGCGGCCATGGCCTGGGCTTGTGCCTCCCGATCGAGGGAGGCGGCCAGCGTGGTCTCGAAGCTGGCGTTCAGCAGCATTTTCGAGAGCCCGAGCGACCGGGTGGGACCGGCTGCCAGCCGGGCGGCCAGCTCGGAGGCGGCCGAGGCGAGCGAGGCCGGGTCCGGGTGGCACCGGTAGGCGAGGCCCATCGCCACCGCCTCGCAACCGTCGGTGCCCTCCCCGAGCATGACCATCGCCTTGGCGCGCGGGAGCCCGACGAGCCGCGGAAGGAGATACGCGCCGCCGGCGTCGACCACCAGCCCCCATCGGGCGAAGGACCAGACGAATCGGGCCTGCTCGCAGGTCAGGACGAAATCACAGGCAAGGGCGAGATGTGCGCCGGGACCCACCGCGGTGCCGTTGACCGCCGCCACCGTCGGCTTGTCGAGCTCCCACAGCTCTCGGATGAAGGCCTGCACCCCGGCTCGCAACGCCTCGCTGGTGGTACGAGGATCGAAGTGCCCCGCGCCGGCATCGCCGACCGTGGACTGCCGGAGGTCCATGCCGGAGCAGAAGGAATCTCCGGATCCGGTGATCAACAGGGCTCGCACCTTGTCGTCGGCCCGTGCCTCACGGACCCGAGTGACGATGTCGTCCCGCATCTCGATGCTGAGGGCGTTCTTTGCCTCGGGGCGGTCGAGCGTGAGCCGGGCCACGTGGTCGCCGGTGACCTCGTAGCGGATCATCGGCCCAGTGTACCGACGGTGCAGGGGTGGGACCCGGGCGTGCGACGGTGGCTCGCTGCCCGACGGTGGCTCGCTGCCCGACGGAGGAGGTGCCGCTCCGGCGGGGGACGGGGGACTCGGATACGGTCTGCGACGATGCCCGGCTACCCGCCCCCGAAAAGGATCCGCCGGTGAGACCGTCGTTCGTCCCGCTCGACGTGGCGGTGCGTCGGCACGTCCGGGCCGGCGACGAACTGCACATCGTCACCGGGCACACCCGCTGGACGGCGGCCGCCCGGGAGGTGATCCGGCAATGGTGGGGGGCTGATCCCGGCTTCACCCTCGTCATGCTGAGCCTGTCGAGCCTCGGAGCCGTGTTCTTCCGGGGCGGTCTGGTGTCGAAGGTCGTGACGGGATACTCCGGTGACGTCTTCCCCAACTTCACGCCGAACCCGTGGTTTTCGGACGCGTACCTCGAGGGGAGGGTCGAGGTCGAGCACTGGTCGTTCCTGTCCTTCCTCCAGCGGCTCGAGGCGGCGGCGAAAGGGCTCCCGGCGGTGACCACGGCGTCGCTCCAGGGCTCGTCGATGGAGGGCAATCCGGGCTTCGCGGTGATCGATAGCCCCTTCGGGGGTCGGGTCGGCCTGCTGGCCGCCTACGCACCCGACGTGGCCCTCGTCCATGCACCGCTGGCCGACGTCGAGGGGAACGTCGCCATGAGCCCACCGCTCCTCGAGGGGATCTGGGGCGCCCTCGCCGCCCGGCGCGGTGCGGTGGTGACCGTCGAGCGGATCGTGGACGACATCCGACCGTGGTCCCACCTGGTCCGCATCCCCGCCCACCGGGTGCTGTCGGTCTCGGAGGTTCCGATGGGTGCCCATCCCGGCGGCCTCTTCGCCCCCCATCTCCCCGTCCAGCCCTACGGCGAGGACCTGGCGTTCTGGGAGGACGTTCGCGACGCCAGCCGTCGGGACGACTTCGACACGTTCATCGATCGGTGGATCCTGAACCCCCGTGACCAGCACCAGTACCTCGACCAGCTCGGCGAGGAGCGGATCGGTCGGCTGCGCCGGCGGGCGCATCCCGACTCGTGGCGCGAGGACCAGACCGACCACCCCCCCGACCTCGAGGCGCCGGTCTGCGCCTTCGAGCGCGCCGCCGTGTTCGGGTCCCGCTACGTTGCTTCGCGGGTCCTCGACATCGGCGCCGACGCCGTCTTGGCCGGGGCGGGTGTGGCCAACCTGTCCGCCTGGCTCGCCGTGCGTGCAGCCCGTGCGGCGGGTTCACCCGTCGTGCTCACCGCCGAGCTCGGACTGTGGGGGTACGAGCCGACCCCGGCCGACCCGTTCGTGTTCAATCACCGGAGCTTTCCCACCTCGGTGATGGTCGGGGACAGCGAGCTGGTGCTCTCCACCCTGACAGCCGGCCCGGGCACCCGCCTGATCGGTTGCCTGGGCGCGGCGCAGATCGATCGCAGCGGAAGCATCAACTCGACGGTCATCCCCGAGGTCGCGTTCCTGGTCGGCTCCGGTGGAGGCAACGACGTGGCCTCGGCGGCCGACGAGGTGGTGGTGGTGACGACGCTCGGGCCGAGCCGTACTGTCGAGCGGGTGCCGTACGTGACCTCCCCGGGTGACCGGGTCGGTGCCCTGGTAACCGACCTCGGGACCTTCGAGCGAATCGACGGTTCGCTGGTGCTCACCGCAGTGCCGTCGGGCCCACGGCCGATCGCGGAACGGGTCGGGGTGGTACGCGCGCTGTGCGGGTGGGAGCTGGTGGTCGCCCCCGACCTGGTCGAGCTCGACCCACCCGGCCCCGAGGAGATCGGGGCGCTCCGCCAATGGGATCCCGAACGGCGGTTCCTCCGTCCCGATGGGCCCACCTGACCGACCGGCAGCTCAGAGGAACGAGGCCGAATCGGTGAGACCCATCTCCTCGTCGGCGCCGGTGATGATGGACTGGAGGTGTCCCCAGCCCACGCCCCCCTCCACCGGATCGTCCACTCGCACGATGCAGTCGCGCAGCTGGTGGAGGCGGTGGACGACCGCCGGATCGGTGCAGTCGGGAATGTGCTCCCCGTCGATGTGCAACGAGCCGCGCCACTCCCCGTGGTAGTGACCGTCGAAGCCGAAGTAGAGCGCAGGTCCGAGGTGGACACCGCTGTCGCCCACCGCGGTGAGGATGAGCGGGCGGGGGGTCCCGTCGACCATGGTCACGTCCAGCCGGCCACCACGGAACCGGCGGGTGATGTCGTCCACTTCGAGGTGGGGAACGAGGGCTCCGAACTCGTCGCGGGTGCCGTCGGGGCGCTCGACGGCCCCTTCGAGCTCGACCCGACGGTGCTCCCCGATACCCACGGATCGGTAGTACCAGTGCAACCCGTAGGGCGACCCGTCAGGGCGGCGGGAGGCGACCGGACACCACAGGACCACGCTCGCCAGCCCGGCGGGATCGGATCGGGTCCGGAGCCCGGGCACCGGGGGACCGACACCACGGCGGAGTCCCCACGACCGGTCCCGGGTGGAGAGCCAGGTCGACGGGTCCATCTCGACGCGCTTCCCGTCGACCTCCACCCAGCCGTGTGCCGTGCCGCTCTGGTGGAACCGCGCGGTGTTCGAGTCCACCCGGGCACCTCCCAGGCTCCGGGTCACCTCGCGCGCCTCGACGAAGGGCGGCACGACCCCGCTGAAGGTGCAGTCGAAGCTGATGGGAAGGACCTCGTTGGGCTCGAGCCGGAATCGGACCGAGGCCAACGGCTCGGTGACCTCGTAGTGGAGCGGTCCGACGCTCAGGTGATCGGGGAGCCGTCCGATGGAACGGCTGGCCCGGACCGTCCACTGCTCGCGCCCCCGCGAGACGGCTCCGGTTGCGTCCATCACACCACGGTTGGTGTACTTGCCGAGCCCGAAGCCGATCGACACCGAGCCGTCCTGTGCAGACGCCGAGGCCCAGACCTTCTCGGTCCACGCCTGATCGCCGTCGGCCACCGTGGCGAAGGTGTCCACGATCTGGTGGTTGGGGAGCTCGTCGGCGGCGACGAGGGGGCCGAAACCCGTGTTCATGACGGGAACGCTGCGATGGCGCTGCGATGGCGGTCGATGGCGGAATGCTAGCCAGCCGGTGCCGCGACCGGCTCCGGTGACGCGGGCAACGGCTCCCCCGGGCGGAGCCCCCGGTTAGCCTCGGGCTATGGGGACCGGCGGCCGCGGGACACCTGAAGGATCCCGGTACGTCGCACCTGACCCCCCGGCACGCTCCGGCCCCGACGACCCCGGAGCCGATCCGTTCGACGGGAGGTTCCTCCGATGGCTCGCACCCCGTCGACCCCGGTGGTCGGGGATCGCCGTCACCTCGGTGGAGCGCGCCGCCGACGGTCACAGCCACGAGACCCTGGTGGTCACGGTCGAGGCCAGGAGGTCCTCCGAGCAGGTGTTCGAGCGACTGGTCGTCCGGATCGAGCCGTCGGAGCGGGTCGTCCCGGGCTCCACCGTCGGGCAGGAGTCGGAGATCCTCCCCCGCCTGGCGGCCTCCGGAGTGCCCGTTCCCCAGCCCAGCTGGTTCGTCCGAGCGGGCGTGCTCTCCGACCGGGAGGCTCTCGTCATGCCCTTCGTGGAAGGACACGTCGTGGGCGACGCTCCGGGTGTCGATCCCTGGGTGGTGCTCTGCGGACCCGAGCTCCGGTGCACGCTCCACCGGAACTTCGCATCGGTGCTGGCCCTGATACACCGGACCGACGTGGCCATCGCCGGGGACCGGGTCCGACCCTTCGTCGGGCTGGATGCCGAGGTCGAGTGGTGGCGCACGGCGATGCTGGAGGACGGCGACGGTCCGCCGGTCGCCTCCCTGGCCGGAGCCCTCGACTGGTGCTCTGCGCACGTTCCGGACGACGTCCCCGACCCGTCGGTCCTCTGGGGCGACGTGCGCCTCGGAAACGCTGTCTTCGGAGACGACGGCACCGTCCGAGCGCTCCTCGACTGGGACATGGCCGGCGTGGGTCCGGCGGAGCTCGACCTCGGATACCTGGTGGCTCTCGATCGTGTGGCGGGCCGATGGGGAACCGGGGGCGCCGACGGCTTCCTCGACCACGACGGAGTGGTCGCGGAATGGGAGCGGGCGGTGGGTCGAAAGGCACGTCGTCTCGAGTGGTACGAGCTCTTCGGGCTGTGCCGGTCGATCATCGTCTCCAACCGGCTCTGCCGGATCGCCCGGGACGCCGGTCGGAGGTTCCTCCTTCCCGACGACGAGTCGAACCCGGTCCTCGTCCATCTGGTCCATCGCCTCCGATCCGAAGACGGCCGGTAGGTCGGGTAGCGGTCCAGACCGGTGCCGGATCCGAGCGGCAGCCGTGTCGCAGGTGGTGTGGTTACGATTCCCGGTGTGACCGGCCCGCCAGGCGTCGACCCGATGGTGGAGAGCAGCGACCAGGCCGCGCTCCGCGAACTGGCCCGCAGCGTGGCCATCCGGGAGGTGGCACCACGGGCGGCGGCGGCCGACGAGTCAGGCGAGTTGGACGGTGCCGCAGTCAAGGCACTGGCCGACGCCGATCTCTTCCGGGTGACCATCGGCGCCGAGTGGGGAGGACTCGGTCTGGGCGATGTCGAGGCGGCTATCGTGCTCGAGGAGATCGCCCGGTTCGACGTCTCGACGGCCATCTGCTGCCAGTTGGCCTTCAACGGTCCCAGTCGGGGCATCGAACATCTGGGCGGCGAGGTCCTGAAGGAGCGACACCTACCCGGTGTGGCCGCCGGAGAGCACATCATCAGTATCGGCATCACCGAACCGGATGCGGGTTCGGCGGTCCAGAACATGCGGGCGTCGTTGAGACGAGACGGGCCGGACCGGTGGCGGCTCAAGGCCTACAAGAACTACTCGACGTTGGGCCACGCCGCCGGAGCGGTGCTGGTCTGGTGCCGGTGGCCCGGGGGTGAGGGGGCGCGCGGCATCGGGGCGGTCGTGGTGCCGACGGACCGGGACGGCGTCAGCGTCACCGGCCGCCACCGGGGTATGGGGATCCACGCCGCCACCGAGGCGGAGATCGCCTTCGACGACGTGGCCATCGGGGGAGACGACGTGCTCCTCGCCGGGGACGTGGACTCGGCCGGACCGTTCAAGACGTTGCTCGCCCATCTGAACCACGAGCGATGTGGCAATGCGGCGATGTGCATCGGCGCGGCCCAGGGGGCGCTCGAACAGGCGGTGGCCTACGCCGGCGACCGTGTGGTGGGCGGACGGCCCATTGGCGAGCTGCAGGGACTCCAGTGGAAGTTCGCCGACATGGCCGTCGCCATCGAGGGGGCGCGTCTGCTGCTCGGTCGGGCGGTCCGCCTGGCGGGGCCCGGTGGAACACCACCACCGCTCGAGACGGCTCTGGCCAAGACGGCGGCCAACCTGGCGGCCAAGCTGGTCTGTGACGAGGCCATGCAGATCCACGGCGGGTACGGCTACAGCCGCGAGTACCCGGTGGAGCGGGCCTACCGGGACATCCGCGGGCTGTGCTTCGGAGCGGGAACAGTCGAGGCGCAGAAGAACTTCATCGGCCAGAGCGTCGCCCGTGGGAAGGCCACCACCTCGCCGGGGTGGCGTCGACGAGCGGATCGCTGAGCTGCAGCCCTGAGCTGCAGCCCGAACTGCAGCCCTGAGCTGCACCGCTGAGCTGCACCGCTCTGGTGGATCAACGCCACTTCCAGTCGGGCGGACGCTTCTCGTTGTGCGCCGCCCGGGCTTCGGCGGCGTCCTCGAAGCCACCGAGGCGGGCGGTGTACTCCTGTTCGGTGCGGTAGGCCTCCTTCAGGGGCAGGTGCTCGGTGCGGTTCATGGCCTCCTTGGCCAGGCGCAATGCGATGGGGCTCTTGGCTGCCAACTTTCCGGCCAGTCGGAGGGCGGTCGTCATGAGCTCGTGCCGGGGGACGACCGCGCTGAGCGCGCCGAGTCGATAGAGCTCTTCGGCGGTGATCGGCTCGCCGGTGAAGTAGAGCTCTCGAGCCTTGTGGCGACCCACCAGCGTGGTGAGGTGCGAACTGGCCCCGAGCAGTCCCACGTTGATCTCCGGCGTGCCGAAGGTGGCCCCTTCGGCGGCGACCAGGATGTCACAGCACGCGGCGAAGGCCAGGCCGGCCCCGAGCGCGGGACCGTTGATGGCCCCAATGACCGGCACCGCGCAGTCGAGCACCGACCACATCGCGTCCCGGGTCACCCGGGGTGGGTCGGTGACGAGGGTGGCGGGAACCGTCTCACCCGAGCCAGTGTCCGCACCGAGCTTGGCCAGGTCGGCCCCGGCCATGAAGGCACGGTCGCCGACCGCGGTGAAGACCGCCACTCGTACCTCATGGTCGTCGTCGAGGGCGTTGAACGCGTCGCGGATCTCGGCCATGGTGGCGCGATCGACGGCGTTTACCGGCGGACGGTCCAAGGTGACGGTCGCGATGTGATCGGCCAGGTCCACGGTCACGGACGGCATGGGCCGAGCGTACCGAAGCAGGAGCCCGACCGTGGCGAGTCCGCCCGCGACCCTCCGGTCCCGCCCGCGCGGTCAGGGGAGCTCGGGGAGCACCGTGTCGGCGAGGAGGCCGAGCGAGCGGTCGTCCCGGTCGTGGGGCAGGAGGACGAAACGAGAGACGCCGGAACCGACCAGCTCGAGGATGCGGTCGACGATCATCGGGGGGGTACCGACCAACCCGCCGGCTTCGAGGCCCCAGCCGACGGCCCCGTAGCGCCGGGTGGCCTCGGCCCGGACGGAAGCGAGGGCACGGTCGTCGCCGGCGATGGCGACCACGGCCTGGACCGAGGTGCCGATGGTGGAGGGATCGCGCCCGATGGCGACGCACGCCTCGTCCAGGCGCCGCCGGCTCTCCCTCCAGTTGGCGAGCCCGTAGGTGGGGACGTTCCACCCGTCGGCGAAGCGGGCGACCAGGGGCAGCGTGAAGCGGGCCCCGATGCCTCCGACGTGGATGGGCGGGCGGGGCCGTTGGACCGGGCCGGGCAGGTTGGGAAGGTCGTGCACCCGGTAGTGGGTTCCGCTGTAGGTGGTCACCGGCCCTTCGAGCATCCGGGTGAGGATCTCGAGCGCCTCCTCCAGCCTGCGGCCGCGGACCGGCGCGGTTCCCCATTCGAGACCGATCCGGTCGTGTTCCTCGCCGACCGAGCCGCTGCCGATTCCGATCTCGACCCGTCCTTCCGACAGGACGTCGAGGGTCGAAGCCATCTTGGCCAAGAGGGCCGGGTGGCGGAGATTGTTGTCGAGCACCAGGTGCCCGACCCGCAGGCGCCCGGTCCGGGCCAGCAGGTAGGTGGCTGTCGTCCAGGCTTCGAACGAGTCGCGATCGGGCTGACCGGGACTGTAGAGGTGGTCGTAGAGCCACAGAGATTGGAACCCCGACCGCTCCACCAGTTCGGCACGTGCGAGGAGCGTGTTCCGGTCCATCGCCACCTGCGGCACGAAGATCCCCACCTCGACGGCTGCCGGCTTCACGGCGGTGCTCATCGCGGCCCGGACGGTGCGGTCAGCCGGCCCACCACCTGGCGACGGAGCAGCTTTCCGGTGTCGGTCCGCGGCAGATCGGGCCAGAACTCGATCGATTCGGGAGTCTTGGAGGACCGGAGGCGGCTGCGGATCTCGGACCGAAGTCCCTCGGCGTCGAGCACCGCACCGGGCTCGGGGACCGCCACCGCCACCAGTCGTTGCCCCCACTCCTCGTCGGGGAGACCGACGACGACTGCGTCGGCCACACCGCGAAGGGAGACGAGCACGTCCTCGACCTCGGCCGGTGCGATGTTCTCGCCGCCACGGATGATGGTGTCATCGGCACGCCCCTCGATGAAGAGGTACCCGTCGGCGTCGACCCACCCCCGGTCACGGGTGGCGAACCACCCGTCGGGGTCGACCAACCGTTCCCCCTCGTACTCGCCCGATATCTGCTCCCCCCGGACGTAGAGGAGTCCCGCCTCCCCTTGGGGCAGAACCTGGCCACCTTCGTCCCGGATGTCGAGCTCGACCCCCGGAAGCACCCGTCCGACAGATCCGAGCCGGGCTCTGATGTCGGGATCGGTCGACTCGAAGGCGCGCCGGTGGTCTTCGGGGTCGAGGAGTGCGATGGTCGAGCTCGTCTCGGTGAGCCCGTAGGCGTTGACGAAGCCCGTCTCGGGGAACAGCTCCATCGCCCGCCGGAGGAGCGAGCTCGGCATCGGAGCACCCCCGTAGGACAGCGTGCGCAGCGAGGGTGTGCCGGCCAGGCGATGCGTGCGGTCCTCCAGGTGCGACACGATGCGGGCGAGCATGGTGGGAACCACCATGGCCTGGGTGATGCCCTGCTCACCCACGGTGCGGAGCCAGGTCTCGGGATCGAACTGGTCGAGGTAGCAGATGCGACGACCGGCGTAGGTGTTGGTGAGCAGATTGGCCAGGCCGGCGATGTGATAGGGCGGAACGGAGACCAGGCACGCCTCGTCGGCCCCGGCGCTGGCGAACTCGACCGTGCCCAGAAGATAGGCCATGAGGTGGCGGTGCCGGAGAACCGCAGCCTTCGGAGCGGCCGTCGTGCCACTGGTGTAGAGGAGGACGCAGGGGAGGTCCGGATCGGGGGGCGGCGGTGGGCCGGCCGCGTCGATGCCCTCCAGCGCGTCGAGGTACGACTGACGTTCGACGTACCGGTGGGCCTGCCGGTCGAACGAGCCGGTGTTTGCGGCTCGAGGATCGCCGGATCCACTGGGCCCAAGTGTTCGCTCGTCGTAGATGACCAGAGCGCCGGGGTGACTGGCCAGCCGGGCCTCGACCTGGTCGTTCGACAGCCGGTAGTTGAGGGGGATGAGAGGGATCCCGGCGCCTGCCGCCCCGAAGAGGGCGATCGGGAAGGCCAGATGGTTCCCCCCGAGGTACAGCACCGACGGCACGCCGAGGTCGCCCAGTTGCGCGGCGGCGGCCCATGATCGCGAGGCCAGCTCGGAGTGGGTGATGCTGGTGTCACCGGATCCGATCGCCGGGCGGTCCTCCAGCCCGGCACTGGTCATGTCGAGGACGAGGCCGAGATGCACGTGCTCCCCGTCAGTCCGAGGAGGGAAGCGGTTTGGCCGATTTCACCTCGAGGGGCCGACCGTCGATGGCGAGAGGCCCGGTTCCGGCCTTGGTGCAGAGCAGCTCAAACGTGTCGGTTCCGTCCACGTAGCGTTTCCCGAGGAGCACGGACCGGTCATCGCCAGTACCGGCACCGCCGCTCGGTTCCCCAGGACCGGAGCCGGCCGACGGTTCGATCACCGCGACGCCTCCACAGGTCAGATCGGTGTCACCCGGAGTGGCTCGGATGACCACCAGCTCGACGTCGCTCGCCGCGCTGCGCAGGCGCTGTCCGGGCTTCAACTCCATCCTGTCCCCTCTCCGCTCCAGCGGGTCCCCGCTGTGGTCACGAGTCCGTCCGGGTCACATGCCGGCCATGGGCCGGACGGGGAACGGTCGGTCCCCGATGAGGCCACAACGGTCAGCAGGGCATCGTATCGCACGCACTCCGGGAGGCCGGGCGCTCCCGTCGAGGTGGAACCTTCCGAGATCGGTACGCTCGGGCGGTGTCGTTGCTCGAATTGCTAGTGGCCAACGGGTTGGACTTCGGTGATGTGGCCGGTGCTGTGGACACCCTCGCTGATCCCGACGGAGCTCCCTCAGGGGCAACCGAAGGACCGGTTTCCTCCTGTCCGGTACTGCGCTGGGCGGAGTCCGGGGGGATGGCGCTCACCGGTCCGCCCGAGGTCCCATGCTGGCCCTCCGGTGACGTGATCGGCCGGCTCGCCGAAGCGCGACGGTGGGTGCAGGTGCTCGCCCGGAGGTCGGGACATGACTGCACCGTGGACGTCGCTGCCCTCCTCACCGGTCGGGCGGGCCTCCGGGGCGCGCGCCGGCAGGGGAGGACGTCGGTCGGTGGGACGTGCAGGCTGCTCCGCACCGACGACTCCTGGGTGGCGATCAACCTGGCTCGGACCGGGGACCTGGACCTCCTGCCTGCATTGACCGGTGGTACCGTCCCCCCCGACACCGGGCCGACGGCTTCGTGCCGGACCTGGAGGCGACTGGCGGCTGAATGTCGGCAGCGGACCTCGGTCGATCTGGTGGTGTCCGGACAGGAGCTGGGCCTGCCGATCGCCTCTCTGGGCACGGGGACGGCAACCGGTGGGCAATCCGGACCTGCACCCTGGGTCGTAACCACCGGCGGAGCCGCGGTCGATGCCCCGGTGCGAAATCCCCTGGTGGTCGACTTCTCCGCGCTGTGGGCCGGGCCGATCTGTGCCCACATCCTCGGCCGTTGTGGCGCGCGGGTGGTCAAGGTCGAGGATCGGTACCGACCCGATGCGTCCAGTTCCGGAGATCCGGCCCTCTTCGACGAACTGCATCGTGGCCATCTGCGATTGGTCGTGGACTTCGGGAACCGGCCCGATCGTGAACTGCTCGAACACCTGGTCGATGCGGCCGACGTGGTGATCGAGGCGTCGCGACCGCGCGCCCTCGAACAGCTCGGCTTCTCTCCCGAGCGCTTCCTCCGCGCCCGGGAAGGGAGGACCTGGGTGTCGCTGACGGGATACGGTCGAACCGGACCGCGGTCGAACTGGGTGGCGTTCGGGGACGACGCTGCGGTGGCCGGTGGGCTGGTCGGGACGGACGCCGGCGGCGATCCGGTCTTCTGCGCCGACGCCATCGCCGACCCGGCGACCGGGCTGCTTGCTTCGGTGGCGGTCCTGTCTTCGACGGCGCGAGGGGGAGGCCACCTGATCGAGTGTTCGATGGTGGGAACCAGCTCGTGGATCGCCTCGGCCGGGGGATGCGGCAGTGTCCACCGGGTGGAGCAGCGTTCCGGTCGGTGGACGGTGTCCCACGGAGGTGAACGCCGAACCGTGGCAGCCCCGGCGAGGAGAGTGGCCGTCGCCTGAGTCACGCGCCGAGATGGGCGCGACCGGGATCGGGCGATCCCAACCGGTCCGCTACGGTGTCGGCATCGTTCGGATCCAGGGATGCGGTCCGTTCGGTCTCGTGCGTGGTCGCGATGAGCCGGGATGCGCCGAGGACGAAGCACAAACGGGGAGGAGTGGAATCCATGGCGAACACCGGAGAGGCGAGTGGAGTGATTGACGGTGAGCGGAGGATGCTCATCGACGGGGCGCTGGTCGAGGCCAGATCCCACAAGGTGTTCGACAACATCAATCCCGCCACCGAGGAGGTGCTCGGGCAGGTCGCGGACGCCGGGCACGAGGACATGGACGCCGCCGCCGCCGCTGCCCGCAAGGCGTTCGACCGATCGGGCTGGGCGACCGACAAGGAGCTGAGGAAACGCTGTCTCGGCCAGCTGCAGTCGGCGCTCCAAGACGAGCAGGAGCAGTTGCGGGCCGAGATCGTGGCCGAGGTGGGAGCTCCGGTGCTGCTCACCTACGGGCCCCAGCTCGACGCACCGCTGGCCGACGGGCTCTCGTGGCCGGCCTCGTTCATCGACGAGTTCGAGTGGGAGCGTGACCTTCCGGTGGGGACCGCATTCGGGAGCCGAAGCTGGCGCCGGGTCACCAAGGAGGCCGTAGGCGTGGTGGCCGCGATCGTCCCCTGGAACTATCCGTTCGAGGTGTCCATCAACAAGCTCGGCCCCTCGCTCGCCGCCGGCAACACCGTCATCCTCAAAGCCGCACCGAACACACCGTGGAACGCCACCCGGATCGGGCGCCTGGTGGCCGAGCGGACCGACATCCCTCCCGGCGTTCTGCAGGTGGTCACCACGTCGGACAACCAGGTCGCCGAGGACCTGGTGACCGATCCGCGCATCGATCTGGTGTCCTTCACCGGCTCCACGGCGGTCGGGCGGCGCATCATGGAGAAGGGCGCACCCACCGTCAAGAGGCTGTTCCTCGAGCTCGGGGGCAAGTCGGCCGACATCATTCTGGACGACGCCGACTTCGAGGACCGGCTGTCGATGGCGTGGACGGTCTGCGTCCACGGGGGACAGGGATGCGTGATGCTCACCAGGATGCTTCTCCCCCGATCGCGCTACGAGGAGGGGATGGCCATCATCGAGGCGGGATTCGCCACCGTCCCCTATGGCGACCCGACCGATCCGGGGAACTTGCAGGGGCCCCAGATCAGTGCCCTCCAGCGCGACCGTGTGCTCGGCTACATCGACGAGGGCGTGGAGCAGGGGGCCCGGTTGGTGACCGGTGGCAAGCGCCCGTCCCAGTTCGAGAAGGGGTACTACGTGGAGCCGACGCTCTTCGCCGACGTGGACAATTCGATGTCCATCGCTCGGGAGGAGATCTTCGGTCCGGTACTGGTGGTCGTCCCCTTCGACGACGACGACGATGCTGTTCGGATCGCCAACGACAGCCCCTACGGCCTCGGAGTGGGTGTTACCTCGGCTTCCGAGGAGCGTGCCATCGCGGTCGCCCGGCGCATACGGGCCGGGACGGTGGCCATCAATGGGGGGATCTGGTACGGCGCCGACGCTCCGTTCGGTGGCTACAAGTCGAGCGGCGTCGGCCGCCAGAACGGCCGGGAGGGGTTCGAGCAGTATCTCGAGACGAAGACGTACGCGGGACCCCTGCCCGTCGACGCAGGCTGATCGAGCCGGAGGCCCGAATCGGGCATGCTCGGCGAGAGGTCGGCGCGATCGGTCGGGGAGACCGGGACAAGAGGAGAGAGGATCACCATGGACGTTCGTTCGATCGAGGACGTGGAACCGGTCATCGAGCACAACGGCACGGTGCCGGTGTGGTGGTTGGTGCAACCGAGGGAGCTGTACGAGGCCACCGAAGGCGGGTATCTCGAGCTGGTGAGCGAGTTCACGGTCGACGGGGGTGGGATGGTCGATCCACACGCTCACCCGACCCACGAGTTCTATTACATCCTGTCCGGCCGCGGGATCATGAAGGTCGGTGACGAGGAGCGGCCGGTGGCCCAGGGCGATCTGGTCTACACACCGCCCGACACCACCCACAGCATCTGGACGACGACGCCGCACGCCCCTCTACACGCGCTGGCCTTCGCCATCGGGGTCAAGGGCTCTGGTCCAGTCGACTACACCGGGTGATCGGGTCCTTTCGACATGGACAGCCGATGAGCACCGACCCCGGCGAGGCCGGTACCGAGGGTGGCGCGGACGACTCGTCGTCCGGTGTCCAACGGACCGACCTGCTGTCCGCCCTGGAGCTCGTTCCGACCGGCGATCGCTCCTTCCGGGCCGGTAGCGTCACCACCGGTGCGGGAGGTGTGGTGTTCGGTGGCCAGCTGTTGGCACAGAGCATCGTCGCTGCGTCCTCGGTGGATCCGTCGAAGGTGGTCCAATCGGTCCACACGGTGTTCGCTCGCGGCGCGTCCCCGGACGCACCGCTCGACATCTTGGTGGACCCCATGCACGTGGGGCGGGCACTTGCCAGCGCCACCGTGACCGTCAGCCAGGGAGATCGACTCTGCACCCGGTCACTCGCCCTGCTCAGCGCGTCTGAGCCCGACCTCTTCCGGCACGCAACCGGCGCCCCCCGAACCGGCGCCCCCGAGGATGCCCCCGAGTCCGCTCACGGTGGCGGAACCTGGGAGATGCGGGTGGTCGACGGGGTGGACGTCAGCGATCCGGATGCCATCGGTCCGCCCGAGCTCTTGGTGTGGACACGCTTCCGTGACGTGGTCGCCCGGGGGGCGAAGGGCCAGGCGTTGCTCGCCTACGCCACCGACGGGTTCCTGATCGGCACGGCGATGCGGCCGCACCCCGGCGTCGGACAGTCCATGGCCCACGTCAGCATCTCGACCAGCGTCCTCACCCACACGCTGACCTTCCACGAGCCGGTGGACGCCTCCCGCTGGCATCTGCTGGCCCACGAGAGCCCCTTCGCCGGGAACGGTCGCACCTACGGGCGGGCACAGGTGTTCGACGAGGATGGTCGGTTGGTGGCCTCGTTCGTCCAGGACAACATGGTGCGCTCCTTTCCGGAAGGCCGTCATCCGGGGCCGGGAGCAAGGGCGAAGGCCTGATGACGGATCAGAGGATCGTCGGGCGGATCCGACCGTCCAGAAAGGACACGACCGCCTCGGAGAAGAGGTCGTTTCGATCCCCGGCGATCATGTGGCTGGCACCGTCGATGTCCACCAGGGTGGCTCCGGGGATGCGACCGAGGAGGTCGTCGACCCCCTCTTGGGTCACCACGTCGCTCAGCATCCCGCGCACCAGCATGGTGGGGACGCGAATGTTGTCCATGGCCACGTCGAGCAGTCCGAGGAGGCGGTCGGGCACCACCTCGGTCTGCTCCCGGTTGATGAAGGCCGGGTCCCAGTGCCAATACCAGCGACCGTTCCGCGAGCGGAGTACTTTCTTCAGACCATCGGGATTGAAGCGTCGGCCTCGCTGCGGCGTGTAGGAGGCGATGGCGTCGGCGGCCTCGTCGAGGGTCGCGAACCCGTCGGCTCCCGACCGCATGAAGGCTTCGATGCGGGCGATTCCCTCTGGGTTGGCCCTGGCCGTGATGTCCACCAGCACGAGACCGCTGGAAACGACCCGATCGCTGGTCCCCTCGGCCAGCAGGGCCGAGAGGCCGCCGAGAGACGCCCCCACCAGCACCGGGGGAGATCCGAGGGCGTCGATGACCGCCATGCAGTCCGCGCCGAAGGCGGTGAAGGAGTAGTCCCCGTTCGGAGCCCAGTCGCTCTCCCCGTGCCCGCGAAGGTCGATGGTCACCGTCCGCCACCCCCGGGAAGCGAGCGATTCTGCGGCCGTGCCCCAGGCGAAACGGGTCTGGCCGCCGCCGTGGAGGAAGAGCACCGGCCAGTCGGAGGGATCCCCCCGCACGTCGGCCACCAGCTGCACGCCCTCGAATCCGGTGAAGACCACTCGCTCTGCGTCCATGATTCCATCGTGGCATCCCGGCCGGCGTCGGTGCCGGCAAAGCCGTTTGTGGGAAGATTCCCCGATGGGGACCATCGACGGAGTGCCGAGAGCGGTGAGCGGTCGGCGCGCCTTTCGAGGGCCGGGAACTCGGGATCGGAGATAGCAGAGATGGGTGAAGCGGTTCGGTACTTCGAGGACGTGCACGAAGGCGAGGAGGCCAAGGTCCGTTCGCACGTGTTGAGCAGGACGGACCTGGTCGTCTACGCCGGAGCATCCGGTGATTTCAATCCGATGCACCACGACGAGGTGAAGGCCAGGGAGGCCGGCCAACCCAGCGTCTTCGGGCACGGCATGTTCTCGATGGGCCTGCTCGGGTCGGCCATCAGCGATTTCGTCGGAGTCGGCAACCTGCGGCGCTTCCAGGTCCGGTTCGCCCGCCAGACCTGGCCGGAGGAGCAGCTGCACACCAAGATCGTGGTGACCGGCAAGCGGACCGAAGGTCGAGATCACCTCGTCGACCTCGACGTGCGCCTGCACAATGATGACGGCGAGGAGAAGGTGGTCGGCTCGGCGACAGCGGTGGTGCCCGCCCGCTCCTGAGGGACCGGGCACGTTCAACGGTGCGGGTCGGACCCGCCGCCGGCTCAGCCCGGACCAGCTTCCCGGACCGGGAGCAGCGTCGCCTCCTCCAGTACCTCGTCGGCGAACCGGTGGAGTCCCTCGACGGCGTGGCGGCTCCGTGCCCAGGGTCTGACCAGCACCCGGCCCACCCCCGCAGCTGCGCAGCGGCGGATCCCCTCGAGATCGGAGGTCGGCGCGCCGAGCGTGATCTCGACCATCCCCTGACGGCCCGCCTCCGCGCGCAGGCGGGCCAGGTGCCGAGCCGCCTCCGGGATCTGCTCGAGGGTGTGGTTCATGGGGATCCAACCGTCCCCGACGGTGGCGGCGCGACGGAGGGCGGCCCGACCGTCGCCTCCGATGTGGAGGGGTGGCCAGGGACGTTGCCGGGGTTTGGGATCGAACCGCACCGGGGCGAAGTCGAAGTGCTCACCGTGGTGTTCGATCTCGGGCTCGCTCCACAGGCGCTGGCACACCGAGATCGATTCGTCGATGAGGCCGGCTCGTCGGTCGAATGGGAGCCCGACCGCCTCCCACTCAGCAGCCAGCCAGCTGGCGCCGATGCCGAATTCGAATCGTCCCTGGGACAGGCAGTCGAGTGTGGCGACGCCGCGGGCGACGACGAAGGGATGGCGGAGCCCGATGTTGTACACCTGGGTCCCGAGCCGGATCCGCTCGGTCCGGCCGGCCAGGTAGGAGAGGGTGGCGAACGCATCGAACACCGGTGTCTCGGCCGGGATGGGTGGATGGTCCGAGCCGGCGTAGGGGCTGCCGCTCGCGTCGAGGGGCAGGACCAGGTGCTCGGGCATCCAGACCGACTCGAACCCGAGCCGGTCCGCTTCCACGGTGACGCTCTCCCACAGTTCGGTGCGAACCGTCCCGAGCGCGATTCCGATCTTCATTCCCCGCTCCTCCTCCGTCCCGGAACCGCCCCGATATCCCGGAACCGCCCCGGGTCCGATCCCGATGGTCGGCGATCATGACACAGTCCGACTCGGCCGGACTACCATCGTGCCACCGTGCCGGAGCGCCGCTCCGGCCTGTCGTCCGAGGGGGCCCCGGGATGGACTCGCAGCGAGTGGCCGGCCGCAGGGAACCTGTGACCGGGGCCCGATCGTGACCGAGGCCCGATCGGGTCGAGTCCGCACTCGCCTGCACCAGCGGGGCCTGGTCCTTCACGGTCCTCATCCGCCGCACGACCCACTCGACGCGGTGGTCGTCCACGGTGGGATGGCCCGCACCTCGGGACAGCTCCCGAGGATCGACGGACGTCTCACCTGCATCGGCACCTTGGGCCTCGACGTGACGGTGGAGGAAGGGTCCGAGGCCGCCGCGGTCTGCGCCCTCAATGCCCTGGCCGTGCTCGAAGCCGCGCTCGGGACCCTGGATCGGATCGAACGGGTCCTCGCGGTGACCGGGTACGTCGCCTCGACGCCCGAGTTCCACGAACAACCGGTCGTGGTGGACGGTGCCAGCCGGTTACTGGCGGAGGCCATCGGGTCCGCGGGCCGGCATACCCGTTCCGCGGTCGGCGTGGCCGCACTGCCGCGGGGCGGGGCGGTGGAGATCGAGGTGTCGGTGGCGGTTTCGGATCCACAGGAGGGAACATGACCGGGGACCTCGTGCCCGAACTGCTGGCACTCGGATCAGCCACCCTGGGCGAGTCGGGCGCGGTGATCCTGCCCCCCCGTATCCGTCCCGTATGGCGTGGGGCGTCGATCGCCGCACGGGTCGTTCCGGTCCGATGCTCGCCGGGGGACAACCTTGCCATCCATGTGGCGGTGGCCACCGCGCCACCTGGCTCCGCTCTGGTGGTCGACGTGGGAGACGTCGGCGACCGGGGTTACTGGGGCGAGGTGCTGACCACGGGAGCGCAGGCCCGGCGGCTGGCCGGTTTGGTCATCGACGGGGGGGTGCGGGACGTCGGCGCCCTCGAATCACTGCAGTTCCCGGTGTTCTCCTCGACGGTGGCCCTCCGGGGGGCCACCAAGCGAGCCCGCGGATCGGTCGGCGGCGCGGTCACGGTGGCCGGGGTGGTGGTCTCTGAAGGCGACTGGGTCGTGGGTGATGTCGACGGGGTGGTGATCATCGCCCGAGCCGACCTGGACAGGGTGGTGGCGGCGGCACGTACCCGGTTCGCCAAGGAGATCGGCTATTTCGGCTCGCTCCGCAGCGGGGCCACGACCGTCGAGCTCCTCGACCTGGATGCATCGCTCGTCGAGGTGGTGGGAGGGACCGGGCACCGGGCGGGCTGAGCTACCCGCTCCACCGTCTGTCCCGGTCAGCCCCCGGTCGGCACGACCGGATGGTCGGGCGTCCTGCCCGCCAGCACGTCGCACACCGCCTGTGTGGCCATCCTGGCCATCACCGTCCGGGTCTCGGTGGTGGCACTTCCGATGTGAGGGAGCAGCACCGTGCGTGGGGCAGCCAGCAGGGCGGGGTCGATCGCGGGCTCCCCGTCGTAGACGTCGAGTCCTGCGGCGTAGAGGGTCCCGTGCTCGAGGGCGGCCACCAGCGCCCGCTCGTCGACGACGGCACCCCGTGCCGTGTTGATCAGGACGGCCGTCGGCTTCATCAGGGCCAGTTCGGCCGCTCCGATCAGGTGGCGGGTCGAAGCGGTGAGCGGAACGTGCAGGCTCACCGTGTCCGCCCGGGCCAACAGCTCACCCAGCCTGGCCACGTATCCGGGTTCCCCGGTGTCCGATCGGGTGGTGTGGAGGACCTCCATCCCGAACCCCTGCGCGCGCCGGGCCACGGCCCGGGCTATCCGTCCGTAGCCGACCAGGCCGAGGCAGGACCCCTGGACATCGCGCCCGAGGTGGTCACTGATCCCCCAGCCCTTCCAGCGCCCTTCGCGCAGGTCGCGCTCGGCATCGGACGCCAACCGGTTGGCGGCCAGGACCAGCAGGAAGGCCAGATCGGCGGTGGTCTCGTCCAGCACACCGGGCGTGTTGCACACGGTGATGCCGAGGGTGGCGGCGACGTCCACGTCGACGTTGTCGTACCCGACGGCAGCCACGCTGACCACCTTCAGGAGGCCCGACGAACCACCGGCCCGCAGGACGCGAGCATCGATGCGGTCGTTGAGCAGGCAGACGATGCCGTCGACGCCACCGGCAGCGCCGGCCAGCGCGGTGGATCCGTCGAGCGATACCACCTGGTGGCCCGCCTCGAGCAGCGGATCGAGCCCACCATCGGGCAGGGGATGGGTGACGAGGACGCGTCCCATCGGCTCAGCGGATCAGTGGGTGGTGTAGTCGATGGCACCGGCACCCTCGAGTCCGATGGCGAAGCAGAAGCATCGGATCGGGGCGGTGTCGCTCTGCGGACGTAGGCTGTGCACGCAGTCGGGGGGAATGTGGACGAGGTCCCCCTGGGCCACCGCGCGGTCCTCCTCTCCGATCGTCATGATCCCTCGGCCGGAGAGCACGTAGTAGAACTCGTGGGTCGGGTGGGCGTGAGGGTAGACGGCACCGCCACCAGGTACCTCGAACTCGTTGACCAGTTCGAGGTACCCCCCGTCGGTCTGCTCGAGGAACTCCCGGGAGGGGATCATCCACCACACCGGCACGGTCCCGTTGTGCTCCACCACGGGTGCGACGCTCTCGATGTTCCGCACGTCCATCGTCATGGCCGGGCCCCCTGATCGGTCGTGGACGGACTATCGCCCGCCGGTGGATGGTTACAGTAGATGGTGACGCCGCTGTCAGGGTACCCGTCCGCCAGAGCGGGCGGGTTCGACGGTCCGGTTCGACCACCTGGCCGGGGGACGTCGGAGGGAGGATCAGGACGGTGACCATGGGAGTCGGTGGGGAGCGGCCGGTACTCAGGCCGACCAGGCGCGTCGAGCTCGAGCCGATCTCCCGGGACGGCTGGGCACCCTTCGGTTGGATCCCCGTCGCCGACACCGATCCCGACGACGGAAACGACCGGTTGGAGTTCGACTGGGCCGACCCCCACGTCAACCTGATCGGCCACCGCCGCGACGAGGTGCCCATCGTCGATGCGGGCCTGCGATGCGAGGAGATGTTCCGCCACCGGACCCACACCCAGGTCCTGATGGTGCTCGACGTGCCGGCGGTCATCGCGGTCGCCCCCGCCTCGGTCGATCCCACGACGGCAGCCGGATCCGAAGCGGTCCGGGCCTTTTCGCTGCCGGTGTCGAGCTCGCTCGTTCTCCACCGCGGGACGTGGCACTGGGGGCCGTACCCGGCTCACGACGAGGAAGTTCGTCTCTTCAACGTCCAGGGCTTGCGCTATGCCGAGGACAACGACCGCGCCGATCTGGCCGGGTCCGGACTGGCCGTCGACGTCCTGATCCCCTGACGCCGGTCCCGCCCGGCCGCGACCCCGAGCGGGTTCAGCCCGAGGACGCCTTCCCCGGAACCCTGCCGGGCCGGACGAGGGCCCGGTGGATCATGGTGGTCAGGGTGTCCAGCGCGTCGTCGTCCACCGGCTCACCCACGAACTCTCGCATGAAGTGGAACCGGTCGAGCATGGCGACGATGGCCATCCCGGCCACTTCGGGATCGAGCCCGCCGGCCGAGGGGGTGGCCTTGATCCGGACGGCCATCGCGTCGGAATGGGCCAGCACCATGCGCCGGATCTGGTCACCCACCCCCTGGTCGATGGCCGCCAGGTCGGTCCACGACCGGAACAGCGGGGCATACCCTTGCCACAACGCCGAATAGTCGGCGACCCACGAGCGCAGATGGTCCCAGCTCCCGATGTCGAGCGCGCTCCCCGCTTCGGTCACCGCCCTCGTCAGGTTGGATGCCTCGGAGGTCGCTTCTGTGGTCAGCGCCCGGACCAGATCCTCCTTGTTGGCGAAGTAGAGGTAGAAGGTCCCGTGGGAGGTGTTGGCGATGTCCACGACATCCTGGACGCGCGTGCCGTGGTAGCCGCGTTGGTCGATGGCTTCCATTGCTGCGTCGAGCAGCCGGCGCATCGTCTTCTTGCCCTGGTCCCGCAGTGAACGCCTGCTGGCCGGGGCGCCGGCCACCGGTGAAGAGCCGTCCACGATCCGAACCGGATCCGGTTCGTCTCCGGTCGCGGATGCACCGGGGATCCGGGTGCCGCTGCCACCGTCACGCAGCCTGGTCCGCCTGGTTGCGCGCGCCAACCGGCCTCCTCAGCGGACGGAACCCGCGGTCCTGCTGGCCAGGATGCGCTCCATGGCGGCCAGGGCCGTATCGGACGGACCCGAGAAGGCGACCGTACCGTGCTCGAGGATGATCGCCGAAGAAGCCAGCCCGAGAGCCCGGTCGACCTGCTGCTCCACGATCAACAGTGCGGTCCCGGCCCGGTTGATGCTGCGCAAGCCGTCGTACACTGCCTCGATCACCACCGGGGCCAGGCCGAGGGAGAGCTCGTCGGCGACCAGCACCCCCGGGGGTGCCTGGAGCACTTTGGCCAGGGAGAGCAGCCGCTGCTGCCCGCCCGACAGCGTGCCGCCCCGTTGCCTGCGGCGCTCACCGAGGATGGGGAAGGTGTCATAGGTCCGGGCAAGGGCCTCGGACACTCGCCGCCGCCCCAGGCGTTGGCGGAAGGCCAGGACCAGGTTCTCCTCGACGCTCAGATTGGCGAAGATCCCGCGACCCTCGGGAACATGGGCCATGCCGGCCCGGGCGATCTTGTAGGCGGGCATCCCGGTGACCTCGGTGCCCGACATCCGGACCGAACCCCTCGTGGTCCCCATCAGCCCGCTCACCACCCGGGCGACGGTCGACTTGCCAGCGCCGTTCGATCCGAGGAGGGCGGTGACCCCTCCGGCCGGCACCGTGAAGCTCACGTCGAAGAGGGCCCGGTAGGGTCCGTAGGCGGCGCTCACGTGGTCGACCTCGAGGGCCGGTGGCAGGTCACCCGGCGCGGATCCGGCGGTCGGGCTCACGCCGACACCCCGAGGTAGGCATCGCGTACGGCCGGATCGGCCATGACCTCCTCGAAGGTCCCCTCGGCCACCAGCGAACCGAGATCCATCACGATGGTTCGGTCGACGACGGCGCCGACCATGGCCAGGTCGTGCTCGACCAAAAGGACCGCCATCCCCCGTTCGCGCTGCAAGGTGCGGAGCACCGTGGCGAGCTCGCGGGTCTCGGTGACGTCGAGGCCCGAGGACGGCTCGTCGGCCAACAGCAGTACCGGCTCTGCGGCCAACGCCCGGGCCAGCTCGACCAGCCGGCACGATCCGAGGCCGAGCGAGGAGACCGGGATATCCGCTTGATCGGAGATACCCACCAGCTCGAGCACGGCCCCCACCTTGGCCAGCTCTTCGGCTCGGGGAGCACTCAGGTTGCACAGATCGCGCCAGAGCCGGCCGTCGCCCCGGCGAGCACGTTCGGCCACCAGCAGGTGCTCGGCCACCGTCATGTCGGCGAAGACCTCGACTCGTTGGTAGGTGCGACCGATGCCGAGCCGGGACCGCCGGTGGACGGGTAGGCCGGTGATGGTCTCCCCGTTGAGCAATACCGATCCATGCTCGGGACGTAGCTGGCCGCAGATGCAATTGAAGAGTGTGGTCTTGCCCGCGCCGTTGGGGCCGACCAGTCCGACGCTCTCGCCGGCACTGACCGAGAAGCTGATCTGGCTGACTGCTGCGATCCCTCCGAAGGACTTGGACACGTTCTGCACCGAGAGCAGTGGAGATCCGGCGCCACCGCCTCCCATCCCGCTCGCCCCGACCACCCCGCTCATCGGGTTGAACCCGGGTCGTGTCCGGCCAGCGGCTCGACCATCACGGTGTCGACCGTGGTGCCGGTGACCGGGTGGTGAGTGGTGCCACCGCCGGCTCCGGCCATCTGGGCCGGCTCCCGCGAAGGTGGATCGGACGACCCCGCGAACAGCAGCCGCTCGAACCGCATGGTCCACCGCCGCTTGTTGTACTCCAGGATGCCCTCGGGGTGTGCAGCATAGGTCAGCGCCCCGGCGGCGAAGAGGACGATGGTCAAGGAGTTTCCCCCGAACCGGGCCGGCAGGAAGGTGAGCAGCTGCTGGATGACCACGAAGGAGATGCCGGCCTGGATGGCTCCCTCGATGGTGGAGACTCCCGTGGTGACCACGATCACCACGAAGACCAGCGAGAACTCGTAGTTGAACAGCGCAGTGTTCACCGCCTGCTGCTGGATGACGAGCACCGTTCCCCCGATGCCGGCCACCACGCCGGACAGGGCGAAGATCAGGACCCGCTGCCAGGTGAGGTTGATCCCGAGCCCGGCCGCCGCCACCTCCGAGCCTCGCATCGCGGTCAGAAAGCGGCCGATCGTCCCCTTGCGCACGAGGAGCACGCCGACGACCGCGATGATGAGCACCAGGATCTCGAGCACGAAGAGTGCGTGCCCGTTGGGGTTGAAGACCCCGAGGCCGATCCAGCGTTGCCGGAGGGTCTGGGTCTGCCCGTTGCTCACCGAAGGAAGTGAGAAGATCGAGTTGTCGAAGAAGAGGGCGGCCGCGATGGTCATGAGCGCCAATCCGAGGCCCTTCAGCCGGAGGGAGACCACCGCGAGCAGAACGGCCACCGCGGCGGCGAGTGCCGCGCCTACCAGGGCACCGACCAGCAGGTTCAGCCCGAGGTGGTTGGCCAGCTGGGCGGCGGTGAAGGCGCCCACCCCGGCCAGGGTGGCCTGGGCCAAGGACAGCTGCCCTCCCATACCGGTGATGAGGATGATGGACAAGAAGATGGTTGAGAGCGCCAGGCCCTCGTTGAAGACGTTCTCCCAGGTGGGCGGGATCCAGGTCAGCATCGAGACGATGAATGCCCCGAGCAGCAGGTACCACAGACGGCGGATGATCTTGCTCAACTGGGGTGCCCGCAGTGTGGCTGTGGTCGGAGGAGCCGGGGGGTCGACCGAGGCCAGGGGGTCCTTGGTGTCGTCCAGCCTGCGCATGCCGGGTACGAGCAGCAGGGCGCCAAAAAGGACGATGAAAGGGAGCGAGGGGAGGACGGCCGCTGACAGGGTGCTGTCGGGGGGCAGATAGCCCTGGAGCAGGGTGCTGGCCACCCCCATCAGGATGCCGACCACCGCGGCGATCGGCATCGAGCGCAGGGAGGCCCAGGCGGCGGCAGCGAAGGCCGCCACCAGCAGCGCGGCGTAGTCTTGGGCCTGGAGTTGCCCGTAGATGGGAGCGAGCAAGACCCCGGCCAACCCGGCCAGGAGGCTGGACACGGCCCAGGCGGTGGCCACCACCTTGCCGGCGATGACCCCGTCGAGCTGGACCAGCCTGCGGCTCTCGACGGCCCCCCGCATCTGCAGCCCGAGATTGGTGGTCCGCATGAGCACCACCACGGCCACCAGCACGGCGGCGGTGACCACCGCAGAGCTCAGGTAGATGCCGTTGACCGGGGTGCCGGCCAGGCGGAAGTAGACGATGTTGGGGTTGAAGAGGATGCTCGGCGCGTTGAACTGGCTCTGGCTGCCGAAGAGGACCGGGAGCAGCGACGGGATGCCCACGAAGAGGCTGATCCCGGTGACCAGCTTGGCCGTGGTGTTGGTGTTCGGGATCTTGCGGAAGAGGAACCGGTCGAGCGCCAGCCCGAGGATCGGAGCGAGGACCACGACCGACAGGACGAAGGCGAGCCACACCGGCATCCCGTCGTTCTGGACCAGCTTGGTGAACACGAAGGCCGAGGTGTAGGCCTGGGCGCCGAAGGCGAAGTTGAACACGCCGGTGGCCTGGTAGGTGAGGACCAGGCCCACGGCCACGATGGCGTAGGTGCAGCCGTAGGGGATTCCGGGTATGGCGAACCCGAGGAATTGGCTCACTGACGGGCCGTCCTACGCCTCTCGGCCGAGCCGACCGTATCTCACGTACCCGGGGTGCCCGCCGGGGGTGCGGTCGGGCTCGGGTCTGCCACGTTCACCGATTTGGAGAAGCAGACGAAGGACTGGGGTGCCGGGGCCGCGGCGGGGACGAAGGACTTGCCCTTCACCGCCACGAAGGAGGAGCAGGTGGGGAAGGTCGGCGTGGTGTGGGCGTACTTCCAGTTGGTGATGGTGGAGAGAGCGCCTGCGGTGAAGTTGGTGATCTGGTTCGTCTTGGCGATGACGTTCTGCTGGGTCAGGTCGCTGCCGGCCGCCTTGATCCCGGCCACCAGCAGGGCGGCCGACTGCCAGCCCTGCAAGGCGACGCCGTTGAAAATGAACGTGGGCTCTTACTTCTTCATCATGGCCAGGTAGTTGGCCATCCCCGGATAGTGGCCCGGGTAGGCGGCCGGGGCCTCGAAGGCGACGTTGCCGTTGACGTTGATGTAGACGTTCTGGAGGAGGCTGCTGTAGGGGGCGACGAGGGACTGGTCGTAGCCGTTGAACCAGAGCTGGTGCACCTTGAGCCCGTACTGCTGGATCTCCCGGGCCAGGGTGATGTTGTCCGAGCCCTGCATGCAGCTGACGACGAGAGCGCCGGTCTGGGGCAGGTGCTGGACAGCCGAGGTGTAGTTGCCGTAGGGGGCGGCGTTGAGGTCGAGGTAGCTCACCTTGACGCCGGCGGCCTGCAGGTTGGTGGCATCGGCATGGCAGGCGTCGTACGAAGCGGCGATGGCGGACCCGTAGCTGAAGAAAGCCACCGACGTGGACTTGGTCTGCCTCATCAGGTAGGAGACGAAGGGGGCGCCGGTCTGGTAGTCCTGGACCGATCCGCCCGCGGCGAACAGGTTGGTGGGCCCCTGCCAGTTGCCGGTCACGTTGTAGCCGTAGGTGGGGGTCCCGGTCTGGACGAACAGGTTCGGGGAGAAGGCAGCGGTCGAGACGCCGACTGCGAACACGTGGTCCTGCTCGATCAAGGTGTGGGCCAGCTGGCTGAAGGTGGTCGGGCTGCCCCCGTCGTCCAGATTGTTGGCCAGCACCACCTTGCGGCCGTCGACGCCGCCTTGAGCATTGACCATGTCGAAGTAGGCTTGCATGCCGGGCGCGAACCCATTGAAGTCGGCGGCGATGAAGCCGGTCAGGGTCGAGATGCTGCCGACCTTGATCTCGGTCGAGGTGACCCCCGGCGCCGAGGAGCCGCCGTTGGCCGGGGTGGTCGAGGAGCCCGAGGTGGTGGTCGGCGTCGAGTTCGACGTGCTCGAGCAGCTGGCCAGGAGCAGGGCCGCGACCACCGTGACACCGGCGAAGCACAGCCACCGGGCCCGGGCTCGCACCGCAGTGCGTCGGACCAGCGCTCCATCGTCCCCCTCAGTGCTCGTCGTGCTCCGGTGCTTCCCGTCCCGTTGCCTGCTTCGATGCGACATGGGTCCCCCTGATCCTCGATCGGCCTGCTATCGGCTCCGAACGCCGCTCGGGCGCTCGGGCATTTGTAGGATATCCGTGTCAGGTTCGTGATGTCGCCCGTTTCCGAGTTGTAGCCCGTCGAGGTCGAGACGGTCTCGGGCGCCCCGAACGGAGCTCGCCCCTGTGGGCACCCCCCGGTCAGGCGGTCAGATGCGCGGCGATCCAGGAGAGCGTGAGTGGGCGGTCGAGGTCGACCGGCTGGTGAAGCGCTACCCGAAGGCGCCTGTCGACTCGGTGGCCGGGATCACCTTCCGGGTTCCACCGGGCGAGGTGTTCGGCTTCCTCGGGCCCAACGGTGCCGGCAAGACGACGACCATCGGTGTCCTTACCACCCGGATCAAGCCGACCGGGGGCCGGGCCAACGTGGCCGGTGTCGACGTGGCCGGCGATCCGGTCGGAGCCCGACGCCTGCTCGGGGTGGTACCGCAGCAGAACAACCTGGACCGCTCGCTGTCGGTCCGTCAGAACCTGCTGTTCCATGCCAGCTATCACGGGGTGCCTGGTCCGGAGCGCAAGAGGCGGGCCGACAAGCTGCTCGAGCAGTTCGGACTGGCAGATCGGCCGAACGGCCGTCCCGACGACTTCTCCGGTGGGCAGATCCAGCGGATGATGATCGCCAGGTCGCTCATGCACGAGCCTCGAGTCCTCTTTCTCGACGAGCCCTCGACCGGGCTCGACCCTGCCGCCCGCCTCTTCCTGTGGGAGTGTGTTGCCCGCTTGCGCGAGGAGGGGACCACGGTGGTCATCACCACCCACGACATGGACGAGGCGGCGACACTGAGCGACCGGGTGGCGATCATCGACCACGGCACGCTGCTCGCCCTCGATGCACCGTCGACACTGGTGCGTGGCATGGCCGGTGAGCGCGTCTTGGACTGCACGGTCGAACCGTCACCCCGAGCGGACGGGGCTGCGATGTGCGCTGCGCTCGGACAGTTGGAGCCGGTCGACCGGGTGGAACCGGTCGAGGATCCCGAGACTCCGGGTTGGCGGTTCCGGATCTCCGTCCAGGGGGAGGCCGCTCCTTTGATCGGTGAGGTCGCGACGGTCATCTCGACGGCCGGGGGCAGGCTGACCGATGTCCGGCTCGGCGAGCCGACCCTCGAGGATCTGTTCATCCAGCTGACTGGACGGTCGCTCCGGTGACGGTACCGACCGACCTGGAGACCGGTTCGCCGCCGGCGGTCGCCCGGCCTGAGGCCCGATGGGGACCGTGGCAGACCGGAGCGGCCATCCTGCGGCGGGACCTGTACGTCACCGGGCGCGAGTTCCCGCTCTTTCTGGCCCAGGTCATCCTCCAGCCGCTCTTTTTGCTGTTCGTGTTCGGCAAAGTGCTCACCCAGCTCGGTTACGCCCGTCCGGGCTATACAGCAGTGCTCTTCCCCGGCCTGGTCGCTCTGGCGGCCGTGCTCACCGGGCTGCAGAGCACGGCACTGCCCCTCGTCATCGAGTTCTCCTACAGCAACGAGATCGAGGACCGGTTGCTCGCGCCCCTACCCACCGGCGCGGTCGCTATCGAGAAGGTCGTCTTCTCGGCCATGCGCGGCGTGGTCGCCGCCGGTGTCATGTTCCCCATCGGGGTATGGCTTCTCGGGTCCATCCCGTGGTCCTCGGGCGCGGCCGCGGGCGTGGTGGTGATGACGGTGCTCGGCGCTCTGATCGGCGCCGCGATGGGACTGGTCCTCGGGACCTACGTAGCCCCCAACCGGATCAACGTCACCTTCGCCCTCGTGCTCACCCCGCTGCTCTTCACCGGATCCAGCCAGTATCCGTGGCCATCGCTCGCCCACATCCGGTGGTTCCAGGTCGTATGCGCGTGCAATCCGATGACCTATGTGAGTGAAGGCCTGCGGGGGCTGATGTCTCCAGGTGTCCCTCACATCCATTTGTGGATCTGCTTCGTGGTGGCCGGGGCCTCGCTGGTGGCGCTGTGCGTCATCGGCATGGTTGGATTCCTCCGACGGGCGGTCGGGTGAGCCGGACCAGCCGGACGTCCCGCGCGGACCGGTGGTCGGGTGAGCCGGACGTATCGCGCGGACGGGCACTCGGGACTTTCGGGAGGTAGGGGTGGAACGCGAGGAGGGAATGGGGGACCGGCGAGTAGCGCTCCAGGTGGACCAGCTCCGTGACATGGCCGAGCGCTACCCCGACCAGGTCGCGTACCGGGTGATCGGCGAAGGCGAGATGACCTTTGTCGAATGGGAGCGGCAGGCGAACCGGCTGGCCCGTGGGCTCGGCACGGTCGGCGTAGGACGTGGAGATCGGGTCGCGCTCCAGCTCGAAGGGGCGAACGCAGAGCGCTGGGTGGTCGCCTATGCGGCGGTGCACAAGGCCGGGGCCGCGGTCGTGCCCCTTGATCCGCGGCTCGCCGACCCCGAGGTCGACCGGATGCTGGCCAAGGCCCGAGCCGCTGTTCTCTTCGCTGACGGCGATCGGGCCCTACGGTCCTTTCCTGCCAGCTCAGCATCGACCGGTGCACCGGGGAAGGCAGCGGACGGCCGTGCGCCGGACAGCTCCGTATGGTGCTCCAGCCCGGAACCCTTCACCGTGATCGACGCCGATCGACAACGGGCAACGGCTAGGACGGGTGAACCCGATGGACCTGGAGCTGACCGACACAACCCGGGAGCAGGAGTCGCCCGTGCAGGGCAGTGCCGTCGGGATCTGAGGAGGCTGGGCTGGAACGACGTACTCGACGATGACGGTTCGGCCCATCAGGTCGCCGTCCAAGGGGACGACCTCTCGGATGTCCTGTTCACCTCGGGGACCACCGGGATGCCGAAGGGAGTGGTGGTCTGCCACGACAACGCCTCGGCGGTTCCCAATGGCAGCCCGAATTGGACGGGTGGTTCGTGGCTCCATGCCAGCCCGCTGGCCACCTTCGCCGGTGTCAGTTTCGTGTTCAGCCCGATGAAGATGGGTATGACCTCGACCTACCTCCCGAGGTTCGACGCCGACCTGTGGTTCACCGCGGTGGAGGATCTGCGGCCCACAGCGGTGTTCCTTGTGCCCGCCATGGTCCAGTTGCTCCTCGGGCATCCGCGGTTCGCCGAAGCCGACCTCTCCTCGATCGGGATCTGCTCGGTGGGGAGCGCTCCACTCGCACCTGCGGCCGTCGACCGGCTCCAATCGGCGATGCCCGGGGCACTGGTCTCCAACAACTACGGCATGACCGAGGCGGGGTCCGTGTACTGCTTGATGCCCAAGGGCGAGGCGACCCGTCGACCGGGCTCGGTCGGCAGACCCCTACCGCCGGCTCAGGTCCGCTGTGTCGGAGATGACGGCGAGGAGGTTGCCGTCGGGACCTACGGCAGTATCGAGCTCCACATCCCCGGCCGGCAGCGCCGCTACCTCGACGACACCCAGGCCACCGCCGAGACTTGGGTCGATGGCTGGCTCCGGACCGGCGACATCGGCCGGCTGGACGAGGACGGGTACCTCTACATCGGAGGGCGGGCCAAAGACGTCATCATCCGTGGGGGGTCCAACATTTACTCGGTGGATGTCGAAAACGTCATCCTCGCCCACCCGGACATCGCCGAGGCGGCCGTGGTGGGAGTGCCTCACGAGGTGCTCGGCGAGGACATCGTGGCGGTGGTGGTCGCCCGCCCGGGCACCGAGCCCGACATCGAGTCGCTCCGACGGCACTGTCTCGCTTCACTGGCTGCGTACAAGGTTCCCCGGCAGTGGGAGGTCGTGGACGAGCTCCCGCGCAACCCCGCAGGCAAGGTGCTGAAGGATCGCCTGCGCGAGGGCTTCACCTATGCATAGCGGGGCGCGGCTCGACCACCGGAGGGATCGCCGGACGTGGAACCGCCGCCGGTCCGCGACTGACACCGGTCTCGCGAGGGCTGGTACCGGTTAGCATCGTGCGTTCCGACCACCACCGGGTCCACCGGCCGACGAGGAGGTAGCAAGTGCCTGCATTCGTGGAGCATGCCGCCGAGGCCGTGCTGGCCGCGGCCAAGGACATGCTGGAGCGCGGCCTGGTGGAGGGTACCGCCGGCAATATTTCTGCACGCACCGAAGAGGGTACCGTCTGGATCACTCCGTCCTCGGTGAGCTATGCCACGATGGAGCTCGAGGACCTGGTCAAGGTGGATCCCGAGGGTGGCGTGCTCGAGGGATCCCGCTCACCGTCCTCGGAGATGGCTCTACACCTGGCCTGTTACGCGGCGTACGACGACATCGGCTCGGTCATCCACTCCCATCCCGTGCACGCCACCATGTTCGCGGTGGCCCACCGGTCGATCCCGCCGTGCATCGACGAGTTCTCCATCTACATCGGAGGGGAAGTCCGCGTGACCGGTTACGCGGCGAGCGGAACAAGCGACCTCGGAGAGCAGGCCGTGTCAGCCCTGAAGGACCGTGGGGCCGCCCTCATCGCGAATCACGGCATGGTGGCAGTCGGACCGACCCCTGACAAGGTCCTCCACATCACTGCCCTGGTGGAGCGGAGTGCCCACATCCTCTGGGGTGCTGGCCAGCTCGGCGAGCTGCATCCCCTACCCGACGAGGTGAATGCCGGCTTTGCAGGCATCTATACCGGGTTCATGCGCAGCTACAAGGGATGATCCGGGTAGTTCGCCGTCCCGGCGTGGGGCTCAGTGGCCGGTCCAGAGTGGGGTGCGTTTCTCCGCGAACGCTCGGGGGCCCTCCTTGGCGTCGTCGCTGCCGAACACCTCGGCGGCCAGCTCCGACTCGATCCGATACGCCTCTCGCATGTCGCAGGCCAGGCCTCGCAGCACCGATTCCTTGGTCTTTCGCACGGCCAGGGGACCGTTGGCCGTGATCCGCCTGGCGAAGTCCTCGGCCCGGCCCATCAGGTCGACGGGCGCGGTCACCTCGTTGACCAGTCCCATATCGAGAGCTCGGGAGGCACTGATCCGGTCGGCGCAGAGGAGCAGCTCCATGGCAGCCGGATAGGGGATCTGGCGGGGCAGCCTGACTGTAGTGCCTCCCCCTGCGAACAGACCCCGTTTCGGTTCGAGCACACCAAAGGTGGCGGTGTCGGCCGCCACCCGGATGTCGCAGCCGCCGAGCATCTCCATACCACCTGCCACGCACACGCCGTTGACGGCGGCGATGATCGGCTTGTACAGCTTGACGCCCCGGAGCACGGCCTTCATGCCGTCATCGAGTTGATAGCCGCCAAGGTCGCTGACCTCGCCGGCACTGATCCGTTTCTGGTGCTCGGTGATCTGGGGGATGTAGGTCTTGAGATCGGCACCGGAGAGAAAGGCGTCTCCGACACCGGTGATGATGGCCACCCACGCCTGGTCGTCGTCGTCGAAGCGATCCCATGCCGACCGGAGCAGGAAGAAGTGCTCCATGTCCATCGCGTTCTTGGTGTCGGGCCGGTCGATGACGATACGGGTGACATGGTCGTCCCCGGTCTCGTAGTGGACGGGCACAGTCAGCCCTCGTCGTCGCTGAGCGACTTGAGGTCGCTGGCTCCTGTCCGCTTCTTCGCCACGGTGCCGGCCGGAGCCCGTGACACGACGGAGACATCCACGTCACCGGCTTCGGCCCGGAGGGCGCCCACGGTGCAGCGCTCGCGTGGCCGGATGCCGAACGGGTCGTAGCGGAAATGGCGCATGGCGTTCAGATGGGTGATCTTGTCGACCTCACCGTCGTCGACTTCGGCCAGGTACTTCATGGCCAGCTCGGGGGCCTGGGGCCAGGTCGAGTCCGAGTGCGGGTAGTCGCACTCCCAGGTGATGTTGTCGAGGTTCAGGTATCGGCGGTTGTCGACTCCGAAGGCATCGTCGATGAAGCAGGTGATGATCCGTTCCTTGAAGAGCTGGCTGGGGAGGATGTCGCCGAAGTCCTGACCCGTCCAGGCCCGGTGATGGTGGTACACGTAGTCGACCCGTTCGAGCAGGTAGGGGATCCAGCCGATGCCGCCCTCTGACAGGGCGATCCGGAGGTCGGGGAACTTGCGCAGAACGGGCGACCACAGAAGGTCGGCCGCTGCCTGCACGATGTTCATCGGCTGCAGGGTGATCAGGACGTCGATGGGGGCCTCCACCGACGTGATCACCAGCTGGGACGACGACCCGATGTGCAAACAGGCGATCGTCCCCTCGTCCGAGCAGGCCTGCCAGAACGGATCCCAGTGGTCGGAATGGAAGCTCGGCCATCCCAACTTCTCGGGGTTCTCGGAGAACGTCACGGCGTGGCAACCCTTCGCGGCCACTCTCCGGACTTCGTCTGCGGCCAGCTTCGGGTCCCACAGCACCGGGATGGCAAGCGGGATGAAGCGTCCCGGTGCCGCCCCGCACCAACCTTCGATGTGCCAGTCGTTGTAGGCGCGCACCATGGCGAGTGCCATGTCCTTGTCTTCGCTTCGGGCGAAGAGCTGCCCACAGAACTGGGGAAAGGAGGGGAAGTTCATCGAACCGAGGACACCGTTGGCGTTCATGTCCCGGACACGCTCGTTGACGTCGTAACAGCCCGGCCGCATGTCCTCGAGTGACGTCGGTTCGATCCCGTACTCCTCCGGGGGCCTTCCGACGACGGCGTTGAGGCCGATGTTGGGTATTTCGTTGCCGTCGTAGATCCAGACGTCGGTTCCGTCCTCCTTGCGCGTGAGCCGGGGGGCCAGGTCCGCGTACTTGGCCGGCAGACGCCCATCGAACAGTCCGGGTGGCTCGACGATGTGGTCGTCCACGCTGACGAGTATCAGGTCCTCGGTTCGCATCTGGTCCCTTCCTGGTGACGCAAGGCTCTCCCTGTGGTGCTCATTCCGGTGCCGCTGATTCTGGTGATCCATGCTGGTCTCGGCATGCTGCCGGTCGGCGAGGTGTCGGGCCGACCGAAAACGGCATTTCCGCGGTCAGCCTAGCGAGAGCCGGGCGATGGTGCGTTCTCCCTCGGGGGCCAGATGGACCGGCTTCCCGATGATCTCAGTGGTCTCGGCAGCTCGAAGGTCGTCAGCGTCCTCCATCCTGGCGTAGCACCTGGCCGGACCGATTCCACCTGTGGATGGCAGGTCGCAGACCAGCGGCGCCCATTCGGGCTCGCCGCCCCTTCCGTGCACCACCGAGTAGGTGGCGATGGTGGCGACCCCTTCGTAGCCGTGGACCAGTGGACGCGTCTCCATGGCCGCGGCGATGGTGACAGCAGCGTCATCGGGTGGCTCGAGATCACCGGGCTCGGCCGAGTAGGCGGCGAAGACATGCTTGTTCATATGCATTCCCACCCCGCTCACCAGCCCAATGGCCCCCGGATCGGCCCGGAGGCGCCTCGTCATCTTGGCGAGCGAGTGGGTCATGTAGTTGCTGCCCGGTCCGCCGTGGTAGGCGAGTCCGCCGGTAGCGGTGACCGGGCGTGAGGGTGGGATGCTCGGGGCGGCGCTCCGGGCGGCACCGGGGTCGATGCCGAGTGCGTCGAGGGCAAACGTCAGGGAGCTCGGGAAGCACGAATAGAGATCGAGATGGGCGACATCGTCGGCTCCGGCTCCGGCCCCGGCCAGGGCCGCCGTCGAAGCCGCGGCCATGGCTCCCGACCGCCAGAGGTCGGCGCGTTCGGCCAGGGCGTCGGGATCCCGGGCCGATCCCCATCCCCGGAGGTAGACCCGGCGTTCCGGTGGGACTCCGAGGGAGTCGGCCAGTTCTTCACTGGCCACGAGCACGGCGGCAGCCATGTCGACGTCCATGATGGCGGTCATGAGCTTCGAGTACGGGTAGCCAACCATCCGGTTGGTCGGAGTGGGACCGACGATCTCCTCGACACCGCGCTCGAAGGGGAACCATGCTTCGGGATCGGCAGCCGCCACCGCCGTCATCGGAGCCAGCAGCTCACCCAACGATCGGCGATGTTCGGCCAGGTCCGTACCGAGATGTGCCCGATTGGCGTTGTCGAACAGGGCGAAGGTGAGCCAGGCCTCGAAGATGCCGTGGCTGACCTGACCAGGGTCGAAAGGGATGTCGAAGGGGAATGGTCGCCTCCCTTCCGGGGGGAAGCTCCACGGGGGTTTGTCGCCCCGTTTGGCCAGCCGCCGCCTGGTGGCGAGCGCCTCGCCCCCGACCACGAGGGCGAGGTCGAGGTCCCCGGTCATGATGTCCCGTGCCGCCTCGGACACCAGCATCTGGGGGACGGTACCGCCGATGCCCGAGTAGCCCGCTCGCCGCGGCGCGGCTCCGATCCGTCCGGCCAGACGGGCGGCAGGTTCGTCGTACTGCCAGGACTGGCAGTACACGACGTCCAGGCGCTCGGTGCAGCGGAGTACCTCACCCCCCGGGCCCCGCCCAACCTCGGCGACGGGGCCGAGGGCATCGTCGACCTCGGTGGTGCCGAGGGCATCAACCGCCGCGGCACGGGCAACCGTCTCCCACATGAGCAGTGGCTCCGGTGCTCCATCGGTCCCGCAGTCCTCCGGGTGCCAGGTCCTCGTACCGACACCGATCACGCAGGGGGACCGGTTCCGAGAGGTCATCGATCTGGTCACTGATGCCGTTGGATCAGGACAACCGGGTCCGGCCCGGGAGCTTGATCGCCCGGTCGGCGATGATGTCCTTTTGGACCTCGGTCGAACCGCCCCCGATGGTCGAGTAGCGCTGGAAGGCATAGAGCCGCGTCCACTTGCCGCGATCGACGGCGTCCGCACCCCCACGAGCCAGGAGGCCGAGTGGACCCAGCAGGTCCACGGCGATCTCTGCCAAGGTCTGGGCCAACATCGAGAACTGGAGCTTGGAGAACGGCACCTCGGGCCAGTTCTTCTCTCCCCGGATGACCTTGCTCAAGGCCCGGTAGACGAGCAGGCGGGTGAGCTCGAGCTCCGTCCACGCCCGGGCCAGGCGGTCCCGAAGGACCTCGTCCTCCAGGGCGGTCGGGTTGAGGGCCCTGGCCGCCTCGATCATGGCCCGCAGATCGGCGGACAGCCCGGTGATCTGGCCGGCGATGCCGACCCGTTCGTGACCCAGCGTGCTCATGGCCACCAGCCAGCCCTCGCCCTCGCCTCCCAGGCGGTTGTCGACGGGTACCTGCACGTCGGTGAAGTAGATCTCGTTGAACATCTCCTCCCCGGACATGTCCCGGATCGGGCGCCGTTCGATTCCCGAGGATTCGAGGTCGACGATGAAGGCGGTGATCCCTTCGTGCTTGGCGCCACGCTCCAGGGCGGTCGGGTCGGTGCGGAAGAGGAAGAGTCCCCACCGGGCCAGATGGGCCGTCGAGATCCAGATCTTCTGGCCGTTGACCAGGTAGTGGTCACCATTCTCGTCGTCCAGGATGGCCATGGTCCGGAGGTTCGCCAGGTCGTTTCCGGCATCCGGTTCCGAAAAGCCCTGGCACCAGTGGTCTTCGGCGGTGATGATCGAAGGGAGCCAGCGCTTCTTCTGCTCTTCGGTCCCCCATTGGATGAGCATCGGACCGATCTGCCAGATGCCGTTGGGGTTGTAGATGCCCGGCGTCCGGTACTCGGCCATGATCTCCGAATAGAGCAGGCGTTGCACGGGCGTCGTCTGGCGGCCGCCCCACTCGGTCGGCCAGTGGACGGCAGCCCATCCTCCGTCGTTGAGCAGCCGCTGCCACGCCTTCCGGCGCTGATGTGACGCGGCGGACGAGTTGCCACCGGTCCCGGAGGAGTCGCTGACCTCGGTCTCGGTGTCGGCCAGGAACGGCTCGAGGTGCTCGTCGAGCCAGGCGCGCAGCTCTTCACCGAACGCACGGTCCTCGGCGGTCAGGGAGAAGTCCACGCGCCGGAGTCTAGCCAACGAGCGATTCTGTGACACGGGTGTCAGACGACCTGCGGTGGTGGAAGGAGGGTGCTGGTGAGCGTGGCTCGGGCCGGGGAGCTCGGGCCGGGGAGCTCAGGAAGTGAGACCGGGGGTGGGATCCGAGCGAGAGCGTCCGAAGTGGCGACGGAATCGAGGAGCCAACTGATCACCGGCGGCGCCCTCACCTTTGAGGAGTGCGACGGCTGACGAATGCGAGAGCACGAACCCGCCGATGATCAGGGCGAGCAGCGACAGTGCCTCGAGCGGCCCACGTGCTCCACCGGTATTCAGGTTGTCACCGAAGAGGGCGAGCCCGATCGAGATGCTGACCAGGGGATCGACCAGGACCAGCGCTGCCTGTGATGCCCCGATCGGCCCGGCGTGGAAAGCGTTCTGGGTGAGGAAGACGGCGAGCACGCCGAAGATGACCAGGGCGTAGGTTTCCCAGTGGGCGAAGATCTGGATCCAGTCGACCGCGATGTAGTGGGTGACGACCTTGGTGAGTGCGGCGCTGAAGGCGAAGCTGATCGCGGCCGATGTGCCGAACATGGCGGCGCGCCACCAACGCGGTCCGCGGAGGGCCAGCAGCACTGCCACTGCGATGGCGGCTGCGGCGGAGCCGCCGGCAAAGAGCCAGTGGAAGTTGGTCGGGAGTCGGTCTCCACCGGTCGGCGACGATATGGCGAGGAAGCCGGCGAGGCCCCCGGCAGCCAGGATCACGCCGAGCCACTCACGGGCGCCCACCCGGTAGCCGAACCAGACCGAGAGGATCAGGACCAAGAAGAGCAACTCGGAAACGAGGATTGGTTGGACTTCGCTCAGATCGCCGAAGTGGAGGGCAATGGCCTGTAACACGAACGAGCCGATCATCAGCGCGAAGCCGGCGAGCCACACCCCCCGCCTGAGGGCGTGAGCGATGAGGGACAGCTTCAGGGTCTCCTTGTCGGGGGCATCCTCCACCCCGATGCGCTGGAGGATGCTGATCAGCGCATTCGAGAGGGCCGCGGCGGTGGCGAGGAGGTACACCATGGGAACCGGTGCCAGTGTAGGAGGCGTGTTGGCGGGACGGCGCGGATTTCCGCGATCGGAGAGGTCGAGGCGATCACCGGTCGCCTCCAAGTTCCGGAGCAGGTGGACGGCAAGCCTCCAGGTTCCACGCCGATCCGGAAGCGGTTCGGCTTCGGGCTTCGGGTCTACACTGACGTCGCCATCAGGGTCCGTTCCGACATGCCCCGGGGTCTGGTGCCGCTGGGTTGCCGATGGGCGGCTCCGGTGCTGCCGTCCGGCTCCGGGTCGGGGACGAGCCGGCCAACAGGCGAGGAGGACGAGTACCCATGGACTTCACCTTGGACGAGGAGCAAGAGGCGCTTCGTGGCGTCGTTCGCCAGGCCATGGAGCGAGCGTCCACAGGTGATCTCGTCCGCCGGTTGGCGGACGATGTCGACGGAGTGGACCAGGAGCTGTGGGCCATGCTGGTCGACCTGGGTTGGACCGGGCTGATCGTCCCCGAGTCCGCTGGAGGTGCGGGTGCCGGGCTGTCGGAGCTGTGCATCGTGCTCTCGGAGATGGGCCGGGTGCCGCTCCCCGGGCCATTCTTCTCCTCGTCGGTGTTCGCCACCCTGGCTTGCCGGTCCCTCGGTTCAGAAGCGCTGTTGGGCGAGCTGGTCGCCGGTCGAAGCCGCGGGACGGTGGCACTGCACGAGCCGGGACATGGCGATCCCCTGGGCTCGATCGCCACCCGTGCCCGCCGCAAGGGCGCCAGCTGGGTACTCGAAGGATCGAAACCACTCGTGCTCGATGCTCACACGGCCGACTGGGTCATCGTCGTCGCCGGCACCGAAGAAGGCCGTCGAGGGTTCCTGGTCGAGAGTCCCGATGCCGAACCGGTGCCTGCGCTGGATCCGACGCGCAAGATCGCTCGGCTCGAGTTCCACGAGCATCCCTGCGTTCCGTTGGGACCGCCTGGGAACCAGGCGAACCTGTGGCGAAGGGTGATGGACGACATGGCGGTGGCGGCCGCTTCGGAATTGCTGGGTGTCGCAGATCGTGCCCTCGAGTTGGCCATCGGTTATACCAAGGAGCGGCAGGTCTTCGAACGGCCTGTTGCATCCTTTCAGGTCGCCAAGCACAAGATGGTGGACATGTTCCATCTGGTGGAGATGGCCCGGGTCGGCGTACAATTCGCCGCCTGGGCCTCGGACGCCGAGGATCCTCAGCGTGTGCGGGCCGCGGCAATGGCGGCCGGGTACGCCGCCGAGGCAGCCATCAAGGTGACCGGTGACAACATCCAGCTCCATGGTGGTGTCGGCTTCACCTGGGCCGATGACGCCCACTTCCTCTTCAAGCGGGCGAAGCAGAACGACGTCCTGATCGGTGGTCATTCCGGGGAGCGCAAGCGCCTCGCCGCGATCTTGGTCGACGGTGCTTCGACGGCCTGAGAATTCCGGCGAACCGACGGCCGTCGGAACCGTGTCGCTGTGCTTCACCTTCTTGGCGGAGGCCGCTGGTCGTGCAGTCGGTTGTGGAACCCACAGAGCAGCCGTCCGTTCTCCTGAATGGAGAGGCCTCCCTCGCAATGGGGGACAAGATGCTCGGCCTCGCACTCTCGAGCGGGTCTGTCGCAGAATGGATGCGTGCATGCCCGGTCCCGGAGTTCGATGGCGCGGCGTGTGGCTCCGGTGAACAGGCGCGTTGATGCACCGAGCTCGACGCGTGGGCCCGGTCCGAAGGCGGCGCGCTCGAAATCAGCGGTCTCCAGCCACCACACGAGCGATCCTGGAGCGACGACCGATCCGCTGGCCAGCTCACGGATCCGGAGCGTGAGCGTTTCGTAGTCGACGTAGACACTGGAGAGCGGCCTGGGCCGCCTACCGTCAGGCGCAACGGAGCGCGAGCGAGTGGCCATCTCCACCAGTGCGTCCGCCCTCCGCTGGCCCGGTGCACGGGGCAGTTCAGAGACCATGGGCTCGCGACCGAGGAGCGCTCTTGCGGCGGCCCAGTCGGATTCGAAGAGAGCCGGGTCGAGCCGGGCCAACTCGTCGCCCACGATGCTTCCGGAGATCGGATCGAGGATGACCTGGCCCAGCCGGATCCCGTCGATGCTGGACACAAGGTACGCATCGCGTCGCGCCTGTCGCTCTTGGTCGCTCCGATCGGCACCATCGGGGTCGGCGCGCTGTTCCCAGTAGGAGACTGCCTGGGCAAATGATTCGAGACGAGGTGTCGAAGCCAGATCGACCAGTGCGGGCTCGTCACGTTGAAGCAATTCCTCGGTTGCGTCCCGCCGAATCCGGGCGATGCGATGAAGATGGGCGTCGTCGACGCCTCCCCTGGCCCAGGCGGACGAGGGGGCAGGACGAGCGATCCGAACTGGGGTCAGTCCGCTACTCGGTGGTCATGGCACGCCGTGTCGGGTGCGGGAACGTCGAGGGAGGGGTTCTCGTCGAAGAACCCGAACGGCACGAGCCGGAAGCCGCAGCGGTCGACGGGCATGACCGGCCAGTCCTCGGGCCGAGGAACGTGGGTGAGACCGAACGTGTGCCAGACGACGACATCGGCGTCGACGAGGGAACGGTCCGCCTCCGTCCAGCGTGGCAGCCCGTCCCCTCCCGGATGCTGATTGGGGAAGTCGCCGGCACCGCGCCGCTCTTCGGGCGAGTACGGGGTCACCCAGAGGTTGTGGCGGGCGAACCCCGCCCGGCGACCTACGCTCGAGGTCGGGTCGGCCAGCATGGTCGGAGAGGACTCGGGGATCAGAGAGTACGCCACCGGTTGACCGATGCCATTCCGGACAGTGGGATTGACGAACTTCCAGGTTCTGCTGGTGGTCGCGTCGATGTCCCGTCGGGCGGCGAGCTCGGTGTCGAGGCGCACGTCCACGGCCACGAAGGCATTGCCCCACGGGTTCCGTCCATCCAGGGGTAGTGGTTGGGCGTTGACCTCGTGCACCTCGTTGACGGCACCGTCGACCTGGAGATCGAGTCTGGCGCAGAAGAGGTGTTGATGGTAAGGGGCGAGGAGGTTCTCGGCAATGGGAGAGGCGAACGAGGAGGTGCCTCCCGGAGCCACGGCCTGTGTCTGAAGAATGCCGGTGAGCTTGACCTCGAATTGGATGGTGCCATCCAGGTAGAAATACCAGTAGAAGCCATATTCGTAGTTCCCCACGGTCGCAATGGATGAGACCACCAGTCTGCGAGAGCGGCGAACCTCGGTTCGGTTCGCGTGCAGGTCCTGGTGCTTCCAGAGGATCCCGAAGTCCTCCTCGTGGATGCAGATCGCATGTTCGACTACGTATGGGTCGCCGCGTTCGGAACAGAATGTCGCGTCGAGGTAGGAGATGGCACCCAGGCAGTCGCAACCGAGAGACAGCGAGTTGGCCATGCGACCGAGGCCCCATTCACCGGCATCGAACGCGTTCTTCCAACCGTGGATCGGGCCCGGGTCACCATAGGGAACTACCATCTCGGAGATGGAGGCACGGTGGAGAACCGGTCTCCGGCGTCCGTGGTCGAGGATCCCCACCTGATGCAGGACGAGGCCGTCGTTGGGGTCCATGGACACCCACATCGACCAACCCTGCCAGCGCAGGAGGTTCCCATCGAGCGTGAAGCTCGTTCCCTCCGGTTGGGTGATCTCGAGGGGCCGAAGATTGGTCCTCAGCGGCTGATGGTGCTCCGGGTAGTAGCTGCCCTTGCCCGGCGGAAGGGGGACGACGCCGTAGTCGACAACTTCCAGCACTTCACCTCGACCGGAGTCCACGGTGACGATGAGACCCTCGATCGGGCGGGCGTAACCGTTGTCACCCGGCTCCTCGCGGAAGTACGACAGACAACGGGCGATCCTTCGATTGGTTTCGATCCCCCGACCGAAGTTACCCGTCGGCCAGGGATCGATCTGCACCTGTCCGACATCCTTGATTCCTCTGCGCTCGAGTGCCGCTCGCCATTCCGAGCTGGCCCGAACGGCCGCCATGACGCGCATGCACTCCTCGAAGAGGAGCGCCGGGCACACACCGGGGATCTCGTTCCAGGACAAGAGCCGACCATCAGTGGCATCGACCACGGCTTCGACCACGGTGGCGTCGGCACTCGGAACGATGATCATCCGGATCCGTCGGGCGACCGGGTCCCCAGGCCGGTGGCTGATGAGCGCACCCTTGTCAGGGAGGTCGAGGGTGACCGAGGCGAACCGGGCGTTCTCATTCAGACGACCGCTCGACCGGACGGCGGAGACTGCAGCGCGGATCTCGGGAGGGGTCAAGGGGCCAAGCGGATGACCGGAAGGTTCGTCGTAAGTGAGGTCGGCGAGGCCAGACCCTTCGGTTGGGCCAGTCATCGCAACATCGTCGCGGGACGCATCGATCGTGCCCGGGCACTCGCCACCTGCCGCTGGGATCTGGCCCCGCCGTCTCCTCGGTCCTCGCAGATCACGTCCATCCTCGGGTCGGTCCGAGCACCGGATCCTCGGATGGTCCGATACCTGCGGGGTCGCCGATAATCGAAGTTCCTGGGTACGAAGTGGGGAGGAGAACCGGGGTCGCGATGCGCTCGCTCGCGTGACGGATCGTCCGTCGGCCGTTGCTGGATCGTCGCTGCATACGCTCCTCTTCCTCGTCGACACCATGATGTTGGCACGACCGCGCGACCGCAGCGTGCCGTTCATGCGGACGGTCGACTACATCCCTGGCGGCGAACGTTGTCGAACGGTCTCTCGACATCCCACCGTAGGCGCCTCGGCTCCGCGGTTGCCAACCGGACCAGAGCCACCGACCGGACCAGAGCCACCGACCGGACCAGAGCCATCGACCGGTGGGTGAGACGTACCGGCACGATGTGGTGGGCACGGTCCCGGGTCAGGCGGTAGCGTCGCTGCGGT
The DNA here is from genome assembly GCA_027315005.1 of Acidimicrobiaceae bacterium. Classification (GTDB taxonomy): domain Bacteria; phylum Actinomycetota; class Acidimicrobiia; order Acidimicrobiales; family RAAP-2; genus Bog-756. Next base: position 23,229 of record DAHUZT010000070.1, on the reverse strand, counting down.
GGAGGAGCGGGTCGGTCAAGAGCTGTTCGATAACGGTGTCACTGCGCACGCGCGCTGTCATCCCGAACGGCGGGCCATCGTCTGCGAGGAGATGACCAGGACCTACGGCGAACTGCACGATCGTGCCGCGCGACTCGCCACCGTGCTGGCTGAGAAGGGTGCCGGTCCCGGCCGCCCAGTTGCGACAGTCCTGCCGAACGGGATCGAACAGTTCGAAGTGGCGACCGCGGCGGCCATGGTCGGTGCGCCGTACCTGCCGATCAACTGGCATCTCCAGACGGCAGAGCTCGCGTTCATCCTGAGCGACGCAGACGTGGCGGTCGTCGTCGGCCATCACGAGCTCGCGGACGTTGCCGCAGCGGCGGTCGGTTCGGCGGGGGTCACCGCTCAACTCGTGCTGGTCGGCAACGACTACGAGCATGCGATCGAGACGGCCCGACCGCTCGATGGGGCCGACAGCGGACCTGGTCCCGATCTCATGTTCTACACGTCGGGGACGACCGCTCGACCCAAGGGTGTGGTGCACGGCGCCATGGGTGAGATCGCCGGCCGCAGAGCCGGGATGGAAGCACAGGTGGCGCTGTGGGGATGGACGCCCGAGGACGTCTACGTGATGAGCGGCCCTGCCTACCACGCGTCTCATGCCGGCTGGGCCTCGTGTGCTCTCTATGTCGGCGCCACGACGATCGTCACCGAGCGGTTCGATGCCCGGTCGTTCCTTCACACGGTCAGCCGTCACCGGGGGACCAGGTCGTTCATGGTACCTGCCCACTTCATCAGGATCCTCGAGATACCCGACGACGAACGCGAAGCGATCGACGTGTCGAGCCTGTCCCTCATCGTGCACGCTGCTGCACCGTGTCCGGTCGTGGTGAAGCGGCGCATGATGGATGCCTTCCCCAGCGCGGAAATCCACGAGTTCTATGGAGCCAGCGAAGGTGGTGCGACGAAGATCTCGCCTGAGGAGTGGCGCGATCATCCGGGGAGTGTGGGACGCCCTTGGCCAGGCGTCGAGATCCGCATCCTCGATGGTTCAGGCCGGCCCGTGCCGACCGGCGGGGAGGGGCTGGTCTACATCCGACCGCCGGGTGGTAGGAGATTCACCTACAGGAACGACGAGGCAGCGACAGAGGGGGCATGGCGGGAGGACGCCTTCACGGTCGGGGATATCGGCATGCTCGACGACGAGGGTTATCTCACCATCACCGATCGGGCCTCGGACATGGTGCTCTGGGGCGGCGTCAACATCTCGCCGCGAGAGATCGAAGAGGCGCTTTACGAGCACCCCGCCGTCGTCGACTGTGCGGTGTTCGGCATTCCCCACGAGCGCGACGGTGAGCAGGTGAAGGCTATGGTGCAGCTCCGGACCATGCGCGATGGACAGTCGGTGGGCACTGCCGACCTCGAGGCGCATCTGCGATCACGGCTGGCTGCGTTCAAGGTTCCTCGGGCATGGGAGGTGGTCGAGGAGCTCCCTCGGGATCAGAACGGCAAGGTGCTGAAGCGACTGCTTCGCCAGGAGGCAGCCGAAGGCGACCCGGTAGGAACCGGCCCACCATGAGTGCGTTCATCCCCACCATGCATGTGTTCATCGTCCGGTCGAGCCGATGACCATCGCCGTCACCGAGGAGCACGAGGCACTCGGTTCGACCGTCCGGCGCTGGCTCGACGCCCACTGCCCTCCAGAGGCGGCGCGGGCGTTGCTCGACGCCGCCGTGGAGGAGTTGCAGCCGGTTTGGACTGCCTTTGCCGACCAGGGATGGCTCGGCATCCACGTACCGGAACGCTGGGGCGGTCAGGGGAACGGGTTGTACGAGCTGGCCGTGGTGCTCGAGCAGACCGGCCGTTCGATGCTGCCGGGCCCGCTGCTTCCGACGGTGCTGACCACCGCCATCCTTTCGGAGATCGCCGAGGAACCCGGCGGCAGGCATCTTGCGGTGGCCGGACTCATCCCGGGCCTGGTCGACGGCAGCACGACGGCCGCGGTGGCACTGGGCTGCGGAAGTCTTCTCGGACGGATCCGAGGGGACGATGGGACCTTGGAGATCTCGGGCCAGCTTCGCCCGGTCCTCGGCGCCCAAGTGGCGACCGTGGCGTTGGTGCCCGTTTGTGTCGAAGGTGGCGAAGAGGGGCCCGACTTTGGCGATACCGGTCCCAGCGAGCTCGCTTCCGGTGAGTCGGCGCAGAGTGGTGAGCTGCGATGGTGCCTGATCGATGTCGCCGACGATTCCGGTTCGCTCGCCGTGCAGCCGCTCGAGAGCCTCGATCCGACCCGTCGGGTCGGTGTGTTGACGGCCGAATCGGTCACTGTCGCGGCCGATCGCATGCTCCCTCCGCTGGACAGGGTGAGGGTCGCTGAGTTGGCCGTCGTCTTGGGGGCCGCCGAGCTCACGGGATTGGCGGGTTGGTGTCTCGACACCGCCTCCGAGTACGCCAAGGTCCGCCGTCAGTTCGGGAGGCCAATCGGTCAGTTCCAAGCCGTCAAGCACCGGCTGGCCGACATGGTGGTGCGCACCGAGCAGATCGCCGCCGTGTCGTGGGACGCGGCCATGGCCGCCGATGCAGGTCCACTTTGCTCCGAAAGTGATGGAGGTGACGGAGACGGGTCGTCAATCGTCGGTTCGATATCAGGTGGACTAGATCAATCCGTGGACGGGCGGGACCGAGGCGGTCCGGTGACGAGAGCCGATGAGTTGTCCCTTGCCTGTGCGAGTGCCGGCGCACTCGTCCTGGACGGCGCAGTGGACATGGCCAAGGCGTGCATCCAGCTGCTCGGCGGAATCGGGTTCACCTGGGAGCACGACGCGCATCTCTATCTGAAGCGGGCGCTGGCAACCAGGCAGATCCTTGGCGGACCAGGCGGGGGTGACACCTACCACCATGCCGTCTTCGACTTGGCCCGGCGTGGCATCCGCCGCTCACTGGCAAGCGAGCTTCCCGCTCGGGCCGAACTGGTGCGGGCCGAGATCCGCCCACTGGTCGGGAAGATCGCCACCCTCGACCCGGAGGACAGGCGCCCTGCCCTGGTGCGAGCCGGTCTGGTCAATCCGCATTGGCCCCGGCCCTATGGCCGTGACGCCTCGGCCATCGAGCAGCTGGTGATCGACGATGAGCTGGCTGGACGCGGGATCGTTCGGCCCAACCTCGGAGTGGGCGCATGGGCGCTTCCGGTCATCATCGCGTTCGGTTCCGAGGAGCAGAAGGCGCGATGGATAACGCCCACGCTGCTCGGCGAGATCATCTGGTGCCAGCTCTTCTCGGAACCCGGTGCGGGTTCGGATCTTGCCTCGCTGTCCACATGCGCCGAACGCGTTGAAGGCGGGTGGTCGCTGACCGGCCAGAAGGTGTGGACATCGATGGCTCAGCAATCGCAGTGGGGAATCTGCCTGGCCCGGACCGATCCTTCGGTGCCCAAGCATGAGGGGATCACCTACTTCATCATCGACATGAAGACGGCGGGCATCGATATCCGACCGCTGCGTGAGATCACCGGAGACGCCATGTTCAACGAAGTGTTCATGGACGACGTCTTCGTTCCCGACGATGCAGTCATCGGGTCACCGGGAGATGGGTGGTCCATCGCCCGAGCGACCCTGGCCAGTGAGCGGGTGTCGATGTCCTCGGGTGCCACCTTCGGGGTGGGCATCGAGTCGCTGCTGCGTCTCGTCGAGCGTCATGGCCGGGCAACCTCGGACACCGGGAGGCGTCTCGGGTCACTCCTCGTCGAAGCCCAGTCGATACGCCTGCTGAGCCATCGAGCCACGCTCCGGACATTGGCCGGCACCGACACCGCGGCCACCACCAGCGTGCGCAAGCTGCTGGGCGTGGAGCATGAACAGCGGGTTCAGGAAGAAGGGCTCGCACTCCTCGGTCCGGAAGGCGTCGTGCTCGAAGGTGGGGGGAGACGGTGGGCCCACGGGTTTCTGGTGACCAGGTGCCTCACCATCGCCGGTGGGACCAGCGAGATCCAGCGTAATGTGATCGCCGAGCGCATCCTCGGGCAACCTCGCGATCCGGAACCCTGATCGCGAAGACCCATCGGTTCGGAGCGTTCAGCCGATTCCGCGGGTGAGTAGCATCGAACCGGCCAGAGGGCCACCTCCATTCGCCACGACCGCCACCTCGGGTCGATGGGCAACCTGTCGTTGTGCTGCCCCACCCCGCAGCTGCAGGCAGGCTTCGTGAATCAGGCCGAATCCGTGGAGGCGGCCGCCTGAGAGCTGCCCACCGGCCGTGTTCACCGGAAGGGGACCGTTGAGCGCGATGGTGCTGCCCCCTTCGACGAAGGCGCCGCTCTCCCCCCGTTCACAGAAGCCGAGCGCCTCGAGCCAGACCAAGGTGAGAATGCTGAAACCGTCATAGAGCTCGGCCACGTCGACGTCCCGGGGCTTCAGCTCGGTGCGCCGCCACATGCTTGCCGCGGCATCGCGTGCGGCCATGGTCGTCATGTCGTCGAACTGGTCCCAGCTGGGACGGCCCCACAGGGCTGTCCCCACCGCGTTGACGTGGCAGGCCGGATGTCGCGACTCGGGGACGTGGTCGACGTGGGAGACGACGATGGCGGTCGATCCGTCGCACGGGGCATCGCAGTCGAACAGGCACAGCGGCGACGAGATCATCCGGGCGGAGAGGTAGTCCTCCAGGCTCATCGGATCACGGTAGACGGCTCGCGGATTGAGCTCCGCGTTGCGGCGAGCGTTGATGGCGACCGAGGCGAGCTGTTCCCGGGTGAGGCCGAACTCGTGTACCCGCCGTTGAGCGACCAGTGCGATCCAGTTCACCGCGGACACCGCGCCGAACGGGAGCGACCACTGTAGAAAGCCCGAGAAGCGGGGCATACCACCACTGCCTCCACTTCCATCACCGTCGCCGCCGATGCCCTTCCGCCCTCCGACACCTTGGGAGGTGGACTCGGTCACCGTGCGGTACACCAGCACGTGTCGCGCGGCTCCGGCGGCGACCGCGAAGCAGGCGGCGACGACAGCCCGCATCTGGGCCGCTCCTTCCGATCCGCCATCGTGCCAGTTGAGCCGAAGTCGGAGCGCGTCCTGGACCTCCGGAGTCCCCGGACCGGCGAATCCCGACGTGCCGAGTCCGGCACCGGGGTAGGTGGCCAGACCGTCGATGTCGTCCCTGGTGAGCCCTGCGTCGTCGATGGCGTCGAGGCATGCCTCGACGGTCAGGTCCAGGTCGCCGCGACCGAGGCGTCGACCGACCTCGGACTGGCCGATCCCGGTGATGGCCGCCTTGCGCTCGGCAGGTTCGGTGGTCATGCGACGTCGGGCGATGTCGGGGTTCGGTGGTCAGGTCCCACGATCATCGTCAGCTCAGCGTCTCATCGTCAGCTCAACGCCCGATCCCCTCGGCCGGCATTGGCCGGGCCGAGATCACCGGGATCATCCGAGCCCGAGCCCACCGGGGCCACCGGGCGGAACAAGGGCACGAAGACGTCTTCGCTTTGCTCGAAGGTCACCTCCACCTCGCGACCGATGAGCGAGTCGTCCGGTTCGCAATCGATCAGGTTGGTCATCAGCCGGACGTCGGGCTGCTCGGCGATCGCCACCAGCCCGACGATGTATGGCTCCGAGCCGGGGATCCACTGCTGATGGTTGACGGTGAACGAGTGCACCGTGGCGCGACCACTCACCGTCACCGGGTCCAGTCGATCGGACAGGCACTCCGGGCAGCGAGGTGCGGGCGGGTGAACCAGCTGCCGGCAACTCGCACATGCGAGGAAACGCAGGCGACCATCCGCTCCCCCGGTCCAGAAGAACCGGTTGGTATCGTCGATCCTCGGGAGGAGCCTCATGGCCGGGCCGCTGGCCGTCATCCGGGCGATCCTATACAGCCCGCGCCGACCGGAGGGACAGCCTTCGCCCACCGGAGACGCAGGCATCACCGGCCACGCCCGTCCAACCGAGCGGGGTCTGTTATGTTGCTCTGGCCGTGGCCATCTGGTTGACAACCGACGAATACCGGAAGCTCGCCGCGGTCGTGGACCTGATGATCCCGGCCGACGAGACGCCGGGAGCGGCCGAAGCCGGGACGGTGGACTACATCGACGGTCTTCTCGGCGCATTCGAGGTCGACCCTCCCCGCATCTGGGCTGGTGGACCGTTCTCCGGGCGCACCGGTGGACCTGCGGGATTTGCCGAGTTCTTGCCGCTCAGCGCGCTCGACGAGCTGGCCTGGCGCACGCGGATCGAGGGATCGCTGGGCATTGCCGAACGGGAGTTCAACGGGCCGGTTGTCGGGCTCCATCAGCGGTACCGGGAGGGTCTGGACTCACTTGGGGTCGACTTCGTCCAATCGGACGTCCAAGAACAGGCTCGCCGGCTCAAGGGGAACGAGATGTTCGCTTCGCTCGTCTACGAGCACGTCTGTGAAGGAATGTACGGTCCCCCCGAGTACGGTGGAAACCGCAATGGCATCGGGTGGTCGCTGATCGGCACGGTGGGCGACGTCCAGCCCCGCGGATGGACCGATGACGAGGTTTCGTTGCCATGAGCGCCGACGCCATCATCGTCGGGTCCGGTCCCGGTGGCTCGACTGCGGCCGAGGTGCTGGCTGCCGCAGGCTGGTCGGTGGTCCTTTTCGAGAAGGGGCGCAATCATCTGATCGACCTCGACGATCCCACCCGACTGCTGGGTGACTTCTCCAACGACGAGATCAAATTCATCGACCGTCACTTCCTCGGCCCCGATCCCTTCCTCGAACCCCGGACCTTCCGCACCGGACCGGAAGACGGTGATCGGATCTTCGCCGGTTCGGTCAACTCCATCCCCTCGACGGTCGGGGGAGGTGGTACCCACGCCGACGGCAAGGTCCCCCGCTTCCTCGAAGAGGACTTCCGGATGCTTTCCACCTACGGGCCCCAGGACGGGGCGGCCGTCGCCGACTGGCCGCTCGACTACGCCGAACTGGAGCCCTTCTATGCCGGGGCCGAACGCGGCATCGGGGTATCGGGAGAAGCCGGAGCCAATCCGTTTGCCGCCTGGCGATCCGGTCCCTACCCCATGCCTCCGGGCCCTCCGATGTACGGATCGACCTTGTCAGCCGCTGCGTCGGAGTTGCTCGGTCTTCACCCCTATCCGGCGCCTGGAGCGACCAATTCGGTGTTCTATGACGGTCGACCGCCCTGCAACAACTGCGGCTTCTGCGCCTTCTTCGGATGTCCGATACATGCAAAAGGCGATCCGGTGGCCATGCTGCAACGCGCGTTGCTCACCGGCAACGTCGAGCTCATACCCGAGACCTTCGTCTCTCGGATCCTCACCAGGGGAGATCGGGCCACCGGTGTCGAGTACGTCGGGCCCGACGGAGTGGCCCGATCGATGGATGCGCGGCACGTGATCGTGGCGGGTGGCGCCGTCGAAACCCCACGGTTGCTCCTCCTGTCCGGATTCGACCATCCGCTCATCGGTCGAAACCTCATGGTCCACTTCCAGACCATCGTGGTTGGGGGATTTGCCGACATCGACTTCCACGGGGAAAGGGGGCGGGCGGTGACCCACATGCACGATGACGCGCTGATCCCCGACGATGCCTCACGCAGGGCCGCCAAGGAGGCCGGGCTCCCCTGGATCCGCGGTGGCATGGTCGAGCACGGTGGGCCGGGTCTGCCCATCATGGAGGCGAAGCACTACAACTGGGGACCCGGGCACAAGAGGAAGATGCGGGAGTCTCCCTATCGACGTCATCTGTGGGGCTTCACCATGCAGGGCGAAGACCTCCCCGTGCCCACGAACCGGGTCGACCTCGATCCGAAGGTGCGAGACGTGCGCGGCTTCCCGGTGGCTCGGATCACCTATCGACCTCACCGTCACGAGCTGGTCGCCTCCGATCACCACGGTCCCCGCCTGGCGGCGATTCTCGAGACGATGGGGGCCAAGTGGACATCGATTGTGACGTCTCCGGGCAGTCGACTGGGTCCGGGCGGGCGGACGGAAGGTCTTGCCCCCATGAGCCGCCACGTGATGGGCTCTGTCCGGATGGGGACGGAGCCCGAGACTTCGGTGACCGATGCCCACGGACGGGTTCACGGACTGGAGAACGTGGTCATCGCCGACTCGTCGGTGTTCGTGACGGCCAGCGGCTACGGACCGACTTTGACGCTCGCCGCGCTCGCCGCTCGCTCGGCTTCCGCCATGGTGTCGTGACCTGCTCCCGTCTGGCGCCGCGTCCCGCCCCGAGCCGGGGCATCGAGCTCGCAGAGCACGTACGAGGTGGGCGATGATGAGGCTGGTGCAGAAGTTGGCAGGCGCAGCAGCAAGAGCCGAAGCTGGTCCTCGAACGTGAGGGCTCTGGTGTTCGGGGTGCCACGGGACACCGCCGACAGCTTCGATGGCCCGGTCGACGAGCTCGACCGGCGCCTCCAAACGCTCCCGTTCGGTCTCCATGAGGTGGACGACGCCCACCCGGTCCGCCCCGATTGGGTGCTCACCCGTCCGCGGTTGTCCGGTGTGTGCGGTTCCGAATCGAAGCTGGTACTCGGCGAGTTCGAGGAGGGCGACCTCGACAACCCCATGGCCGCCTTCTCCTCTATTCCCCACATCCCGGGTCACGAAGTGGTGGCCGAGGTCGTAGAGCTCGGCCCTGAAGCCCGCGGGCTCGAGCCAGGCCAGCGTGTCGTCCTCAATCCGTGGCTGACCTGCGGACCACGCGGCATCGATCCGGTGTGTGCTGCTTGCGAGCGGGGGGACCTGAACCTCTGTGAGAATTTCACCCGCGGCGCGCTCGGTCCCGGGGTCCACGTCGGTGTGGCCACTGACGCTCCGGGAGGGTGGGCCGACCTGATGGCGGCTCACGACTCGATGCTCATCCCAATCCCGGACGGCATCACCGACGAGGTGGCGGTGCTGGCCGACCCGTTCTCGGTCTCCCTCCACGCCGTGCTGCGGTGCCCCCCTCCCCGAGGAGGACGCGTGCTCGTCTACGGGGCCGGTGCGCTGGGTGTCACGACGGTCGCCGTCCTTCGTGCCCTCAGTCCAGAGACCGAAGTCGGTGTCGTCGCACGATTTCCGGCCCAGGCCGAGCTCGCCTCGGCATTCGGTGCGGCAGTCGTGTTCCCCCATGAGCCCCGTGCCGACCTCACGGAAGCCGTGGCAAGGTGGTCCGGCGGTGTGCTCCACGCCGCGTTCGCCGGACTGCCAATGGCTCATCCGGGCGGGATCGACGTGATCTACGACACGGTTGCCCGGCCGGAGACCCTGGAGGTCGGGGTTCGGGTACTGGCTGAGCGGGGAACACTGGTTCAGACCGGGGTGCACACGCCAGGTCGTTGGGAGTACACACCGACCTACTTCAAGGAGCTCTCCCTCGTGGGATCCAATGCCTTCGGCGTCGAAGTGATCGATGGCGTCCGACAACACGCCATCCGCCACTACCTCGACCTGGTCGGCTCCGGCCGGGTGGACCTGACCGGCATGCTCACCCATCGCTTCCCCCTCGATCGCTGGCACGACGCCCTCAGGGTGCTCGCCGACCAGCAGGAGAGTGGCGCGATCAAGGTTGCGTTCGAACCGATTCGAGGTGTCCGGCCCTGACCGCGGTCCGCCCGTCGCCCCGGTGGGCATCCTCGAGAGCGCGGTGATACTCGTTCTCGGCGGCCCGACGGCTAGGGCCCGGCTCCCAACTCACAGAAGCGCCGGTAGCGCCTGTCCGCCGCCTCCTGCCAGCGCGGATCGGGTCGGTACCTGTGGCCGGTGGAGGACCAGTTGCCCGAGCCGTCCAGCGACGGTTCGAGACCGGCAGCCATCCGGGCCAGGAAGGCCGCGCCAAGCGCGGCACCCTCCGAGGTGGCCACGGTGTCCACCGGGAGGCCGGTGGCATCGGCCACGCTCGCCATCCAGTTCCCGACCCGGGTCCCCCCGCCGCTCGCGACGATGCGCCGCCCGGTGACGCCAGAGCGATCGAGGATGCTCCGGATCACGAAGCCGCTCGATTCGAATGCTGCCCGCTCCAACCCTTCGGGCCCATCGGTGATGTCGAGGTCGAAGAGTCCCGCTCGCAGGGAGATGTCGTGATAGGGCACGCGCTCGCCCCGTAGGTAGGGGAGCCACACCGGCACCCGCTCGGGATCACCCTCCCGCTCGGGGCCGAGCCACACCGTCGCCCGCGGCAGGGATCCTTGTCCTCCGGTCCTCGGTCCGGCACGTTGTGTGAAGCGGGCACCAACCGCACCCCTCTTGGTCCGGAGTAGCGAACGGGCCCAGTCGACGAACAGGGCGCCGGCATTGCTGGGTCCTCCGATGAGAACCTTGCCGGGCACGGTGTGGGGCACGGTCCACAGCCCGGGAACCTCGATCCACTCATCGGTGACCACCCAGGTGATGAGGGTGGCTCCCAGGATGACCAGGACGTCGCCCACCTGGTCGGCCCCGGCCACGATCTGATCACAGAAGGCGTCGATCGTGCCACCTGCGATCGCCACTTCGCCATCTGGCTCCGGAGTGTCCACCGATGCATTGAGACCCGAGTCCGATCGCCGCCGGGACAGCGCTGGTAGCGCCGCCATCCCCGCCGCCACCCCGGTCGGCACCACCCGGGGGAGTTGGTCGGCGGTGACGCCGAACTCGCGGAGCAGGTCGCCGTTCCAATGTCCCGCCCGTTGGAGGCCTCCGAGCGTTGAGCTCACCGCGGTGTCGATGACCGCGTGACCGCTGAGCGCATGGGTGGCCACTGCCTGAGCCGGCCAGTAACCGTAGGCGTCGGGCACGGTGCGCACCGTCCAGCGGAGGAACCCTTCGGCGTCCGGCATCGGCCCGCCGCCGTCGGAGGCCAGCCCAGTGCGATCGTCCGGTGCGGACAGACCCGATCCGCGACCACGCAGGTCTCCGTACAACAGCCCAGGGCTCGATGGGACGCCGCGCTCATCGACGGCGGTCAAGGATGGGACCATTCCCGCCACGCAGACCCCGGCGATCGCGGGCGAACGCCGGGGTCGGTCCGATTCAGCAACGAGGCTGGCCAGCGACCGGCGAAGGTCGGCCAGTGCCCGCTTCGGTCCCCGTCGCCAGGCCGCGGTGGCGTCGTGTTCGAGATGGTCGGCTGACTCGTGGAAGAGGCGATGCGGGACGCGAGCTCGGGCCATCACCGTGCCGCGTTCGTCGACGGCCAATGCCTTGACCGAGGTGGTGCCGATGTCGATGCCCACGGTGACCACGTCGTGCCCCTGCTCCGTGCTCGACGGATGGGCTCGGCTCGAGGGATGGGCTCGTGCTCGAGGGGTCGGCTCGTCGTTCATGGATTCTCCATCTGGCCGCGTCGACGACCGATCACTACTGTTACACCGCTCCGCGGCGGGCACGGGCTTCGTGGAATTCGGGCTCCTGACGCCCGTTCGGTCGCGGGATAGAGTACGTGAAAAGCCGGTTCTCACGCGTGGAGGAACGGGTCTCGGGGTCCCGCGCCGTTGTCCAGGACCGCCGGGGTGGTGGCCGGGGGCCACCCGACCAACCGGAACGATCGAACCGAACGGCCAGGGAGGTCCGTGATGACGCAGCCGCAGGACGACGACAAGGGGACGACCGTCGTCGAACCCGAAGGGTTCATGGATGCCGATGTGGCCGCCTCCCCCCAGCACTTCTATCGGCAAGCCCGTGCACTGGCATCGGTCGTTCCGGGCGTGTTCGGACCCCAGGTCGTGCGTCGCTCGGCCGTCGAGTACGTCTTGCAGCACCCCAAGGAATTCTCATCTGCCATGGAGGCCGTCGACCTTGGTCAGTCGGTACCGCTGATTCCTCTCCAGGTCGATCCACCCGAACACCGGAACTATCGCAGGCTGCTCGATCCGATCTTTGCGCCGCGACGGATGAACGCGATCGAAGAGGATGTCGCCGCCATGGTCAACGAACGTATCGATCGCTTCGTCGACCGAGGTCGGTGTGAGTTCACCGATGAGCTTGCTGTGCCACTACCTTCGGCGGTCTTCCTCAGACTGGTGGGCCTGCCCCTGTCCCAGCTCGATCTCTTCCTCGAGATGAAGGACGGCATCTTGCGCCCGAGCGGGAACGACCTCGACCAGATCCAATCGAGCCAGAAGGAAGCGGCCCGGCGGATCGAGGAGTACTTCGCGGGAGCCATCGAGGAGCGCCGGAGGAGCACCGGCCATGACGACGACATCCTGAGCCTGTGCATGGCGGCTGAGATCGAGGGACAACGCCTGACCGACGATGAGATCGTGGGGATCTTCTTCCTGTTCATCCTGGCCGGTTTGGATACGGTCACCGACAGTCTCGAGTGCTTCTTTGCCCATCTGGCCCGGAACCCGGAGCATCGCCGGAGCATCGTCGACGATCCCACCGTCATCCCCTCTGCGGTCGAGGAGTTGCTTCGGTGGGAGACTCCGGTCACGACCGTGCCCCGGGTGGCCACCCGCGACCTCGAGCTCGAGGGATGTCCGATCAAGAAGGGAGAGAGCGTGGCCGCATGCATCGGTGCAGCCAACACCGATGACGAGGCCAACCCGACTGCCGATGTCGTCGATCTGACACGCGACCCCAACCGGCACCTGGCCTTCGGGGGTGGTGTCCATCGCTGTCTGGGATCGCACCTCGCCCGCATGGAACTCCGGGTGACCCTGCGTGAATGGCACCGGCGGATCCCTGACTACTCCATCGCACCCGGGACCGAACTCGTCTACCAGCCGGGACTTCGCCAGATCGAATCGTTACCGCTGGTCTTCGAGCCGGTCGGTTCCTCACGGTAGTCGTCATGGAATTCGAATTGACCGAAGACCAGGCGCTCCTCCGCGAGACCACCCTCAAATTCCTGGAGAGCACCTGTCCCATCACCACCGTCCGCGAGCTCGCCGACAACGAGCCTCGAGGTTTCGATCCGGCTTGGTGGAAGCAGGCCGCCGAGCTCGGTTGGACGTCGATGCTGGTGACCGAAGACGACGGGGGCGGGAGCGTCTCCGGACATGGGTTGGTCGACCTGGCGCTGGTGGCTGAAGAGCGTGGACGACTGGTGGCTCCGGGACCGTTCGCACCGGTGAACGTGGTGGCCGAGGCGCTGAGCAGACGGGGGACGACCGGGCAGCGTCGGCGTTGGTTGCCCGGGCTCCTCAACGGGGAGACGGTGGCCGCCTGGTGCCTCGGCGCGCCGGCCGCCGGCCTCGACCATCCCGGCACCCCGGTGGTGGCCAGGCGGTCGGAGGGGAACGGCCTCGTGCTCGACGGGGCGAGCCAGCCGGTCGAGGCGGCGGCCCAGTCCGAACTCCTCCTCGTCACAGCGCTGGGATCCGAAGGCGGACTCGTCCAGGCGCTCGTGCCGTCGGACACTCCGGGGGTTCGGCTGCACCCGGCCAGATGTCTTGACCTGGTGCGCCGGTTCGCCCAGGTCACCTTCGAGGGGGTTGCCGTGGACCCCGAGTGGATCCTGGATGGCCCCGGGACGGTCGCGTCCGGCGTCGAGCAGCAGCTGCAGACCACCGTCGTGCTCGAGTGTGCCGAGCTCGCCGGTGCGCTGGACCGGGTCCTCGAGATGACGGTCGCCTATGCCTTCGACCGCTATTCCTTCGGGCGCCCATTGGCCTCCTATCAGGCGCTGAAGCACCGGTTCGCCGACATGAAGATGTGGGTGGAGGCCTGTCACGCCACCGCATCCGCTGCCGCCCACGCGGTGGACGCCGATGCCGCCGATGCCGCCGAACTGACCAGCGTGGCCAAGGCCTACATCGGAGAGCGAGGTCCCGTGATCGTGCAGGATTGCGTGCAGCTCCACGGTGGGATCGGTGTCACCTGGGACCACGACATCCATCTCTACCTCCGGCGCGTGGTCGTGAATCGTACGCAGCACGGCACACCGAGCGATCACCGCGAGCGGGTGTTCCGGGCGATGGACGCGGAGGTGTCACCATGAGTGCCCGCGAAGTCGTTGTCCCCGCGGAGTCGGACGGGACGATGGAGGACGTCGAATCGTTCCGCCTGCGGGCCCGTTCGTGGCTGGCCGATGCCATGCCGCTGTTGCCCGAGGGGATGAACAACCATCAGCTGTCCCGTCAGGACGAGATGGGGGAACGGGCTCGGTATCTCCAGCGAATCCTGTCCGGAGGCGGCTTCGCAGGTCTCTGCTTTCCCCGGGAGTATGGAGGGCAGGGACTGAGTCGGGCGCACCAACGGGCGTTCAACCAGGAGTCGTTGCCCTATCAGATGCCCACCTTGTTCAACGTTCCTACCTTCTCGATCTTGGCCGCGACCCTGATCGAGTTCGGTACCGAGGAGCAGAAGCACCGGCATCTACCGGCGATCCTGAGGGGTGACGAGCTCTGGGTGCAGTTCCTGTCCGAACCGAGCGGTGGATCCGATCTGGCCGGGCTGGTGACGAGGGCCACCCGGGACGGCGATACGTTCGTCATCAACGGATCGAAGATCTGGAGCTCAGGGGCGTTCCGATCCGATTACGCGATGTGCCTGGCCCGAACGAACTCGCAGGTCCCGAAGCACCGTGGTTTGACCATGTTCATCATGAAGATCCACCAGCCCGGTGTTGAGGTTCGACAGATCGCCATGGTCAATGGGACTGCCGAGTTCTGCCAGGAGTTCTTCGACGACGTCATCGTTCCGGATGGTGATGTGGTGGGTGAGGTCGATGACGGTTGGACGGTGGCGTCGCGCTTACTGTTCCATGAGCGGGACGCAGTGGGAGGTGGCTCCCCTTACATCAGTGGAGTGGCAGTAGCCGGTTCGGGCGGGGGTGCACAACGTTCCGACCTGGTCAACCTGGCTGCCAGGATGGGAAAGCTCGGAGACGTCCGGGTCCGGCAGCTGCTGGCCGAGGACAGGATCAACAGCCGGGTCCAGAACCAGCTCGTCCGGCGGATCAGCGCCGGTATCCGAGCGGGAGCCCTCCCTCCCCCTGCCGGGGCACTGCCCCGGCTGTTCGCCGCCACCTCGACCGAGCGCCATCTCGACATCGCGCTCGACGTCGCCGGAGGCTCGATGGCGGTCTGGATGGACGAGGACTCAGAGGATGCCAATTGGGGGGAGGCGTTCTTGAACCGGCAGGGGGGAAGTCTGGGTGGGGGCAGTTCGGAGATGGCCCGGAACATCATCAGCGAGCGGGTGCTCGGAATGCCGAGGGAGCCCGCCGCTGACCGGGACATCCCCTTCGACCAGGTTCGACACAACTAATTCGGGTACGCCTGCGTTCGTGATCTCCGATCGAGTCGGATCCATGTGCCCGTTGGGCAACCGGCGTTGACAGCACCTGGCAGGGCACCTTGGCGAACTGGGGATGTCTGGGCGATCTCGCTGTCTGCGTTCTTCGCCGATCTCGGCTACCAGGCGGTCCTCGCCGGGTTCCCTCTGTTCCTGGTCATCACCCTGCACCAACCGGTTTGGGAGTACGGGCTCGCCAGCGCACTCAGCTACGGCGGCGGTGCTCTGTTCTCGTATGCCGGCGGGCGCATCGGCGACCGGGTCGGGCACCGTTCGTTGGCACTGGCCGGCAATGCGGTGATTCCGCTCCTGTCGCTCTGCGCGCTGGTCTCGAGCCCGGTATGGGCGATCGGGATGCTCACCGGTGGATGGTGGGCCCGCAATCTTCGCTCCCCGTCGAGGCGGGTGATGCTGGTCGAGGCCGTACCGGAAGAGGAGCACCGCTCAGCGGCGTTCGGCTTCCTCCATGCGTTGGACGTCGGCGGGGGAGCACTGGCCGGCGTCTATGTGCTGGTCGCCTTGGCTGCCAAGGTGGAGTTCCGGTGGATCTTCCTGGCGACGGTCGTTCCGCTGGTGATCTCCACGGTGTCGCTTTCGCGAGCCCGCGTGGGAGGACGGCGCCCCAGGGAAGCTGACACCGTCTCGAGCCAGGCTCGGGCCGAGCCGCCCCCTCCCGGGGCCCGACCGCTCGTTGCCGCCGCTGCCCTCTACGGTTTCACCTACTACAGCGTCGGCTTCCCGGTCCTCACCGTCGCCCAGGGCGGAGACCGCCTCCTGGCCGGTATCGGTGCGTTCCTCGTGCTCCAGGCCACCTCGGCACTCACCGGCTACCTGCTCGGAGGCCGGCTCGGCGCCGGAGTCGCCGACCAGTTCGCCCGGCTCGGTTTGCTCGGCTACCTCGGCGCCGCGCTCGGAGCAGGGGTGATCGCGGTCGGCTACGGTGAGCATCTCGGCTTGGCGGTGCTGCTCGTAGGGGTGTCCGTCATCGGCTTCGCCCTCGGGATCGTCGAGACGCTCGAGCCGACAGCCATGTCTGTGCTGCGAACAGGGTCCCGGGCCGGCCGCGGGATGGGTTCGCTGTCAGCGGCCCGCAGCGTCGGCGCCTTCGTCGGCAATCTGGCCATGGGGCTGCTCTATGGAATCAGTGTGTCCCTCGCCTACGGGTACGCGGCGGTCCTCGCTGGGGTCGCCGGTGCCGTCGTACTCACAGCCATCCCGGCATTACGGAGATGGCAACACGACGACCCTCGTGAGGATGAGGGTGGATGAAGTGAACCCGCCGCGCGGGTGCTCAGGCGGCCGACGTCGCTGGATCGAAGCCGAATAGCCGGTTCAGATTTCCGCCCATGATCTTCGCCACGTCACCACGGTCGAGCGAGTCGAGCTCATCGACGAAACTGGTGGGGTCGGACATGCCTTCGGGGTGCGGATAGTCCGAACCGAACAGCACCCGATCGGCACCGAGCAGCTCGACCAGTCCCACCGGATCCTCTTCGTGGAACGGGTGCACGTAGACGTTCCGCTTGAACACCTCGACCGGATCTTCGTCGAAGGATTTCGGTGCCGACCGGTAAGCGCCCTCCATGTACTCGAGGATGGGCCGCACCCAGTTGCTGCCGTTCTCCACGGGAGCGAAGCGCAGTTCGGGGAAGCGACTGCACAGCCCGTGCCCGATGAGCGAGGCGATGGTGTCCATGATGGGCCGGCCTTGGTGACCTACGATGGCCATGAAGGCGGAGCCGCCTTTGAAGGGCAGCATCTCACCTCTGGTCATCCCTTCCCATTCGTTGAAGTAGCGCTGGTAGCCGCTGTCGGAAGCGTGCATGCCAACCGGGATCCGGGCGTCGGCCACCACGTTCCAGAACGGATCGAACTCGGGAAGGGCCATCGATCGGGGCCCCATGAAGCCGGTGACCGGAGCCGGACGGACCAGGATGATCTTCGCACCCCGCTCGAGTACCCACTCGAGTTCACGGATGGCCTCGTCGACGATACCCAGATGGATCACCGGCGTGGGAAAGATCCGAGACTCGTAGTCGAACGACCAGTGCTCGTGCATCCACTGGTTGAGGGCGTGAACGACCGCGTGGGTGGCCGGAGGATCACCCCTGAGCCGCTCCTCCAACAGGCTGGCCAGGGTCGGCCACATGATGGCGCGATCCAACCCGAGTTGGTCCATCAGCTCGAGTCGCGGTTGGGGCTCCATGAACGCCGGCAGGGAACGGATGGGCTTCCCCATGATCTCCCTGCGTGACTTGCCCTCGGGATTGCCGTGCTTGAAGTACTCCTCCTGGGCGCCAGGCGCCGCCACGTACTCGAATGTCGGGTTCGGGATGTACTCGCTGATCTGTCCGTTCACCGCGATCTTCGTGCGCCCGTTGACTTCTACGTAGCGGACGAGGCCGTCATACTCCGGCGGAAGGTACTTGGTGAATGCATCGGTCGTCTCGTAGAGATGGTTGTCTGCGTCGAAGACAGGAAACTCGAGTGATCGTGGAGCCATGTCGATCGCCTTTCTCGTTCGCTTGGCCCGCCGAGGCCGCTACGCCGGACCGCGGCCGCCGGCGTGGATTCGCCGATCTGTCGGTACTGACCCCCGGTTTGGCCGAGGCCGACTCACGGCGATCACGACCGCGGCCCACCCGTGGACGGGCCCTAGCGTAACAGCTTCCCGCCTGCGCGGAAAACGCCATTTTCATTCTCGCCTGGACGCCGTTGCCGGTTCTCGGGTGGCCTTCCCTGATGTGTCCCGGTCCCGGCGGGACCCGTGTCGTGGCCGTTCCCGGCGGAGAGGGTCTGAGTACACTCGTCTCCGTGCGAGTGGTGGTGGATCGGGGGAGATGCGAATCGAACGCACTGTGCATGGCCATCGCGCCCGAAGTGTTCGAATTGCGGGACGACGATCTCCTCTACCTCCTCGATGAGGAGCCTCCCGAGGCACTGCGGTCGAAGGTCGAGCAGGCGGTGCAGGCGTGTCCGAAGATCGCCCTCAGCATCGTCGACTGAACCGACCTTGCCTCGAGCGTACTGAGCGCGGCCGGTCCGCAGGCCGAGCGTCGATTGCGCCAGAGGATGCAGCCGTCTCGCCGACAGCGGCGCCAGGAAGCGGACGGTCGGGCCGCTGGTATACCGTTGCCGCGAGCTGTCGCACAAGCAACCGGGGCACACGCTCAGATACCACGCTCAGATACCACGATCAGATACCACGATCAGATACCACGATCAGATACCACGATCAGATACCACGATGAGACCCGCGTCAGGAGAAGAGCACATGGCCGAGTACACATTCGTCACCTATGAGGAGCTCGATGGCGGCGACATCGTCCGCGTTCTTCTCAACCGACCGGAGACTCGCAATGCCCAGAATCGAGGCATGTTGGTCGAGCTCAACGATGCGCTGGTCCGGGCAGAGGAGGACGATCGGGTTCGGGTGGTCATCCTCGGTGGCGTGGGACCGATCTTCTCCTCAGGCCATGACATGGGCTCCAAGCAGGCCATCAGCGAGCGGGCTCCGGGACCCGATCAGCACCGGACGGCGACGATCAACGGCGCCACCAGGGTGGGGTCCGAGGCGCGGATGCTCCAGGAGTGGCATTACTACTTCGAGAACACGCTTCGGTGGCGCAACCTCCGCAAAATCACCGTCGCCCAGGTCCAGGGGACTGTGTACTCGGCGGGTCTCATGCTGATGTGGGCCTGCGATCTCATCGTCGGAGCCGATGACGCCCTGTTCGCCGACGTGGTGGGAACTCGGCTCGGCATGTGCGGCATGGAATACTTCGGCCATCCATGGGAGTTCGGACCGCGACGGACCAAGGAGCTGATGCTCACCGGCGATGCCATCGACATCGAGGAGGCCCACCGGCTCGGCATGGTGTCCAAGATCTTTCCTGCGGCCGAGCTGTCGGAGCGGACCCTCGAGTTCGCCCGTCGCATCGCACGGGTTCCGACGATGACCGCGCTGATGATAAAGGAGTCGGTGAACCAGACCGTCGACAACATGGGCTTCTACAACTCGCTGCAAGCGTGCTTCACGCTCCACCAGCTCAACCACTCTCATTGGGCAGAGATCCACGAGAGCAAGTACCCGGTGGCCGAGCCCGACGACGGTGTGCCGAACTGGAGGAGTGCGCCTCCGGTCCGTCTGGTGGTGGAAGGAGCGGTGGAAGGACCGGTTCCCGCCTCGTGAGCGTTCGGACGCCGATGCGCCGCATGCCGGACGGCCGGACACCGGACCTTCGAGCCACCTACCGACAGGGTAACGCCGCTCGCTACCTGCGGCCGGGGGGAGCCTGGGACGTTCCGACGCTCGACCGGTTGTTGACAGGCCGGCACTTGCCGGGTGCCACCGCCATCGTCGATGGTCCGGTTCGACTCGACGGGACGAAATTGGAGATGGCGGTGTCGTCCGTCGCCGGCGCACTCCGTGATGCAGGCGTGCGCAAGGGTCGGGTGGTGGCGTGGCAGCTTCCCAACTGGTGGGAGGCCATTGTGCTCTTCCGAGCTTGCTGGCGAAACGGGGCCATCGCCGCTCCCATCCACCATCAGGTCGGGTCCGCCGAGGTCGGGCGCATGATCGGCGCGATCGCACCATCCGTGCTCCTCGCCGGCAAGGGAATGCCTCTCGCCGAGCGGGCCGGGGTTGTCGGCGTGCGGACCGGTGACCGAGGTGGCTTCGAATCGATGCTCGAGGCGCGTCCCATGCCGGCCGGTCCCGGACGCGGGTCGGACATCGGGGTGGTCCTGTTCACCACCGGTTCGACAGGGCAGCCCAAAGCGGTGCTGCACTCGATCCGGGGCCTGGCCTACAAGGCGCGGTCGATGGCCTCTGCCCACGGGTTGACACCTGCCGACGCGGCTCTGATGCCATCGCCGCTGGCTCACGTGTCCGGACTGCTCAACTCGGTGCTGGTTCCCGGAACGGTGGGTATGCCGGTCGTGCTGATGGAGAAGTGGAATCCCGAGCTCGGCGTCCGCCTGGTCGGCGAGCACGCGGTGTCGTTCATGATCGGACCGCCCACACAGTTCCTCGGAATGATGGAGATCGCCGATGTCGGCCGCCGGGTGGAGAGCTTGCGGCTCATCTCGTGCGGGGGAACCGGAGTCACTCCCGAGTTCATCGACGAGGCCCGGGTTCGGCTCGGTGCCTCGGTCAAGCGGACCTATGGCTCGACCGAGGCACCCACCGTCACCACGAGCACCTTCGCCGACAGTCCCGATCGGGCCCGTGACACCGATGGTCGGTCGGTGGGCGAGGCGGAGATCCGAGTGGTCGATCCGTCGACCGCTCGGAGCGCTCCCTCCGGTGAGCGGGGCGAGGTCCACCTCCGCGGACCAGAGCTCTTCGTGGGCTACGGAGACCCGGCTGAGACGAAAGCGGCCGTCCGCCGAGGGTGGTTCGCCACGGGTGACCTTGGCGTCGTCGACGAACAGGGTTGGCTGACGATCGTGGGCAGGTTGAAGGACGTGATCATCAGGGCCGGAGAGAACATCGCGTCGGCAGAGGTCGAACGATTTCTCGAACAGCATCCGGCGGTCCGTCAGGCGGTGGTGGTCGGCTTTCCGGATGAGCGGCTGGGTGAGCGGGTGGCCGCCTTCGTGGTGGCCGACGGCCGCCTCGATGTGGACGAGTGCATTCGGTTCTTCGTCGACCGGGGGGTCGCCCGGTTCAAGACTCCCGAACTGGTCGTGAACCTGGACGAGATCCCGCTTCTCGGATTGGGGAAGCCCGACCGGGCGGCACTGCGCGAACGGGCGGAGGCCATGGCCGCTGCCGACACGGGCGCCCAGCCCGCCCGGCGGTCCACGGGCGCCCAGCCCGCCCGGCGGTAGGGCATCGGGGTACGGACCCCGTCCGACGAATCGAGGAGGGAGCGGGACATGGTTTCGGGCATCGTGGGTTGGGGTGTGTACCTTCCGTTCTGGCGGCTCGAGCGGGCCTCCATCGGCGCCGCCTTCGGCACAGCCCGAGGACGAGGTTCGAGGTCGGTGGCCTCCTTCGACGAGGACACCACCACGCTCGGGGTCGAAGCGGGACGTCGATGCCTCGAACTCGCCGGCACGGTCCGTCCGTCGGAGATCGTTTTTGCGACCCCCGACCCGGCGTATCTCGACAAGACCAATGCCACCACCGTCCATGCCGCCCTGGGTCTGGACCCCGAGGCTTCGGCTTACGACGCCTGTGGATCGGTGCGCTCGGCATGGGGAGCGCTCCGGTCAGCGGCGCGGACCGGAGTCGATCAACCCGCACTCGCCGTGCTGTCCGATCTCCGCACCGGCCTGGCTGGTGGATCCGAAGAGAGCCAGGGAGGGGACGGTGCCTGCGCCTTCCTGTTCGCTCCGGACGGAGGAGCCGCCGAGCTGCTCGGTCGAGGATCGGCGACGGACGAAGTCACCGAGCGGTGGAGGGTTCCCGGTGAGATCGCATCCCGCCAGTGGGAGGATCGCTTCGGCGAGGTCTCCCTCGTACCCCTGGCCAAGGCGGCGTTCGAGCGGGCCCTGGCCGACTGCGGGCTGTCGGTCGACGAAGTCGACCACCTCGTCGTCGCAGGGCTGCATACCCGCGCGGTCGGGTCAGTGCGGGCATCGCTCGGAGTGGACGGTGGCCGGCTGGCCCCGGACCACAGCCAGAGCATCGGGAATCTGGGAGCAGCCCAGGCCGGTGTGGCCCTGGCAGACGTGCTCGAACGGGCCGAGCCCGCTCAGATCATCGCTGTCCTCGTCGTTGGGGACGGGGCCGACTGCGTCATCATGCGGACCACTGAGAACCTGGTGGGAATCCGCCAGCGTCAGCACCGATCGGGACTGGCCACCGTGGCCGAGCAGGTGGAGTCGGGACAGGCCGGACTCCCCTACGCCGTCTTTCTGTCGTGGAGAGGCCTCCTCCGCCGGGAACCGCCTCGGAGGCCCGACCCGGAGCGGCCGGACGCACCGGCGGTGCGCCGCAACGAACTGTGGAAGTTCGGCTTCTCCGCAAGTCGATGCCGCCGATGCGCATTCGTCCACCTGCCACCCACCAGGGTCTGCCTGTCGTGTCGAGCCGTCGACCAGATGGAGCCCCTCCGCCTGTCCGGCGTGTATGGGACCGTGGCCACCTTCACCGTCGATCACCTGGCCTTCAGCCCCTCGCCACCCCTGATCGGAGCTGTCGTCGATTTCGACGGCGGAGGCCGCTACCGGGGAGAGATGACCGACGTCGATCCGGACCAGCTGGCCATCGGAACCCGGGTCGAGATGACCTTTCGGCGCTTCTACACCGCCCAGGGGGTGCATAATTACTTTTGGAAGGCCCGACCGGTCTCGAAGGGCCGGCGCGGGGCGGGGCCTGGCGAAGGTGCCCGTTCCGCCGACACCTCCGGGATCTCCGGCACCGGCACCGTCGCCGTTTCCGCCAACGTCGACGGTGCCGACGGGGAGCTTGCGGCTCCGGGGTCCCTCCGGGGAAAGGAGATGGACTGACATGGCCAGCAGAGGAATCCGCGACCGGGTGGCGATCGTCGGCATGGGCTGCACGCCATTCGGCGAGCTCTGGGAGATGAGCGTCGATGATCTCCTCACCGATGCCGTCATCGAATGCACCGACTCGGCCGGTGTCGCAACCGACGATATCGATGCCTTCTGGCTCGGCACCATGGGGTCGGGACAGTCCGGTCTCACCCTGTCCAAGCCCCTGAAGATCGACTATCGGCCGGTGACCCGCGTCGAAAACTTCTGCGCCACCGGCTCGGAGGCATTTCGAAGTGCCTGTTACGCCGTGGCCTCGGGGGCGTACGACCTCGCCATGGCCGTCGGTGTGGAGAAGCTGAAGGACTCGGGCTACTCGGGTCTCACCGGGATCCGGGCCGTTGGCGACGGGACGAATGCCGGGCTGAGTTCTCCGGCGGCATTCTCGTTCCTCGTTCCCGCCTATGCCCACAAGTACGGAGTCGACCCGGATGAGCTCAAGGCGGTGATGGCCCGTATCGCCTGGAAGAACCATCGAAACGGGGCCCTCAACCCTCGGGCACAATTCAAGAAGGAGGTTCACCTCGAGAAGATCCTCAACTCGCCGAGGGTGGCCGGCGAT
>DAHUZT010000061.1 GCA_027315005.1 Acidimicrobiaceae bacterium | reverse complement strand
GGACCCGGAACGGGTCGGGCGTGCACACACGGCGGCCCGTGCTCGTGGCGTCCCACTTGTCGTCGTCCGTTCGGATTCGCTCGAAGGACTGCCGGTCGGGGTCCGTCGCTTCGAGGACGTGATCGGGTTGGGCAATCCGATGCCCGAGGTCGAGGTCGATCCGGAGGACGATGCGACCATCCTCTACACCTCCGGGACGACCGGATTTCCCAAAGGTGCCGTCTCGACCCATCGGGCGGTGACCCAGGCTCTTACAGCGTTCTGGGCCAACTCGAGCATTCTCTCCGCCCGTCAGGGGACCGATCTGTTCGGAGGAGGAGGTGCGAAACCGAGCTTCATCCTGATCGTCCCCCTGTTCCACGTCACGGGTTGCGTGCCAGTCATGCTCTCGTGCTTCGGGCTGAAGATGAAGCTGGTCATGATGCACCGGTGGGATCCGGAGACGGCGCTCCGTCTGATCGAGGCCGAGAAGGTGACCGCGTTCGTCGGCGTCCCGACCCAGAGCTGGGACCTCCTCGAGAGCCCGGCGTTCTCCAAGTACGACACATCGTCTCTGGCTACCATCGGCGGCGGAGGCGCTCCGGCGCCGGCCAGGCTGGTCGACCGGGTGGAGAAGGGATTTGCGAGGGGCCGGCCCAACATCGGCTATGGCATGACCGAGACCAATGCCTTCGGCCCGGGCAACAGCGGTGACGACTATGTCTCCCACCCGACCTCTACCGGGCGTGCCCTCACCACCATCATGGACACCGAGGTCCGCGACGAACGGGGTAACCGGTTGCCGGTGGGTGGTCGGGGCGAGATATGGATGAAGGGACCCAACCTCATCCGGGGCTACTGGCACAAGCCGAAGGAGACGGCCGAGTCCATCGTGGACGGGTGGCTGGCGTCGGGTGACGTGGGTCGCATCGACGCGGAGGGATTCCTCTACATCGAGGACCGGGCCAAGGACATGGTGTTGCGGGCCGGAGAGAACGTCTACAGCGCCGAGGTCGAAAGCGCCATCTACGACCACCCTGGGGTGTACGAGACGGCGGTGTTCGGTGTCCCGCACGAGCGCCTCGGTGAGGAGGTGGTGGCGGTGGTCAAGCTCAAGGACGATGCCGGGGTGACCGAGGAGGCCTTGCGGGTGTTCCTTGGCGAGACGCTCGCAGCCTTCAAGGTTCCCAGCCGGATCGTCTTCACCGACGAGCAGCTTCCCCGCAACCCGTCGGGGAAGATCCTCAAGCGGGAACTGCGCGAGACCTTCTTCGGCTCGGCGTGACAGGCAGCTCGGCGTGACAGGCAGGAGAGCCCACATCCCCTGGTTGTCGGAAGCAGGGCGCGTACCGGAACCGGGCCGCTCCCGCCATACTGGCTGACCGTGAGTCGCAACGGTCGCCACCTGTTCGCGCGCCGGAATCGGATGATGCGACCCCCTCCCCGGCAGAGGGCCCGGAAGGAGAAGACGAAGCAGCCGCGGATGCGCCCCCGCCGCTTGTCCGTCGGCACGTTGCTCGATGCCCCGGACTCGACCGCCGCCCATCCGAACGTCCGCCTCCGGGTGGCGGGGGTCGTCGTCATCGTCCTGTTCAGCCTGCTTCTGCTCCGGCTGTGGGCATTGACCGCATTTCAGACCTCGGCCGTCGCCCAAGCAGTCTCCGCCGAACAGGTGCGGGTGGTACGGGTGTTGCCGCGACGAGGTTCGATCCTCGACCGTTTCGGGAATCCGCTGGTCAACGACTCCATGGCCGAGCAGATCAGCCTTTCCAGGCTCAAGGCCCAACAGAACCCCGCGGTGGTGGCGAGGCTGGCCGCCCTGATCGGAGAGACCACCGCCCAGGTCAACGCCACCCTGGCCGATCCCAACTACAGCCTCTACCGGCCGGTCCCGGTGCTCTCCAACGCCCCGGTGGCCGACGTGCTCTACATCCGAGAGCACCAGAGCGAATTCCCCGGGGTGTCGACGGCCACCACCACTCAGGTGAACTATCCCCAACAGGAGCTTCCCGGTCCAGCGTCCGGCGGGTATCCAGCGGCGCAGACGCTTGGGTACGTGGGCACCATCAACAGCACCGAGCTCAAGGCGCTGGCCAACCAGGGTTACCAGCAGGGAGATCCCTTCGGACAATCGGGCCTCGAGTACCAGTACCAGTCCCAGCTCCGGGGCATCCCCGGCCAACAACGCATCCAGGTGAACCCGCAGGGACAGGTCGTGAAGACCCTCAAGACCATCCCGGCCACACCCGGCAACAACCTCGTCACCAATATCGACACCAACCTCCAGCAGGTGGTCGACAACGCCCTTGCCCGCCAGATCACGTCCTTGCGTGGAACCATCGATCCGTCCACCGGGCGCATCATCGCAGCTCCCAACGGAGCCGCGGTGGTCCTCGACCCCCAGACCGGTGCGGTGCTGGCCATGTCGTCGTTCCCCTCGTACAACCCGAGCATCTGGACCGGCGGGATCTCCCAGGCCAACTACTCTGCGCTGACCGCGTCCGGAGCGCAGAACAATTTCGCCATTGACGGCCTCTACACACCGGGCTCCACGTTCAAGCTCAACACGGCCACCGCGGCCCTGAGCACCGGGCTGTGGAACAGCACTGACACCTATACCGACACCGGACTGTTCACGATCCCCAACTGCGTCGGCAAATGCAGCTATCACAGTGCCGGGCACGTGGCGCTGGGCACGATCGATATGTCCACTGCCATCACGGCGTCGGACGACGTGTTCTTCTACAATCTCGGCTACCAGTTCTATACCCATGCGGCCCAGTACGGTCCGACTCCGATACAGAATGCCGCCGCTCAGTACGGCTTGGGGCAACCGACCGGGATCGATCTACCGGGAGAGGCATCGGGCCAGGTCGACAGCCCCGCTCTCCGCCAGCAACTCCACAAGTTGAGCCCGAAGGGCTACCCCAATGCGGGATGGTACGTGGGCGACAATCTCCAGCTGGCCTTCGGTCAGGGTCTGACCCTGCTCACCCCGATTCAGCAGGCGGTCGCCTACGCGACCTTCGCCAACGGCGGTACGCGCTACGCCCCCGAGGTGGGCGCAGCCATCGTCACCCCGTCGGGGAAGGTGGTCAAGCGCATCGCACCCAAGG
Organism: Acidimicrobiaceae bacterium; assembly: GCA_027315005.1. Classification (GTDB taxonomy): domain Bacteria; phylum Actinomycetota; class Acidimicrobiia; order Acidimicrobiales; family RAAP-2; genus Bog-756. The sequence continues at coordinate 10,094 of DAHUZT010000061.1, read as the reverse complement.
TCACCGGCCACGTCAACCTGCCACCCGCGGTCCGGGGTCCGATGCTGACCGGCTTCGAGGGCGTGATCAGCCAGTACCCCCTGGGCACCGGGTCGCAAGCGTTCCAGGGCTTTCCGCTGTCGACCTTCCCCCTGGCAGGAAAGACCGGGACCGCCAGCCTCGCCGGCAAGGAGCCCATTTCGTGGTTCGTTGCCTGGGGGCCGGTGAACAATCCGCAATACGTGGTGGTGGTCGTTATCGACCAGGCCGGTTACGGTGCCACCGGAGCCGCTCCAGTGGTCCGATCGATCTACAATTATCTCTTGACGCACCCGGTCGGTCCGGTCAAGCTGCCGCCGCCCCAGTCGGCGGTACTCGCAACCAATCCTGTGACGCTGCCCGGTGCCACGACCCCGGCATCGGGTAGTACGACCACTACCACCGGCGGTGGATCAAGCGCTACCGGTGGCTCGGCAACGGGCGGGGCCGGTTGAGCGGATCCGCCCGGACCGCAACCGTTCTCGGCCGCGTTCTCGGCTGAGGAGACCGCACCGCCCAGGGCCAGACCGCACCGCCCAGGGCTGTGGAGGGTCGGCTCAGGGCACCGGGGTGGGTACTGGTCCTGGAGCCACCGGTGCATGAGGGGCGCAGGCCCGGGGATCCCAGGGCTGGAGCTTCTGGGTCGGCGGCGACGAGGGGTAGATGACGGCGCCGGTCGGCGTGGTAGTTGGCGCGGCGGTCGTGCCGGACGAAGGCGGCGAGGTGGTGGGGGTTGCGGCCGCTGCGGTGGTGGCGGTCGCCGATGACGCCGGCGGGTTGACCGTGAACTGCGAGCCGGTGACCACGGTGACCATTGCGCCATCGGCCACCCGGGATGGGTCGTAGCCCATGATCACCGAACCGCTCATCGAACGGGCCACCGCCTCTGCGGCTGCTTCGACGGCAGGAGATCTGGATCCGTAGTAGACGACCGTCTCGCCCACGTCGCCCACCGGGGTGACGTCACCCACCCCGACGGTGTGGAAGCCGAGGGCGGAAAGCGCTGAAGCGGTGTTGGTGGCCTGGTTGTAGACACCGGTGCCGTTCATGACCGACACGGTCACCGCCGACGGGGCCGGAAGTGGCTGACCGGTCATCAGATCGGTGGTGGTGGTGATCCCGAACACCGTCTGGATGGACGTCAGGTCCTGGGCCTGGGAGGTGAACTCGACGTCGCCGTAATTCCCTCCCTTGTAGATGTAGTTGCCCTGAGGTCCGGCGGAATCGACGACGACCTTGACCGGCATGGTCAGCTGGGGAGCCGAGTTGATGCTGACGGAGTGGAACTGCAGCACCAAATTCGCCATGTCGGACACCGACCACGACTGGTCGAAGGTGAGGTCGCTGCGGACCGACTGCACCAGCTTGAAGTCGGTGATCGGGTTGCCGAGTCCCTGCTGCTTGACCTGGGCGGCGAGCACCCGGAGGAATTCGTGGTCACGGCGGATGCGGGCCAGATCACTCTGGACCTCTTGGGGCCAGTAGTGCGGATCCGACGAGGTGGTGGTCGCCGACTTGTACTGGAGATGGCGGGCTCGCACCACCTGCAGCGCCTGGGTGCCGTTCAGGTGGACACAGGCGTTGGCCTGGACGTTGAGGCCCGAGAACCGGTCGTACACGGTCATCGGGAAGGCCATGTTGATCCCACCGAGAGCGTTGACCACATTCGCGAACTGGTCGAAGTTCAACTCGACGAAGTGCTGGATGGGGATCCCGAAGTCCTCCTCGATGGCCGCCACCAGCTGGGTCGGGCCCTGGAGAAGCCCCGCGTCGATCTTGTTGGCGCCACCGGCCCTTGCGTTGGGGATGAACAGGTCCCGCGGAATGGACAGGATTGCCAGCTTCTTCGTGGCCGGGTTGACGTGGAGGATCATGATCACGTCGCCGTTGACGCCGTTCACCGGTGGGGAGGTGGCCGTACCTTGGCACAGGCCATAGGCGGCGTTCTGCTGGGCCAGGGCGCAGCGCGACGTGGAGCCCACCATCAGGATGTTCTCGGTTCCCGTCTCCGCTCCGGTGGCGGTGCCGGAGAGACCCTTCACCGTCACCCGGTGCAGGCTGTTGGCCAGGTGCCAGGCGTACCCGGCTCCGCCGGCCAGCAGCACCACCACGATCACCAGCCCGATGAGGACACCGCGCTTGGTCCGGCGCCGGCGCCTGGACCTCCCTGCCGATCGCCGCTGTCCCTTGCGGCTTCGCTGGTTGCGGTTCTTCGAGGATCGCTTGATCTCCGCACCGAGTGCGGCAAGGCCCTCTTCGTTCGCCGTCATCCCCCGCTTTGCCCGATGGCGCGATCCGACGGCTGGAGCGAGTCTTCCAGGCAATCCATGGGTGATGAGGCTAACAAGCGGCTGGGCTCAAATGGGCGCGGGTCGTCGCGCCGGCCGGATTCGCGGAAGGGAGCGTTGCCGGCGCCGGCGTCTCGATCGACTGCCTCGCACCGGGGAACCGGTCGCCATCGGCGCGTCCGACGCGTTGTGACTACGCTCCGGTTGTGGACCTCCGTCTCAGTCGTCGCCGGCTGCTGGGGGTGGCCGGCGCCGCTGCACTGGCCGGCACCCTCGACGTTGCTGGCAGCGCCTTCGGATCGCCGGGAGACGCTACGCCGTCGGGCGTAGGCGGTGGCCGATCGGTTCGCCGCCCGGCGAGAGTCTCGGGTGAGCCCGGATCCCTGCCCGATCCGACGGTTCCCGCGGGGACTGATCTGGTACCCCAAATCGAGAACTTCATCGTGGTGATGATGGAGAACCACTCGTTCGACAACCTCCTCGGCATGCTGGGACGGGGTGACTGCTTTCCCAAGGGTCCCGATGGGCTGCCGACCGTGGTGCTTCCCGATGGTCACGGCAACCTGGTACGCGCCTTCCACATGCCCAGCGAATGCCAGACGAACGGTGTCGGGAACAACTGGAACCTGACCCACCATTCGTGGACGGGACACACCAACCAGGGGTGCGTCGAAGCATCGAGCGGTGAGTCGGTCGGTTACTTCGACGGGAGCGATCTCCCCTTCACCTGGTCGATGGCGGCCACCTTCCCCATCGCCGACCGGTGGTTCGCATCGGTACCCGGTCAAACCGACCCGAACCGCAGGTACCTGTTCGCCGGGACCTCCCTCGGCGAGGTCGCCGACGTGTTCCCGGACGACCTGCCTCCGAACGGGACGATCTTCGATTCCCTCAATCGCCACGGCGCCACCTGGAAGAACTACTTCTCCAACCTCCCGTCGATCGGTGTCTGGCTGCCGCTTCTGTCCCAACCATCGATCACCACCCATATGGCACGCATCGATGCGTTCTTCGTCGACGCTGCTGCCGGCGACCTGCCCCAGTTCACGTTCCTCGAGCCCAACTACAGCCAGTCTTCCGAAGAGAACCCCCAGGACATCCAGTACGGCGACCAGTTCCTTGGCGAGGTGGTCAATGCCGTCATGAGCGGTCCGCAATGGTCGAGGTCCATGCTGATCTGGACATACGACGAGTGGGGCGGTTGGTACGACCACGTCTCCCCACCGGGTGCCGTGCCGCCGGACGACGTACCCCCGAATCTCACCGCCAACATGGCGCCCGGGGGATTCGACCGTTACGGCTTTCGGGTACCGGCTGGGGTGGTGTCTCCCTTCGCCCGCCCTGACTTCGTGTCGCATGAACTCTACGACCACACCTCGGTCCTGAAGACACTCGAAGTGAAGTGGAACTTCCCGGCCCTCACCCGCAGGGACGCCCATGCCCGAGATCTGTTCGACATGATTGACCTCGAGCACCCACCGGCATTCGCCACGCCGCCGACTCTCGTCCCTCCGGCCAACCCGGCGTTGACCGCGAGTTGCCTGGCCTCCGGGCCAGGGCGCATCCCTCCCAGGAGCGCGGTCGAGAGCGGTGCTGTCATCGACACCCCGCACATCCGGCCGCCGGTGCTCCCCGGAGGAATCGTCGGTAGCCCGTACCATGCCTCGCTCGAGGCGTCGCCGGCGAACCGCCATTCGCGCTGGGCCGTCCTGTCAGATGATCTGCCCCCGGGACTGGTGCTCGATGTGGCCACCGGGGCGATCAACGGGGTACCGACGTCTGCCGGCAGCTTCGGCACGACCATCGGAGTTCGACAGGATCGGGGCCCGGTCGGGGTCCGGTCCTACACGGTGGTCGTCGCAGCATGACCGCACCAACAGGCTGGCGTGTCCAGGTCGTCACCGGCCAGGTCGTCACGATTCGGGTTGGTCATCATACGGGTGAGCCACCATCACCATCGACCTTGACGCTTCCCGACCGATTGTGTTTCCTGGGCAGATGTACGTTCCGGAGCCTTTTGCGGAATCTGATCCGACAATCCTCCGGGACGCCGTCAGAAGGATCGGTGCCGGTGAACTGATCACCGTCGGTCGGAACGGGCCGGAAGCGTCCTTCATCCCCCTCCTCATCTCGGATGACGCGGAGACCGTCACCGGACATCTCGCCAGGGGAAACGGCCAGTGGGCGACTGCCGATCTCTCCGTTCCGGCACTGGTGACCTGGGTCGGCCCGTACGCCTACGTCTCCCCGAGTTACTACCCCTCGATGCAGGAGCACGGGAAGGTGGTGCCCACCTGGAATTTCATCATGGTTCACGCCAAAGGGAACCTGACATTGCACCATGACGACGACTGGAAGCGTACCCACGTCGAGTCGCTCACCAGCTTCCACGAACGGCTGTTCCCCGAGCCATGGAGTGTCCGAGACGCCCCGGCTGACTACATCGAAAGGCTGGTGCGGAACATCGTGGGTATGGAGGTTCGGGTCACGTCGCTCGAGGGGAAATGGAAGCTCTCACAAAATCGACCTGAGTCGGACATTGCCGGAGTGATCGCCGGTCTCAGCGCCCAGGGACAGGGAGCTGCAGCCGACGTGGCGCGAGAGATGTCACAGCGGGTCGTCGTGTGAGCCTCTGGAAGCCTTTGGACACCAGACGACGCCAGCCTCAGTGTTCACGGTGCACCAGCTGCGGGGTGCGTTGGGTGAACAGCAGAGCGCCGCAGACCGCTACAGGTGCCAGAAGCGAAAGGGCCATGCCCCGGTAGCCGACGACAGGGATGATCGCGCCCAGAGCGAGGGGCACGATCACGGTCACCAGGTTGGTGCTTCCGAGCAGCGTGGCGTTGGCTCGGGGGAGCCCGTCCATGTCCGTGGATTCGGCAGCGGTGGCCAGGGCGAGGGGGAACGTCAGGCCGTGAGGTATTCCGAGGACCCCCATTGAGAGCAAGAGCACGGCGAAGCCGTGCCCGATCCCGAGGAGGGTCAGGCCGGTTGCAGTCAGGGCGGCCGACGTCCAGAAGAGGGGCATTTTGTGGGTGATAGGGGCGCGAACGGTCACGGCACTTCGTGCGCCGAACGACAGGACGAAGAACACGGTGAATGCGATCTGAGCCCGCGCCGGGCTCACCCCGAACCCGACCCGGCTCACGAGTGCGCCGAAGACCGTGATGCCGACGAAAGGGATGGCGTAGAGCAGCTGGGCGATGAGCGCCACCCGACCCGTGCGGGTACCGAGTAGACCACCCCGCCAACGAGGGGCCGAACTCCCCCGAGCGTGACCACCGCCGGTCCCTGGAGCGTCCGAGACGCTCGGGGCAGATCCTGTTCCGGGCGGGATGGGCCGGGGGGAACTGGGGGCCGCCCCGGTCATCGGGTTCGGCCGGCGCCGCAGGTGGGTCGCTCCGATGATGACTGCGCCGAGGGCGGGAAGGATCGAGAAGAGGACGAACGGGGTTCGGACATCCTGTCGGCTGACGCTCAGGATCAGCGACTCGAGGACCGGTCCGAACGCCAGGCCCAGGCTCAAGGTGATGGTGTAGAGGCCGATCGCACGTTCGCGCCGGCTGCCGGCCGAGTAGACCACGGCGTTGACCAGGCCCGGTATGGCCAACCCGCCGGCGATGCCGAGGAGCAGGGCCGCCATCACGAACGTGGTGAGCGAGGAGGCGAGAGAGAAGATGACCAGGGACACGGTCAGCACAGCCATGCCGCCCGCAGCCGAGAGTGCGGCATGGTGTGGACGAACGCGATGGGAGACGGTGAAGGTGACCGTGGCCATGGCCAGACCGGCGGTCGCCCCGACCACGCCAATGGCGCCGGCGTGGAGTCCAAGACTTTCGCGCCCGAGGAGTGACAGTGTGGTGAGCGCCATGTTCTGGGTCACACGGAACAATGCGGTCGCAACAAGCAAGGCGAGCAGCAGGTCGCGCCCGGCGCGGTGGCTCCTACCGCTCATCGACTCCGCTCTCCTCGCACCGGTGCTCGCGGGTGGATTTGGCCGGCAGGACTTCGTCCGAGGGAGTGCCCGAGCAGGTTCGGCAGGAGGCGTCGACTTTCCACTCGCCCGGTGGGCCGGTCAGGGTCGGGCCGGATCGGTCGGGACTTCGATCCGGGTCGGCCCGTTCGGCCCTTGGCGTTCTCACAAGGGTCGGTACCCTGAAGCGCCGGCTGACGACAGGGATGCTCGCCGCCTCGATAGCTGGCGGGCCGGTCACCACTCGGGGCGCTGCGGGGCACGTCATCCGGCGATCAGACGGGGCCACCAGGCGACCTGCCGCTGGTGATCTCGTACGTGATCGCGCCATCTTCTGTCACCGAGCCTAGAAGTGGCAAGCCGGTGAGCTGCCGAGTGCCCGCGCTCCATCAACCGGGCGCGGGCGCCCTACTATCGGCGCGGATAGCGGATCGACGATGGAGTGGAGCGACCATGGTGCGGATGTGGATCAGGCTGGGATTCGCCCTCGTGGGGATCGTGGGAGCGACCATCGCGGTCACTGCGATCGTCGTGGCGCTGCCGCAGCCAGCCGTCGGGGGTACCTGCGGGCCGGGTCTGGCCTCGGAGGCCCCTATCACTGCGTTCTTCGACCCGGCTTCGATCGGGGCCGGAGCGGAGCCCCCGGCAGCCAATACCGCCGCGCGGGTCCAGTGGCTCGCATTTGTGGGTGAGTGTCAGGCGGCCGCCGATGGAAGGGTGCTGGCCGGATTGGGCATCCTGGTCCTCTCGGTCCTCGTGGCCCTCGTCGGACCGGCGCTGGTGTTGCGCAACGGGAGGTTCGAGGACGGTACGGGGAGGACCGGGTCTGGTGGTTCGCCCGCGAGCTGGAGCGGAGAGCGCGCGTCTGCCTGGGCGAACCCCGCTGGAACCGCTCCGGCGTCATGGCAGAGCGGAGCCCCCCCACCGTGGGGTTCCGGAGAGCGACCTGGTCCGCCGGCGGCCGTTTCGGAGCCAGTCGTGGCCATCTCGGATCCTCCTCCCCCTCCGTTCAGCGGGCCGTAGGCCCTACTGGGGGGGTCCAGGACCGAGCGTCACCGTAACCGTGTGCTGCTGGCCGGTGGGGTCCGAGTACACGGCAGCCACCGGGGCTCCCACCTGCTGCCCCATGATGATAGTGCTGAGCGAACTGACCGTGGCGATCGGCTGGCCAGCGAGTGACGTGATGATGTCACCGACGCCCAGTCCCGCTTGGGCGGCAGCGGATCCCGCGACGACGGAGACGATCTGGGCACCGGCTGTCCGACCTGGGCTCTTGGTGCCGCCAGGCCCCGTCGATCCGCCGACGCCGTTGGAGGAGCTCGAACCCGGTGCCGCCACTTGGACTCCAAGGAACGGTGTCGGTCCGATATGGACGGCCGACGATGCCGAGCCGTCCTCGATCTGCCTGACGATCCCGAGCGCTTCGTTGATCGGAATGGAGTACCCCTGGGTGGCAGCCGCCCCCGACTGCTGGAACTGGAACCCCGCCGAGGCGGCAGTGTCCATGGCAAGAACTTGTTCATTGGTGTCGACAAGCGGCCCACCGGAATCACCCGGTTGAATGGGGGCGTCGGTCTCGATGAGCCCATGCAACTGCTCAGAGATGTTGTCTGCCGAGTCGGTGGCGGTGATCGACTGATTGAGCGCGGTGATGGAGCCACCGGCGACGCTGGGGGTCCCACCCAGGCCACCGGCGTTTCCGAGCGCGACGACGGGCTGTCCCTTGCGTGCCGCCGTCGAGCTTCCCGTATGGACAGTCGCGAGCCCCGATGCTCCCTGCAGCTGGAGGACGGCCACGTCGTCGGCGTGGTCGTACCCTACGACGGTCGCACCGTAAGTCTTTCCGTTGCCGATATCTGTCACACTGATCGACGTCGCACCTTCGATCACGTGATTGTTGGTGAGGATCTTGCCATTCGAGGTGAGTACCATGCCGGTACCCGCAGCCTGCTCTTGCTGGTAACTGAGGGTGGTATCGACGTCCACCAGTGCCGGGTCGACCATTTTCGCAATGGAAGCGGCGTCGGATGGGCTGCCGGCACCGTTGGAGGATGGGCCAGAGCCATTCCCGGGCAACGGGGCAAGTCCGCCCGACCCTCCGGGCAGTGAACCTCCGCCGGATCCCCCGGGAAGAGCGATGCCGGCAGATAGGTTCTCCGGCGGGGGTTGCCAGACCGCATGTCCGACGGCCACGCCTGCGACCACGGCGATCAGACCTCCAGCGAGGGCGGCGGCGAGAACCTTTCGGGATGCTCCGGTGGAGGTCATCGCCGAACCTGCAAAACCCGGTGTCTGGACGGGGTCCCACGATGGTTCTCTCCGCCCGGGTTCGGTCTCGTATTCGGATTCTCCACCGCCCGTGTGCCCTGCACCACCAGGCGCCGGCCAGGGCGCGCCGGAGTTGGGCTGACCGACCGTCGCCTCCTCGGCCGGAACCCACCAGGCGGCCGGCTCCGGATGTGCCGGAGCGGACTCGGCCCCTCTATCAGATCCGGGCAGATCATCGTGCTCGTTCATAACCGATCCTCTGACTCTCCGGCGGAACTCGCCACAGATGTTCGGCGGTCGCTCCCCGCAGCCACCAGGCCCCGGGCGACGGGTCCGGTGCGGTTCACCACCGCGACCCGTGAGCTGAATGTTCGATCAGTCGTCGAGGTGGCTCCCATATGACCAATGTGCACTCCACCTCAGCGTACTGCCGTCCCGCAGGCTCGACCACCTGCGCCCTCCTGATGACGGCTCCGCTCGCCCCGATCCCTTCAGGCGTTCAACGCGGGTCATCGTCCCGATGCCCGTCGGCCCGGGAAGTGTTCGATTTCGTTCGGCTTTCGAAGTCGTCGCGCTGAAGCTGTTCTGTATACTCGAGGACAAGCGACAGCCGCTCACCCTTCCGGCTCTGTACATCGGTGTGGGCCCGACGGCGGGTTCAAATCCATCCGCCGAGTCTCGAGTATTCCATTGCTCTTCGGGACCTGACCTGTAGAATCGTGCCCCGTGGCCGCACCGGATCGGGAAAGCGTTTGAGCACCTCCATGCCGAGGGCCACAGGATCCCGTCGCGCCTTCGTCGCCAGTTTTTTCATGATCGTGGCGATTGCCGCAGCGGTCCTCGTGCCGTCCTCGGCGTCCGCCGATCCGGTCGCGGTCGCCAGGGTCCGGGCGGCGCAGATCGAACAACAGATTCAATCGACCGGAGAGCAGATCGGAGCGCTGAACCAGCAGTATGACGGTGCTCAACTGCAGCTCGGCACGCTCCACCAACAGGTCCAGGTGGTCAGGGCAGCGATTTCGAGGGACCAGCAAGTGGTCGACGCCAATCGACGTGTGCTCCGCAAGGATGCGATCGAGGCATACGTGAGCAGTGGCTCGACTCGTCAGAGCGGCATGTCGCCGCTGTTCAGCGGAGCCTCGAGCGCCGACGAGGCCAAGAGCGAATACGCCAACATCGCAGCAGGGAATATCACCACCGCCGTCGACAATCTGCGTAACTCCCAATCAGAACTGGCAGTGCAACAGGAGACTCTGACAACCCAAGAGAATCAGGTCCAGCGAGCAGCTGCTCAGGCACAGACCGAACTGGATCAAGCGCAGCAACTCGAGCAACAACAGCATGCGGCACTCGCTCAAGCCACGGGACAGATTGCCGTCTTGATCCGGCAACAGCAGCAGGCCCAAGAGGCTGCTGCGATCACGGCGGCGAAGCAGCGCCTCGCGGCAGCGGCCCAGCAACAGGCAGCGGCCCAGCAACAGGCAGCGGCCCAGCAACAGGCAGCGGCCCAGCAACAGGCAGCGGCCCAGCAACATCTGGCGGCCCAG
>DAHUZT010000050.1 GCA_027315005.1 Acidimicrobiaceae bacterium | reverse complement strand
CCGTGTTCCCCGGCTTCGGTGGGCAGTCGTTCATCCCCGAGGTGCTCCCGAAGGTGAGGCGGGTCAGACGGGCGGTGGCAGAGGCGGGCCTGTCGGTGGACGTCGAGGTGGACGGCGGTATCGACCACACGACGGCGGCGGACGCAGCCCGGTCGGGCGCCAACGTCTTCGTGGCCGGTAACGCCATCTTCGGCCGGGCCCACCCGCTGGAGGCGGCCGAGGAGATCCTGGCCGCTGCGACCGACGCGGCTCGAGAGGCCATGGCCGGGGGCCCGTCCTGACCGGCGGTCGACCGTCCGTTGACCGGGGGGGTGCCCTCGGGGACGCAGCGTGGATGGAGCGGGCGTCGGACGTCGCCGGGCGGGTGACGCACCGCACGTCTCCCAATCCCTGGGTGGGCGCCGTCGTCGTGCCGGGGACGTCCGATGGGGACGTCTGCTTCGAGGGGGCCACCGCTCCGCCGGGGGGTCCCCACGCCGAAGTCGTCGCACTCGAGGCAGCCGGCGAAAAGGCGCGAGCCTCCACCCTCTACGTGACCCTCGAACCCTGTGCCCACCAGGGCCGTACTCCGCCGTGCACCGAGGCCATCGTGGCGTCGGGCGTGGCGAGGGTGGTGGTCGCCCTGGAGGACCCGGATCCGCTGGTGAGTGGTCGGGGCATTGCCTCCCTCCAGGCTGCGGGTGTGGCGGTCGAGGTCGGTGTGGGAGCGGAACTGGTACGGAGCCAGTTGGCCCCCTACCTCCACCATCGGCGAACCGGTCGGCCCTACGTCGTCCTCAAGATGGCGGCCAGCCTCGACGGCCGCACCGCTGCACCCGACGGCACCAGCCGGTGGATCACCGGCGCCGAGGCCCGCTCGGACGCCCACCGGCTGCGGGCCCGCTCCGATGCGGTCCTGGTCGGGGCAGGTACCGTGCGGGCCGACGATCCGTCACTGACCGTGCGGCTCCCAGACGACGACCCGCTTGCGCGCGGCCCCGACGAGCAGCCACTGCGAGTGGTGCTCGGCTCGGTCCCTCCCGACGCCGCCGCCCAGCCGGCCCTCGAGCTCTCGGGCGACCTCGGTGCGGTGCTCGATTCGCTCGGTCGCCGCGGGGTGCTCCAGCTCCTGGTGGAGGGGGGCCCCACCGTGGCCCACTCGTTTCACCAACAAGGGCTGGTCGACCGCTACGTGCTCTACCTCGCCCCGGTGCTGTTCGGTGGAGACGACGCCCGCCCGCTGTTCACCGGGCCCGGCGCCGCCGGCATCGACGGCGTGTGGAGAGGGCGGGTCCTCTCGATGACTAGCCTGGGAGGGGACTTCCGGATCGAATTCGCTCCTACGTCCCCGGATGCCGGTGAAGGGTGACTCCGCCGGGAGAAATTCCAGGAGTGGGCGGAGCGCGCCGACGAAAGAGTACGGGTCGTCTGCCGGCGCTGACTGTCTCAGGTCCACCGGGCCGGCCGGGCCGTCCCGAAGACGAGTGGTGCTGGTGGTCGGACGAAGAATCGGTGGGACGAGGAAGCGGTCGGACGAGGAAACGAAGGAGCGACTGGGTCGATGCCCTTTTCGACGGTTGAAGATGCGATCGAGGCCGTTGGCCGGGGCGAGATGGTCGTCGTCGTCGACGACGAGGATCGCGAGAACGAAGGCGACCTGATCATGGCGGCCGATGCGGTCACCCCGGAGAGGATCGCCTTCTTCATCGCCCACACCTCGGGGTTGATCTGCGTTCCACTCACTCCGGAACGGGTCGAGCAGCTCGAGCTGCCGCTCATGGTGGCAAACAACACCGAGGTGCAGCGAACCGCGTTCACGGTGAGCGTCGACTACCGGATCGGCACCACCACCGGGATCTCCGCCTCCGACCGTTCGGCCACCATCCGGGCGCTGGCCGATCCCCACATCCGCCCGACCGATCTCAATCGCCCGGGGCACATCTTTCCGCTGCGGTACCGCCCGGGCGGAGTGCTCAAGCGGGCCGGCCACACCGAGGCCGCCGTCGATCTGGCCCGGGCGGCCGACAGGGCTCCTGTCGGCGTCCTGTGCGAGATCGTGAGCGAGGACAAGGCGAACATGGCCCGGCTGCCCGAGCTGGAGCGGTTCGCCGATGAGCACGGGTTGCCCCTCATCTCGATCGCCGATCTCATCCGGTACCGCAGGCACAAGGACAAGTTGGTTCGCCGGCTCACCGACGCTCGCATCCCGACCGCCTTCGGGGAGTTCACCGTGTACGCCTACGAGTCCGTCCTGGACGGGGAGCACCACGTCGCCCTGGTCAAAGGCGAGGTCTCCGGTCACGAGAATACCCTGGTGCGCGTCCACAGCGAGTGCCTCACCGGCGACGTCTTCGGCTCGAACCGCTGCGACTGCGGACCGCAGCTGCACGGGGCGATGGCCACCATCAACGAGCACGGGAGCGGGGTCATCGTCTACCTGCGGGGCCACGAGGGTCGGGGCATCGGCCTCGCCCACAAGCTCCGGGCCTACAACCTCCAGGAAGAGGGGTTCGATACCGTCGACGCCAACCTCGAGCTGGGGCTCCCCGCCGACTCGCGTGAGTACGGTATCGGCGCTCAGATCCTGGTGGACCTCGGGGTCACCACCATGCGGCTCATGACCAACAACCCGACCAAGTACGGAGGGCTCGAGGGATTCGGTCTCGATATCGTCGAACGGGTGAACATCCAGCCCACTCCGACCCCGGAGAACATCGAGTACCTGCGGACCAAGCGGGAGCGGATGGGGCACCTGCTGGAGGGCCTCGATGACGTCCTCTGACCGGACCCAGCTTCCGGCGGACACGAAGGACCGGACAGCGAGCGTGGTCGGCGTCATGGTCGACGGAGCCGGTCCGGCCGGCCGCGCCCGGGAGTTGCGGATCGGTCTGGTCTGCGCCGAGTTCAACGGCCGGATCACCGATCGCCTCCTGTCCGGGGCGCTCGACGCCCTCCGCGAAGAAGGGTGCGACCTCGCCCGGGTCGTGGTGGCCTGGGTGCCGGGTGCCTTCGAGCTTCCGCTGGTGGCCAAGCGCTTGTCCGAATCCGGTTCCTTGGACGCCGTGGTCTGCCTGGGTGCGGTCGTCCGGGGTGACACCGGCCACTACGACTTCGTCGCAGGCGAATGCGCCGCCGGCCTCCAGCGGATCCAGCTGGACACCGGAGTACCGGTCGTGTTCGGGGTCCTGACCACCGACACCGTCGACCAGGCGCTGGAGCGATCCGAACCGGACCGTTCCAACAAGGGCCGCGAGGCGGCCCTGTGCGCCATCAGCACGGCTGCCGTCCTCGGTGCGGTGTCGAGGGAGGTCGGCAGGGCCGCGGTCGGCTTCGGTGCCGGGGGAAGATGATGCTCCGGCTCGTTCTCCCCAAGGGCTCGCTCGAGCGGGCCACGCTGGACCTGTTCGCGGCCGCCGACCTGTCGGTCAGCCGTTCGTCGAACGTCGACTACCGGGCCACGATCGACGACGAGCGGGTGGCCGAGGTCAGGATCCTGCGTCCTCAGGAGATACCCCTGTACGTCGCGGACGGGCTGTTCGATCTCGGGATCACCGGGCGCGACTGGATCGAGGAGCGGGGCAGCGAGGTGACCTCGCTCGGCATCCTCCGGTACTCCAAGGCCACCGCCAACCCGATCCGGGTCGTCCTTGCCGTACCGGTGGACGCCGCGGTTTCGTCGGTGGCGGAGCTGGCTGCGACGCTCCACCAAGCCGGAGGCGTGATCAGGGTCTCCACCGAGTACCCCGAGCTCGCCCGGCGCTACCTGGACGATCACGGGGTCGAGGCCGAGGTCAGCCTATCCTACGGAGCCACCGAGGCGAAGGTTCCCGAGATCGCCGACTGTGTGGTCGAGATCACCGAGACCGGACGGGCGTTGCGGGCGGCCGGCCTCAAGATCATCGAGACCCTCCTGGTCTCTCACACCGAGCTGATCGCCTACCCCCCGGCCGCGGAGGATCCCGAGAAGAGGCACGCCATGGAGAACCTCTTGACGCTGCTCGAAGGAGCGCTCGAGGCCCGGGACAAGGTGCTGGTGAAACTGAATGTGACGGCCGAGCAACTGCCCTGGGTCATCGAGGTGCTGCCAGCGCTGCGCTCCCCGACGGTCTCCGAGCTCTTCGGAGGCGGTGGGTTCGCAGTCGAGGCGGTCGTTCCCAAGTCGGAGATCAACGTGCTCATCCCGGCGCTCAAGGACCGGGGGGCCACCGATATCATCGAGCTCCCGCTCTCGAAGATCGTGCACTGAACGGGTACGCCGGTGCGAAGTCAGACCAATGAGTTCGTCCCCGTGGGCCATTCCCTCTTCGTCGGGGACGTGGTCGAGTTCGACGAGGAACGGGGACTCGGAACAGTCGAGTACGGACGGGGATCACAGCTCCCGTTCCACTGCACGGCGATCACCGACGGTTCCCGGACCATCGCCGCCGGCGCGGTTGTGGCCTTCGCGGTGGCTGCCGGACGGTTGGGACGCCTCGAAGCCCGTTTGGTGAGGCCCCTGCCCGGCGTGGTTCCCCCGGGCTCGACCCTCGGGACCGGCTTTGTATCCGCGACCGACTCGGACCACCCGACGGAGCGGGTGGCTCAGGTCCATGGAGCCGGCCCCGGCTCGCCGCCGTCATCCCCGTCCACCGGATCGCTCCGATCGTCCGGCTCTCCGCCATCCCCGTCCACCGGTTCCCCGGGTTCCTCGTAGGGATTGCCGAGGATGTCGCGGGCGAGGTCGACCACGACGGCGCTGTCGGAGTCGTCCGCAGTCACCACACCGACCAACGGGGCGGTGAGCAGTCCAGCGACCAGCCCGGTCTCGGCAAGAGCCTGCGTCTGTACGACGCTCCACTCCCACAGGCGCTTGATCATGTCGGGACTGGTCGACTGGCGCTTCGGGTACTTGAGCCAGCAGTTGACGCCGGCGTGGGCGACGCCGGTCGCTGCCGGGAACAGCCAGATCAGCCGGTAGTTGCCGGTGGCGTCGATCACCAGGGCGGCCACGTAGGCCAAGACCACGCTGCACAGGTTGAACGGAGCCAGCAACACCCCGATCCGTTCGCCGAGACCACCGGCCCGTGGCAGCAGTTGGAGCAGCAAGGGCGCCATCACGATCAGATAGGCGCCCACCAGCGGGGCACCGAGGAAAGCCAAGGCGACGGCCTGCCACAGATGGGTGTCGAAGTACTGCACGCCGGTGAGCACGGCGCCGAGCAGGGGTGCCCCGATGGCCAGTTGCATCGGCCTCAATTTGCGGCTGAGCGGGATGCCGAGCGCGATCCCCACCAGGAACACCGGTATGCCCGCCACCAGTCCGGCGATGGTCTGGGCGCCGGCGCCGGCATGGAGGACCCGCTGGAAGAAGAGGATGGCCACATAGGCGGTCGACCCGACCCCTGACCAGAAGAGCAACGAGCCCCCGATCAGCACCTTGGCATTGGGCCCGGCGAGGATGTCGCGCAACTCGTCACGGGTGGGACGCGCTCGCTCCTTGCGGTCGGTCTCAGCTCCGCGACTGGCGGTCGGGGCTTCGCGCACCAGCAGCAACACCACGATGCCCACCGCCACGAGGACCACTGCCGTCAGCTGGAAGGGGAGATTCCAGGTAGCAGGATCACTCTGTTTCCATGAGGCGATCACCGATCCCTTGATGACCAGGCTCACCAGGGTACCGAGGACCGTGGTGAGCAAGAGGGCCTTCAGCCACCGGCTCCGTCCGAACACCTCGGGGATGACGGCGACGTTGGTCAGTGTGAAGACCGCCGATGCCTGCCCGGCGATGACGATCATCAGCACGAGCAGCCAGTACCCCTGCACGACGGTGAACATCCAGGTGGCGGCCCCCATGGCCATCAGACCGAAGGCCATGTAGGGGGTCCGGCGGCCCACCCTGCTCCGGGACCGGTCGCTGATCCGGCCGGCCACCGGAAACGTCAACCAGCTGACCAGCCGGTCGGCGGTCAGGGCGAAGGTCACGGCCAGGGCTCCGCTGGCCCGGTGCTGGACGAAGAGCGTGATGAGGACCCCGGAGATCGCCAGATTGGCTCTCGGCCCCACCAGACCGATCGAGAGCCCGATGAAGCTGCGCAGCCGTGAGGCGTCGATGGAGCCCGCGGGCGCCGTCGACGACGGGCCGTCAGGGTGGACGCCCCCTGGATCCGGGCCTCGGTCGGGCGGCGAAGGGTTGGGGAGCGGTCGTGACCCGACGTCTCCGCCGCCTGCGCCGGTCACTCTCCGGGCTGGCTCTGCACGGCGCCTCCGTCGTCGGGCTCGCCGTCTCTCTTCGGAGCATCCCCGTTCGCCCCGGCTGATCGCGCAGCACCGGTACCGGCTTGTTTCGCCCCGTCGATCTGCACGTAGGCGAGCCGGAGCTGGCTGAGCCCGTCCTTGAGCTGCTCCTCTCCGTCACCGAGGCGCCCTTCGAGGCCACCGAGCATGCTTCCGAGGGCGTCGATGGCCAGCCGCGCCTGGGGCAGCAACGGTGGTTGCTGCGACAGGTAGACCGCCGCCAGCTCGAAGAGCCCGTAGCAGTGGTTGGCCACCACGGTCTCGACCGGTGCCCGCGCCAACTCGGCGCGCATGGCCTCCACCTCCTCGGCCGTCAGCTCGGCCTCCACGGGAGGTCCGCCGGCATCGTCGCGGTCTCTTCGGCGGGTGCGGCCGGCGAGGTCACCGCCGGTTCCGGTCGGGCCGCCCACGGGCCGCTCGCCGTCAGGTGTCCACAGAGTGCTCACGACTGGTAGCCTAAAGCCTGCTAGACGAGGAAGCGGAGCCCTGTCGTTCGGGTGTTCCCACCCGGCCATGATGCCTGGAGGTGTCGTGCGTCGGGTCGATGCAGCCGGCAAGGACGTCTCCCGCACGGGATGGCGGCGGCTCCGCTCCTTGATACGAAGGGCGCGGGAGGTCCGTGGCCCGAGAGCAGGGAGTGAAGTCGAATAACCGCCACCGCCACCACCAGCGAACCCCGCATAAACGACCGCATCAGGGCACGCGAGGTTCGCCTCGTCGATCCCGACGGCGAGCAACTCGGGATCAAGCTCCTCCCAGAGGCTCTGTCCATTGCCCGAGATCTCGACTTGGACCTGGTGGAGGTGGCGCCCGGGGCGAACCCGCCGGTGTGCCGGATCATGGATTACGGCAAGTTCAAGTTCGACGCCGCCCAGCGGGCGAAGGAGTCCCGTCGCAAGGCGGTCCACGTCGGGATCAAGGAGATGAAGAATCGCCCGAAGATCGGCGGTGGTGACTTCGAGACCAAGACGCGCCAGGTGGCCAAGTTCCTCGAGGAGGGGCACAAGGTCAAGATCACCATCATGTTCCGTGGGCGGGAGGTCTACCACCCGGAACTGGGAAAGCGGATCTTGGACCGTATCGCGGAGCAGATGGAGGGGATCGGCAAGTCGGAGTCGGTTCCACGGCTCGACGGCCGCAACATGGTGATGGTTCTGGCACCCGACAAGCGGGCAAAGCAGTCCGCCGCCTCCAAGAACGGCACCCTCGACGATCCCTCCCAGAACGGTTCGGCCCCGGCCGCCGCTCGCTCCGACGGCCAGCACGAAGGAGAACACTGAGACGATGCCGAAGATGAAGACCGACAGGGGCGCCCGCAAGCGGGTCAAGATAACCGGGACCGGCCGGATGCGGCGCCGGAAGGCGTTCCGATCTCACCTCCTCGAACACAAGTCGAGCACCCGGAAACGAAGGCTGGCTCGCGAGACCGACTTCTCTCAGGGTGATGCCCGTCAGGTGAAGCGGATGCTCGGAGGCTGATCGGCCGACCGACGCCTCACACGGCAGGCGATCCCCGTCCCCGTGCCGGTTTTCGAGCGGGACGACGTCTCCCACCGATTCTCGACCGGAACGGTCGGCGGCGGCTGGAGCCGGTGCCGGTCGAACTGGATCCGGCCTGCCGGGCAGACCTTCCGGAATCCACGACAAGGACCCCCACCACAAAGGAGCGATAGATGGCCCGAGTCAAGCGCGCAGTACATGCGAAGAAGCACCACCGCGCCGTTCTCGAGCAGGCGCAGGGTTACTACGGCAACAAGAGCCGTTCGTTTCGCGCCGCCAACGAACAGGTCATGCACTCGATGCAGTACGCCTATCGTGACCGGCGAGCGCGCAAGGGCGACTTCCGGCAACTGTGGATCCAACGGATCAACGCTGCGGCACGGATGAACGGCATCAGCTACAGCCGGTTCATCGCCGGTCTGCGCCGAGCGGAGGTCGACGTCGACCGCAAGGTCCTGGCCGACTTGGCGGTCACAGCCCCGGACGCCTTCTCGTCGCTGGTTCAGGTGGCCAACGACGCGCTGACCGCTGCTCCAGCGTCGACCGGGAGCGGTGCCGAGGCGGGTCGCTGATCGCCCAGCCGCTCGGCGCTACCCACCATCGAGTGCGCCGCCTCGGGAAGCTCCTTCGAAAGCGGAGCTTCCGGGCGGTCGAAGGTGTGTTGGTGGTCGAAGGTGCCGAGCTGCTGGCTCAGGCCTTCGAGGCGGGAGCGACGATCGAGGCCGTCTACGTCGCCCCGGAGGGCGGGCACGACGTCGGCGTCCGGGCTCTCGTCGATCGGCTGGTCACCGCCGGTGTCCGGGCTTTCGACCTGGCTCCGGGAGTGCTCGGAAAGGTGGCGGGCACAGCCTCACCCCAGCCGGTACTGGCCGTGGTGGGATTCGCGCCCGTGGCGATCGATGAGCTGCTCGCTCCGGTGTCGCGGCGCGAAGCGGGAGGTACGGTGCTGGTGCTGGTCGACGTACGTGATCCGGGAAATGCCGGGACCATCATCCGGGTGGCGGACGCTTCCGGCGCCCGGGCGGTGGTCTGGTGCGACGGAACTGTCGACCCGACCAATCCGAAGGCGGTACGGGCATCGGCAGGTTCACTGTTCCACCTGCCGGTGGTGTCGGGTGGGGACGCTCGGGAAGCCGTGTCCGCGTTGGGGAGATCGGGATATGTCACGGTAGGCGCCGTCGTCCGGGGCGGCACCGACTACGCGAGCTTCGACTGGGTCAGGCCCGTGGCGCTGGTGGTGGGAAACGAGGCCAACGGGCTGGACCAGGAGGTGACCGCCGAGCTCGACACGACGGTCTCCGTCCCGATGGCTGGCAGGGCCGAGTCGC
Source organism: Acidimicrobiaceae bacterium (assembly GCA_027315005.1). GTDB lineage: Bacteria > Actinomycetota > Acidimicrobiia > Acidimicrobiales > RAAP-2 > Bog-756. The sequence goes on along the minus strand of DAHUZT010000050.1, from coordinate 4,069 downwards.
TCAACGTGAGTGTGGCTGCCGGAGTGCTCTGCTTCGAGGCGGCGCGACAGCGGCGTGAAGGTGGGTGGCGGACTGCCGTGGGAAGTGGTGGGAGCTCCTCCTCTACCATCTCGGGGATGGAAGGCCGAGACGCTAGACCCGCGGGGAGGGAACCGGGGTGAGTCCGCCCATCGACGTCGGCACCCTGTTGGAAGACGAGCGAACGGCGGCGGACCGTGCCGAGACCTCCGAGGAGATCAAGCAGGTTGCAGCATCCGCCACCGGCAAGAAGTCGCGGCTCGCCCAGGCCAGCCGCCAACTCGCGAGCCTCGAACCCGATGAGCGAAGAGCCGTGGGACAGCAGCTCCACCAGGCCCGAAGGCAGATCGAGGAACTGCTCGAGCGACGCCGGAACGAGATCGGCGCCGCCGAGCTGGAACATGAGCTGGTGGAGGATTCAGCCGATCTGTCGGAGTTCATCCCCGGATCACTCCGAGCACCGCGCGCGCTCGGCCATCTCCATCTGGTGACCCTGACCCGGCGGGTCCTGGAGGATGTCTTCGTGGGGATGGGCTTCGAGGTCGCCGAGGGACCGGAGATCGAGACGGACTGGTACAACTTCGGCGCCCTCAACATTCCACCGGCCCACCCGGCACGGACGATGTACGACACGTTCTACCTCGACCTAGGCGACCCGGAGACGACGCTCCTGCGGACCCACACCTCGCCGGTCCAGATCCACCTCATGGAGGAGGCCGTGCTCGATGGCTCACTCCCGATCCATGCCGTGATGCCCGGTCGCTGCTACCGACGGGATGCTCCTGACGCCCGGCATCTCCCGGTATTCCATCAGATCGAGGGCCTGGTGGTGGATGCCGGTATCACCTTCGCCGATCTCGCCGGGACGATCGAGACGTTCACGACCGCCTACTTCGGGCCGGCCATCCATTCGCGGCTGCGTCCCGCATACTTCCCCTTCACCGAACCGTCGGCGGAGTTCGAGGTGACCTGCACGATCTGCCTGGGTGAAGGCTGCCGCACCTGCTCGCAGACCGGATGGATCGAGCTCGGTGGCTGCGGCATGGTTGACCCCGCCGTGTTCGGCGCTGTCGGCATCGACACCGACCATTGGAGTGGGTTCGCCTTCGGGTTCGGGATCGACCGGTGCGCCCAGATGCGCCACAACGTCGCCGACGTCCGCTCCTTCGTCGAGAACGACATCCGGTTTCTGGGTCAGTTCTGACCCGACGAGCTCGAGAGGAAGGTCGTGCGAGTACCCCGTTCATGGCTCCGAGACTTCGCCCCCTTCGAGGGTGAGCCGGCTGCGCTTTCCGCCGCGCTCGACGATCTGGGTCTGGTGGTCGAGGGTGTCGAGGTGATCGGAGAAGGGCTCCAGGACGTCGTGGTCGCCCGGGTCGAGGAGATCGCCCCCATCGAAGGTGCCGATCGGATCCGGCGGGTCGTGGTCGATGCCGGTGGTGACCCGGTCGGGGTGGTCTGCGGAGCCTGGAACTTCGACGTGGGCGATCTGGTCCCTTTGGCTCCGGTGGGTTCGGTGCTCGCCGGCGGGTTCCGGATCGGAAGGCGGAAGATGAAAGGTGTGGTCTCCGAGGGGATGCTCTGCTCCGCCTCGGAGCTCGGTCTCGGTGATGACGGAACGGGGATCCTCCGGCTCGAAGACGTCGACGCCCCTCTCGGATCTCCGCTGGCACAGGTGCTGGGCAAGGGTCACGACGTGGTGTTCGATATCGCCGTGGAGGCGAACCGTCCCGATGCCTTCTGCATGGCCGGAGTGGCACGCGATCTGGCGGCCCGAATGGATCTGTCCTTCTCCATCCCCGGGATCACCGATCTGATGGAGCGTGCGGTTCCCGCGGATCGGGGGCGCGCGGATCGCGCAGCCAACGAGGATCGGCCCGCGACGGGCCGAGCATCCGGCGACCGAGCCCGGACCCTCGGCGAGCTCGAGGGCACGGTTCCGGCAGGGCAGCTGGCGTCGTTGCGGGTCGAGGACCGACAAGCGTGCCCGCGGATCACCTGTCGGGTCGTTCTGGACGTCGAGGTTCGGCCGTCACCCGAATGGATGGCGCGGCGGCTGGTCCTGGCCGGGATGCGACCGATTAACAACGTCGTCGACGCGTCGAACTACGTGATGCTGGAGCTCGGCCAACCCACCCACCCCTATGACCTCGACCGGCTTTCGGGAGAAGGCCTGTTGGTCCGACGGGCTCGACCGGGTGAGACGATCACGACACTCGACGGTATCGAGCGCCGGCTGGGAAGGCCGGGAAGGGGCCTCGGGGATACCGGGCAGGACTGCCTCATCTGCGACGCGACCGGATCGCCTGTGGGCATCGGCGGGGTGATGGGCGGGGTCTCGTCGGAGATCGGGGACTCCACGCGCCGGGTCCTGCTCGAGGCGGCGTATTTCGTTCCGATGTCCATCGCGCGGACGTCGAAGCGGCTCGCACTGCGCACCGAGGCCTCGGCTCGGTTCGAGCGAGGCTGTGACCCGGCCGGTATCGATCGGGCTTCCGAGCGGTTCTGCGAGCTGCTGGCTCTCACCGGTGGCCCGGTGATGTCGGTGGCATCCGGCGTGCTCGAGGTGGGAGCGGTCCCCGATCCCATGCGGCTGTCGGTACGGCCGGATCGGATCAACTCGCTCCTCGGCACGGACTTCGGCCCCGACCGGATGGTGCAGTTGCTGGAGCCTCTCGGTTTCGTAGCCGAGGAGCACCGGGGTGACGGGGACGATCGCGGGACGATCGAGCTGGTGGTGCCCACCTTCAGATCCGACATCCGCCGGGCTCCGATGGGGGAGGCGGACATCGCCGAGGAGGTGGCTCGCGCCCACGGCTACTCACGTCTCGGCCGCCGCCGACCGTCGTGGCCGCAACCGGGCCGGCTGACCCGCCGGCAACGGGATCGACGGCTCCTCGGTGACCTGCTCTGCGGCCTCGGTTGCAGCGAGGCGTGGACCGCGACGTTCACCGATGCATCGGACCAGGCTGCTTCGGGGGAAGAGCCACCCTATGTGGAGGTCACCAACCCGCTGGTCGAATCGGAGCGCTACCTCCGCTCGTCCCTGCTGCCTGGTCTGGTCCACGCCGTCGCCTACAACAGCGACCGGCGACAGGGTGCTGTCCGCCTCTTCGAGGTGGGAACGGTGTTCAGCCGTACTGGTGACGTCGCTCAAGTTGCCACCGATGGTCCTTCCGGCCGAACCGGCGGTCGTCCCGATCGGTCGGTCACCGTCCCGCCTGCGTCGATGACCGAGCGGCTCAGCGCGGTCTTCGCCTCCGAAGGGGATGACGGGTTCACCGCGGCCGCCGCCTGGCGCACGATCGCCGAAGGCCTCCGGCTCGCCCATTGGGAGCTCCGGAGCGGGAGCCTCAGCGGTCCGGAGCGCACGAGGTTGCATCCGTATCGGTGCGCTCTGATCTGGAGCGGAAGCCTCGATGGGACCGGCCTGAGCGATCCGGCGCGAGGGACGGTCATGGTGGGCTCCTTGGGTGAGGTGCATCCCGCCGCCGTCGCCCGCCTCGGGCTCGTCGATGGTGTGGGCAGGCCTCGCCGGTTGGGCTGGCTCGATCTCGACCTCGATCACCTGCTCGACCCCGAACGGGCCCCTCGCCGACTCCCTGCCTCCCGCCCGATCAGCCGGTTCCCCTCCTCCGACATCGACCTCGCCTTTGTGGCGAGGGAGTCCGTAGCCGCCGGAGCCATCGAGCAGACCCTCCGTCGATCAGGCGCGGAGCATCTCGAGTCCATCGAGCTGTTCGACGTCTACCGCGGGACCTCGGTGGAACAGGGCGCGCGAAGCCTCGCCTTCCGGCTGCGCTTCTGTGGGCTCGACCACACCCTGACCGACGAGGAGGTCGGGTTGTTGCGCTCGGCCTGCATCGATGCGGTTGCGAAGGAGCACCGGGCCTCGCTCCGTTGACCGGAGGTGGGAGCGATCTTCACCGATGCTTCACCGCACTGGATGAAGCATCGGTGGCGCAATGGTCTTGACACTCCGTGCACGTGAGCACATACTCGACACACATCACCGGAGCGTCCGCCGCCCGGCTCGTGGTAGAGCCTGCGG
>DAHUZT010000045.1 GCA_027315005.1 Acidimicrobiaceae bacterium | reverse complement strand
TGCCTTCCACCCCGACGGCGTCGCCCGCCAGCTGGTGGCGGTGCTCGCCTCTCCCGACCGAACCCCGGGCCTGGAGAAGCTGGAGATGCGGACCCTCGTCATCCACGGCGACAGTGACCCGCTCATCGATCCGAGCGGTGGGGAGGCCACCGCCCGGGCAGTGCCAGGTGCCGAGCTATGGATGCTCCCGGGCGTCGGCCACGATCTTCCCGTCGAGCTTTTCGGCGAGTTCGTCGATCGGCTGGCCGGTCACTGCGGCCTCTGAGCCTCCCGACGCCCCGCGCCGGCTCCTGGTCCTTGGAGGAACCAGATCGAAGACGATCGGGCCCGCTCGATCGCGCCACGGTGCTGCACCCGGACCGGCACCTAGGGTGGCACGGTCGACGGATGGGAACGGGCCATGACGACGACGGTCGAGACGACATACGGGCGGCTCGAGGGTGAGGAGGCCGGCGCGCTGCGGATCTTTCCCTACGTCCGGCCCCCGGTCGGCGAGCTCCGCCTGCGCGCGCCCCGCAGGCCCGAGGCGTGGAGCGGGGTTCGCGCTGCGCTCCGCTACGGCCCCTCGGCGCCCCAGAACCCCCCGGCGAGCTCGCTTACCGGCCAGGCCCAGGAGGACCAGGACGAAGACTGCCTGACTCGCAACGTCTGGACGCCGGCCACCGACGGTGCCGCCCGCCCGGTGCTGGTCTGGGTCCACGGCGGCGGCTTCACCGGAGGCTCCGGCTCGTCCCCCCTCTACGCCGGGGCCAGGATGGCCGAGCGTGGCGACGCGGTCGTCGTCACGATGAACTACCGGCTCGGGGTGTTGGGCTTCCTCGCCCACCCGGGCCCGGCCGACGAGGAGGCCGGCGGCGCCCGGGGCAACTGGGGCCTGCTCGACCAGGTTGCCGCCCTGGAGTAGGTGCGGGACCACATCGCCCCCTTCGGCGGGGACCCGTCCAACGTGACGGTCTTCGGCGAGTCGGTTGGCGCCATGTCGGTGTGCGACCTCATGGGGCGGCCCGCGGCCCGCGGCCTCTTTTGCCGGGCGATCGCCCAGAGCGGTCCTCCGGTGGCCGCGGCGATAGCGACGGCGGAGGAGCACACGGCCAAGCTGTTCGCCGAGCTCGGTTGCACCGAACCCAACCAGCTCCGGGAGGTCCCCCTCGCCGCCTTAATCAGCGCGCAGGGCGGCGTGCTGGCCACGGGGGCCAGCGGCGGTCTCGCGTTCACGCCGGTCGTCGACGGCACGAGCGTGCCGGTCAGCCCGCCCGAGGCGTTCGAATCCGGCACGTCGACGGCGGTGCCCTTCTTGATCGGCACCAACCGTGACGAAGCCAAGCTGTTCATGGTGGGGGACCCGAAGAACCGGCCCCCCGACGAAGACCTGCTCCTGCGGCGGATAGACCGCGCGTTCGATCTCAACGCGGTCGGTCTGAGCGCCCGGGGGGCGATCGACGCCTACCGGCAGGCCCGGGCCGAACGCCAGGAACCGACCGATCCTCGCGAGCTCTGGTCGGCCATCGAGAGCGACCGGATGTTCCGGGTGGGGTCGGTGCGGGCCGCTGCCGCCCACGCCGGGCAGGCCGACACGTACTGCTACCTGTTCACCTGGGAGTCGCCGGCCATGCAGGGAGCTCTCGGCTCGTGCCACGCACTCGAGATCCCCTTCGTCCTTGGAACCCTGGATGCGCCGGGCATGGGCCGCTTCGCCGGGACCGGCTTCGAGACGGTGGCGCTGGGTCCCGCCGGATCGGTGCGGGCCGGCGGAGACCGGGTCAGCGCCGAAGGTGTCGGGTGTGCGCCGGCGTGCCGGTCGGAGTGGGGGAGGACCGGTGCCCCTCAGGCGGACCTGAAGGTGCACGCGCCCCGGTCGATGACCACCTGTCCGCTGCTCGACTCGGTCGTGAAGAGCGCGTGATCCCCGTCGACCCACATCCGAACGGTCAACGACTCGCCCGGGAAGACCGGCTTGGAGAACCGGCCCTCCATGCTGACGAATCGGGCCGGGTCGGACCCGGACAGCGAGTGCAGGAGGGCCCGTCCGGTGAACCCGTAGGTGCACAGGCCGTGGAGGATCGGCTTGGGGAACCCCGCCGCCTTGGCGAACTCGGGGTCGGAGTGGAGCGGGTTGCGGTCGCCCGAGAGGCGGTACAGCAGGGCCTGGTCGGGGCGGGTCGCGTAGGTGACCACGTGGTCCGGCTCGCGCTCGGGGGGGCGGTTCTCGTCCCCGCTCGGCCCGCGGTCGCCGCCGAATCCGCCCTCCCCCCGGATGAAGGCGTTCGAGGCCAGGCGCAGGAGCGGCTCGCCCGTTTCGGCGTCGACCGACTCCGACTCGCTGGCCAAGAGGGCGCCGGAACCCTTGTCGTAGACGCCGACCAGGCGTCCCCGGCTGCGGATCTTGCCCTCCACCGGGAGGGGGCGGAGCAGTTCGATGCGCCGCCCCGCGTCGACCAGCATGGCCGGGTTGAAGGTGCCGAGCCGGGATCGACCCCCCCCGGCACCGCCGACGATCACGGCGAAGGTCGGGAGCACGAGCTGCTCGACGCCGCGGGAGTTCTCGGTGGTGAAGGCGAGCTCGTGCCCGGTCGGGTCGGGGCCACCTGCCCCGACCCCGAGGGCGTAGAGCAGGGCGTCCTTCGAGGTCCAGGAGCGCTCGGTCCAATCCCCCCATTCTCCAGTGGCTGCGTTCGGGTCGATCGGCATGTGTCCGCCCTCGTATTCGCTCGCGGTCGCAGTCCCACCGGTGCCACGCCCGTTCGGGGCGGCTGGCCGGGTGATCGGCGGCCTTCGTTGTGGTGAGGTCGCGATGATGGCGTCGGACCGCCGGGAGGTCAAGGCTGGCCGCCCGGGCCGCCGTCGGACTCCGCCGGTCAGGCCGGGTGCAGCTGGGTTTCGATCGCCTCGAGGGAGCGCCACAGGCCGAGGGCCGGGAGGGCGTTCGGCCGGCAGTCACGGAGCCGTTCGGTTGCCTCGTCCAGGCTCATTCCCTCCAACATGAGGTAGGCGATGGCGACGGCGGCGGTCCGAGAGACGCCGGCCTGGCAGTAGACGCCGACCACCACCCCGGCGTCAGCCAGCTCCTTCACCCGACGGGCTGCCGCCAGGATCGGCTCGTCCTGGTCACGGGCGAGGTCCTCGATGGGGATGTGGTCGACCGGCGTCGGCGAGGTGCCCGGTGTGGCCTCCGCCCGCAGGTCCACCAGGTGGTCGACACCACCGGCCACCATCGCGTGCACCTCACCGGAACTCGCCAGCCACACCATTGGGTTCAGGCAGTCGACGGGCATCGGGCTCAGCGACTCGGCGGCGCGCCGGGCCGACCCGGTCCCGGCAATGCTTCGATCGGCATCGAGCCTCCTCGCGGCGCGTCCGCACCTTTTCGGGCGGCTTGACTGCCCGGCAGAATAGCGACCCGGGCCGGGGCTGAGGCGCCGCGTTGCTCGGACGCGGTGGCGTGGACGAAGGAGGCAGGGGTGACCGAGACGAACCGCTTGTCCGGGCGCGTCGCCGTCATCACCGGGGCCGGTCGGGGGCTCGGCCGGCGATGCGCGCTGGCCTTCGGGGACGAGGGGGCGATCGTCGTGGCGGTGGCCCGGAGCGAAGGGCCGGACCCGAGCGGTACCGTCGAGGACACTGCGGCCCAGGTGGAGGCGGCCGGCGGTTCGGTCCTGGCGTGGCATTGCGATGTCGCCGACCCCGACGCGCTCGAAGACATGGTGCGGGCCGTCCGCGACCGCTACGGGCGCATCGACATCCTCGTCAACCACGCCGCCGCTCGCGCCCCCGGTGGCATCTCGACGATCCAGCCCCGGCACTGGCGTCGCCTGGTCGAGGTCAACCTCCACGGGGTCTTCTCGTCCTGCCGGGCGGTGATCCCGACGATGCTCGGGCAGGGCTCGGGGTCGATCGTGAACGTCTCGGCCGGGCCCCGAGCGCCGAGCAGCTACCGGGCGACCCGCCGGGCGGTCGAGGAGCTCAGCATCGGGCTCGCCGAGGAGCAGGCCGGCAACGGGATCGCCGTGAACGTCTTTGTGCCGGGCGACGAGCCCTCCGTCCCCGTGGAGGGGTCCGGCGGTCCTGGCGGGGGGAACGTCGGACACGACGACGCCGAAGCGGTGGTCCGTCTGTCCCTCCAGCGCCCCGAGACGTGCACGGGCGCCGTGCTCGATGCTACAGCGGTGCTGGCGCGGCTCGGTCCTCGGCCCGACCCGGGCTGAGCGGACGGTTCAGCTTCTCCCGCCGCCGCCGCCCCCCTGGCCCTGACCGAACCCCCCGCCGCGCTGACCCAGCGCCGGAGCGAAGGACGACTCCATCATGCGGGCGGCGGTCTCGAGGTCCCAGGGTCCGGGCGAGGCGATCTGCCTGATGACCTGGGGCACGTTGTAGAGGCCGATCTCGTAGCCACGGGCCGAGAGCACCTGACCGGTGCACCAGTCCGATCGCTCCGACGCCAGGTAGGCGACGGCCGGTGCCACGTTGTCGGGGGAGCGCTCGTCGGTGGCGTTCTGGGGGGCCGGTGCCCGCCGACGACCCTCGGGGATCGACTCGGTCATCCTGGTGGCGGCCCCCGGGGCGATGGCGTTCGCCGTCACCCCGTAGCGGCCCAGGGCGTTGGCGCACGAGTAGGTGAGCCCGACGATCCCCATCTTGGCCGCCGCGTAGTTGGGTTGCCCGGGTGCCCCGTGGAGTCCCGACCCCGAGGTGAAGTTGATGATGCGGTGATGGGCGTCGGGATTGCGCAGCTCGCGCCAGTAGGCGCTGGCATGGCGGACGGTGTTGAACGTGCCGCGCAGGTGGACCCGGATCACCGAGTCCCAGTCCTCCTCGTTCATGTTGAACACCATGCGGTCGCGCAGGATGCCGGCCACGTTCACCAGGACGTCCAGCTGGCCGTAGGTGTCGATTGCCTGGCGCACCATCGCCTCGGCGGCGGTGAAGTCGGAGACGTCGTTGCCGTTCACGACGGCCTCGCCGCCCGCCTTCTTGATCTCCTCGACCACCTCGTCTGCCGGACCCTTGTCGGCTCCGGTGCCGTCGAGGGCGACGCCGAGGTCGTTCACGACCACCTTGGCGCCCTGGGCCGCCATGAGCCGGGCGACCCCGGCCCCGATGCCCCGACCGCCGCCGGTCACGATCGCCACTCGTCCTTCCAGCATCCCCGTCATGGGCCCTCCCTGCGTACCGACCCGATCACAGGGCGATCAGGTCACCGAACCGCCCGTCATTGTGTCGCCTCGACCGGGCGAGGGCAAAGGTGCCGGACCGGCCGGACCTCGCCGACCCGATCAGCTGGCCTGACGTAGCGGGGCGAAGCGAGGGGCGTGCGGCCGGTACTCACCGACCAATCGCCCCTGGCCCATGGCGTCCACGAAGTCGCGGGGTCCGTCGAAGTCGGGCATCTCCACCCAGGCGGCACCCACCCCCGGCGGATCGTGGGCGTCGGAACCGGCCGCCACCGGAAGGCCGTAGGCCGTTGCCACCCGCCACGCGGCCTGATTGTGGGCGTCGTCTTCGATCTTGGCGTTGAACGCCTCGATCACGTCGAGGTCGCCGGCCTCGCACAGCCTCGAGAGGTTCACCTCGCGGATCCCGGCGCGAATGGGATCGAACGGGTGGGGTGCGTAGACCAGGCCGCCCTGTGCCCGGATCCGGGCCACGACCTCGTCGACGGGCAGAACGTAGGGAATGCGCTCGTGGAGGAACAGGCCGATGAGTTCGCCGACCGGGGTTCGGATCTCCTCGCCCACGATGACACGCACCCCGAGGTCGCGCTCGAGCGCCTCGGTGGCGGCGTCGATGGCGTGATGGTCGGTGATGCAGACGACGTCGAGGCCGGTGCGCTCGACCCGTTCGGCCAGTTGGTCGAGGGTGGTCACCGCGTCGCCGGAGCGGACCGTGTGCAGGTGGCAATCGACCCGGACCCACCCCTTGGGAACGACCCCGGCCGCATCCGGGCGGATCGGCTCGGGCTGCTCCACGCTCATCGGCCGGACCCGGGGGCCGTCGATCTCCCGGTTCGGCCCAAACAAGATGTCATCTCGCCCTTTCCCCCTGGTCGGCATGGATCTCGGGTCCACCAGCGTGACCCGGGCATCGTTGCGTGAGCTCGGGGCGTGGTCAAGCCGCCGGGGCCGGGCCGCCCTGGCCTGGGGCCCGGCGGGGGGCCGGGGCTGAGAACGTTGCCGGGATCGCGTTGTCGGGGCAGAATCGGGCAGGCCCCAGTGCTGCGGGCCCGAACCTAGGGGAGGGACAGGGTGACGACCCAGGCCGTTGACTCCTATGAGACCACTCGAGACCAGGCGAGGAGCTGGCTCCGGGCCCACTGGGATCCCGAGCTGACCGTGCAGCGGTGGTGGGCAGTGCTGGCCGACTCGGGTTGGGGGTTCCCGACCTGGCCGAAGGAGTGGTTTGGTCGGGATCTGGACCCGGTGCTGAGCGGTGCCGTCCGGGAGGCCTTCGCGGACGTGGGGGCACTCGGTCCGCCCTCCAGCCTCGGCCAGATGCTCGGCGGCCCGACGCTGCTCACCCATGCCAGCGAGGAGGTGAAGGCACGCTTCCTCCCCGCCTTGGCCCGTGGCGAGGAGTTCTGGTGTCAGTTCTTCTCCGAGCCGGGCTCGGGGTCCGATCTGGCCAGCGCCCAGACCAAGGCGGTGGCCGACGGTGACCTGTTCATCGTCAACGGCCAGAAGGTGTGGACCTCGGGGGCCCAGTGGGCCGACCGAGGGATGTTGGTGGCGCGCACCGACACCGAGGTGCCCAAGCACCGCGGGCTCACCTACTTCGTCATCGACGTCGACCAGCCGGGTATCGACGTGCGACCGATCCACCAGATGAACGACGCCCACGGCTTCAACGAGGTCTTCTTTACCGACGCCGAGGTGGCGAAGGACCGGGTGGTCGGCGAGGTGAACGACGGCTGGGCGGTGGCCGTGACGACGCTTGCCTTCGAGCGGTTCATGTCGGCCTTCGGTGCGAGTCCCGGCAAGAAGGCCGGTCTGCTCGAGCGACGGGCCGGTGACGTCGTGAGCGGAGCCGTCCGCGGTCCGCGAGAGGGCGCCGCCTACGGCTCCGACCTGGCGGCCGTGATCACCGACATCGCCCGAACCCGGGGGCTGGCCAACGACCCGGTCGCCCGGCAGGGCATCGTGGACCTCTACATTCAACAGGAGCTAGGACGGATCTCCGGGCTCCGATCGGCGGCGGCGGTTCGGTCGGGCCGGCGACCGAGCGGCGACGGTTCGCTTCGCAAGCTCGCCCGTTCGGATCTGATGCGGTCGGCCCGCGAGCTCGGGGAGGCGGTTCTCGGCCCCTATGGGACTCTGCGCAGCGTCGAAGAGGAGCTGGGGGGTGGGTCCATCCAGCAGATCGCGCTTTCCAGCCCGTCGTCCTCCATCGCCGGCGGCACCGACGAGATCCAGCACAACATCATCGGCGAACGGGTGCTTGGACTGCCCAAGGAGCCACAGATCGACCGGGAGATCCCCTTCCGCGAGCTCAAGGTCGGCACGCAGCGGACCACCCCCTGAAGTCCCGCAGGGACGTCACTCGATTGCGGGAGCCGTTCGGGCAAGTGGCTCGGCGGTTCGCACCGATCGACTTGGGTGGCGAGGCCGGGGGCACGGTCCAGGTGCCCCGGCCTCGCCACGGGGTCAGGCCGACAGCGGTTCGGGTCGGGAGTTCGTGGTGACCTCGATACGCCGGGGCTTGGCGCGGTCGGCCACCGGGATGACCAGTGTGAGCACGCCGGCGTCGTACTCGGCCCGGATGTGCTCGGTGTCGAGGTTGGTGCCCAGGAAGACCTGGCGCACGAAGGTCCCGTAGGGACGTTCGGCGATCACCGACTCGACGTCGTCAGTGACGGGGGGAGCGGGTCGCTCTCCTCTGATGGTGAGGACGTTCTCCTCGACCGTCAGGTCCACTGATTCGGGCTTCACACCCGGAAGGTCGACGCTGATGAGGAACGAGTCTCGGTTGCGATACGCATCCATGGGCATCGCCATCGAGCGTGTGGTGTTCTGGCCACCCAAGAGCTGCTGGAACAACCGGTCGACGTCTCGGAACGGGTCCGTCCGCACAAGAGCCATGATCATCACCTCCTGTGTGCACACTGTGCTCTCGCGCCCGCCTCACGGCGGTAACTCCTATGTTAGCACTCTCGTTATAAGAGCGCTAGGAAGCTGATCAAACAATCTGGTCAGAGAAAGAGAAGTAGCCATATAGCTGACCGAAGTCTGCAGCAAGGTGGCCCGCAGGACCGGGCTGCACGTCGGCTCCGTCCGGCCGGCCGACCGGGCTGGTGCCTGGGTGGCCGACGGCGGCCCGACCCTACGGGGCCGAGCGGACTACGTTCCGGGTGTGCCCAACCAGGTCGCTCCGGAGGGTCCTACTGCGCCCGGGCCCCTGCACGGGGTGCGGGTCCTCGACCTGACCTCGGTGGTGATGGGCCCTCTTGCCACCCAGGTGCTCGGCGACCTCGGGGCGGACGTGATCGCGATCGAGAGCGGACGTGGGGACACCAACCGGGCGATGGGACCGGGGCCGGTTCGCCAGCTCTCGGACGTCTCGCTCAACCTGCTGCGCAACAAGCGCAACCTGGCTCTCGACCTCAAGGCCCCCGAAGGGCTCAAAGCCCTGCTCCGGGTCGCCGCGACCTGCGACGTGGTCGTCACCAACCTGCGGCCGGCACCGCTCGAGCGCCTCGGCATCAGCTACGAGGCCCTCCAAGAGGTCCGTCCCGACATCATCTTCTGCCGGGCCCAGGGGTTCCCCTCCGACAGCAGCGAGGCCGAGGAGCCTGCTTACGACGACATCATCCAGGCAGCCAGTGGCGTGCCCGACGTCATGCGCCGTGCCGGCGGCGACCCCTCCATGGTGCCGATCCTGCTCGCCGACAAGGTGAGCGGCCTGACCCTGACCTACGCGATCCTCGCCGCGCTCTTCCACCGAGAGCGGACCGGGGAGGGTCAGCAGCTCGAGGTCCCCATGACTGACGCGGTCCGGGCGTTCGTCCTGGTCGAGCACGGCGCGGGGGCTATCAGCAGTGAGGATCGTGCGGCTCGGACGACCGGCTATCAGCGGATCCTCACCCCGCATCGTCGCCCCCAGGCCACCGCCGACGGGTGGGTCGCCGTGTTCCCCTACCTCGAGGGCCATTGGGAGACCCTCCTGCTCGAGGGGGGCCGTGAGGACCTGGTTGGTGATCCCAGGTTGACCAGGGAGGGTCGGTATCGGAACACCTCCTTCGTCTACTCGACCCTCGGGGAGGTGATCGCCAAGCGCACAACCGAGGCGTGGCTGGCGATCTGCCGGGCCGCGGGGATCCCCGCGGCCCCGATGGCCGATCTCGACGACCTGATCGACGCCCTCCCGATCGGGCTCCACCCGGAGGCCGGCCCGTACAGGCTCATCCCGTCGCCGGTCCGGTTCGGCGCCACGCCGGCGTCGGTCCGCCGGCACGCCCCGTCGATCGGCGAGCACAATCGGGAGGTCCTGGCCGAGGTGGGCTATTCGCAGGCGGAGATCGACGCCCTCGAGCGCTCCCAGGTGTTGCGGACCCGCGGCGCCGCCGAATCGGTGGGGCGGGGAAGCCGGCCATGAACCGCATGAGCTCCGGCACCGGCGAGTGCAGCCCGAGTTGTCCGTAGTGGGATCCACGTTCACCAGCGAGCTCGCCCGCCGGGCCATGGCCCTGCAGGTCGGGGACCTCCCCCCCGATGTGACCGAGCTCGCCCGCCAGTGCGTGCTCGACTGGTTCGGGGTGACCCTCGCAGGCTCGAGAGAGGACGCCGCCGCTATCGTCGCCGACGAGCTGTCTGCCGACGCCGGGTCCGGACGGGCGACGGTGGTCGGCAGATCCCTCGCGGTCACCCCCCGGGATGCCGCGTTGGTCAACGGCACCGCCTCGCACGCTCTGGACTACGACGACGTCAACCAGGCGATGTTCGGGCACCCGACGGTCCCGATCCTCCCTGCCCTCCTCGCGTTGGCCGAGGATCGAGGAGCCTCCGGCTCCGAGGCGCTGACCGCCTTCGTCGCCGGGTACGAGGCCGAGTGCGCCGTGGCCCGGGCGCTCGGCGGTGAGCACTACCAGCGGGGCTTTCACGCAACGGCCACCGCCGGCACCTTCGGTTCCGCGGTCGCGTGCTCCCGACTCCTCGCCCTCGATCCAGACCGGGCCGAGATGGCGATCGGCATCGCCGCCACTCAGGCGGCCGGGCTCAAGTCGATGTTCGGGACCATGTGCAAGCCGCTGCACGCCGGCCTGGCCTCGACTGCCGGGCTGTTCGCGGCGCGGCTGGCCGATCGGGGTTTCACCGCCGCGCGGGGGTCGATCGAGACTGTCCAGGGTTTCGGCGAGACACACTCGTCGTCCTTCGACGCGGACCGTGGCCTAGCCGAGCCGAAGGGGGGCTGGTATCTGCGATCCCATCTCTTCAAGTACCACGCCGCATGCTACGAGACGCACTCTTCGATCGAGGCGCTCCGGCGCATCAGGGCATCCGCCGATCTGACCCCCGAGGAGGTCGAGGCGGTCACCATCCATGCCGACGCGGCCCAGATGCGCATGTGCGCGATCGAGCATCCGAGCACCGGTCTAGAGACGAAGTTCAGCCTGCGTCACACCGCCGCGCTGGTCCTGTCAGGGTTCGACACCGCGTCGATCGGGGTGTTCGGCGACGTGCAGGCTCGCGATCGGGCGTTGGTGGCCCTGCGGAACCGGGTCACCGTGGTCGCCGATCGACCCGGCGGGGGTCCGACCCCCGTCGAGGTGAAGACGAGAGACGGGCGGCTGCTCCACGGCGCCCACGACGTGGCCGTGCCGGAGACCGACCTGCCAGCCCAGTCCCGGCGACTGCACGGGAAATTCGTGGCCCTTGCCGTTCCGGTTGCCGGGCGGCGGGCCGCGGCCCGCATCGCCGAGCTCGTGGACGCTCTCGAAGGTCTCGACAACGTCCGTCCGCTGATGGAGGCGGCCCAGGGCTGAACCGGTTGGTGACCAACTGGTGCGTCGGCTGGCTCAGTCCGGGGTTTCGGTGCCCGTCGAATCCCCCAGCGCAGCGATCCGGTCGGCCCGATCGAGCACGGCGGCGAAGATCCGAGCGGTCGCGGCGTCGATCATGACCCCGCCGAGGTTGGCGGCGCCCTCTCCGGCGTTTTCGGCACTGGTGACCGCGTCGACGACAGCGCGAGCCCGCTCGGTCTCCTCGGCGGTCGGTGAGAACACTTCGTTGGCGATGGGGACCTGGCTCGGGTGGATGGCCCACTTGCCGACGGCCCCGAGCGTGGACGCCCAGGTCGCCTCCCGGCGATAGGCGGCGTCGTTGCGGAAGTTGGCGAATGGCCCGTCGATGGCATCGAGGCCGTTGGCCCTCGCCGCCACGATCATCCGGTTCCTGGCGTAGTGCCACATGTCGCCGGGGTACCGATCCGCCGCGTCGCCGATGTGCCCGGTCCGGATCCCTTGGGAGGCCGAGAGGTCACCTACCCCGAGGATCAGGGCCTCCAGTCGGCTCGAACACCCGGCGATCTCCTCCACCCGGGCCAAGGCCTCCGTCTCCTCGATCAAGACCTCGATCCCGATGCCTCCGGCTCGAAGGCCCAACTTGGCCTCCAGCTGGTCGAGGAGCGTCTCGACGAACCAAACGTCGCGTGGCGCCTTCACCTTGGGCACGATCAACAGGTCGAGCGCCCCCTCGGCGCCGGTCACCACCTCGACCACGTCGTCATGGCACCAGGGGGTGTGGGTGCCGTTCACCCGAACCGCCCTGGTCTTGGTGCCCCAGTCCAGCCCGGTCAGCGCCTGCACGATCAACGGTCGGGCTCCGGGCTTCTCGGCCGGGGCCACCGCGTCCTCGAGGTCCTAGAACACGAGATCGGCGTCGCTCTGCGCCGCCTTCGCCATCATCCGTTCGCTCGTGCCCGGGGTCGAGAGCTCCGAACGGCGGAGCCGGAACGGCCTACTCATCGGTCCCTCCCTTCCAGTTCGGCCAGGACCTCTTCAGTGTGCTCGCCGAGCTTCGGCGCGCGTCGGTGGACGGAGGACGGGGTCGCGCTGTAGTGGATCGGCGGCGCCGGAAAGACGCCCGGGCGAGCGCTCCCTGGGTGCTCGACGGCAACGAACATCCGACGCGCCTGCAGGTGCGGGTCAGCAAAGAGATCAGGCGCTCGATGAACAGGGCCGACGGGGACCGTGCCGCCAAGCTCCTCGAGCACTTTTCCGGTGGTGCGAGCGGAGGTCCACTCGGACATGACCGCACGCACGAACCCGGCGTTGGCGACCCGCTCACGATTGGTCCTGGTCCGATCGTCGTCGATGAGGTCCGGCCGCCCGATGACCTCGCACAGCCGCTGCCAGTGGTTCGGGGTCGGTGCCGCAATGGCACAGAGCCCGTCGGCAGTGGGGTAGAGGTCGAAGGGCGAGAGCTGAGGGTGGCTGTTGCCGAGCGGTTCGGTGACGAAACCGGCATACGAGTACCGGTAGACGGCGGCCTCGCACAGGGCGACCAGTGCGTCGTAGAGCCCCAGGTCCATGAACTGCCCTTCTCCGGTGGCCCGGGCGTGGTGCACGGCGGCAACGATGCCGAGGGCGGCGACCGTGGCCGGATAGAGGTCGCCGATGCTGGGCCCTATACGCACCATCTGACCGTCGGCGGTCCCGGTCATGGAGACGGCGCCACTCATCGCCTGGGCCACGACGTCGTAGGAGGGCCACTCGGCGTACGGGCTCGCTCCGGTGCGCGGGTCACCGAATCCGCGGATGGCCGCGTAGACGAGCCTGGGGTTGCGCTCGTGGAGCCGCTCGTAGGAGAGCCCGAAGCGGTCCATCACCCCGACCCGGTAGTTCTCCACCAGGACATCGGAACGGTCGACCAGTTCGAGCAGGATCGTCCGGTCATGCTCCTCGGCCAGGTTGAGCACGATCCCCCGCTTGTTGCGGTTGATGCTGGCGAAGTAGCCGCCGAATGCCCGTTCGGAGTCTTCTTCCATGAACGGCCCCCCGAATCGGGGGATGTCGCCTTGCGGGGGTTCGACCTTGATCACGTCGGCCCCGAGGTCGCCGAGGAGCATGGTGCAGAAGGGACCCGCCAGGGCCTGGGTGAGGTCCACCACCCGGACGCCGCGAAGGGGCCCGGTCGGTTCGCTGGACATGGGGGCGGCAGACTTGTGGAGCGACCGGTGGTCGTCCGCGTTTGCGCTCATCGGATCCCCCAGTGGCTCCGCCGTTTGATCAGCACCGACCGCTCGCCTTCGAACACCACAATCGCGTCCTGGTTGACCCCCCAGTGGCGGAACGTCACGACGCCGGCGTCGTCCCGGTCTGCCGGCCCCACTGCCAGGACCTCGCTGTAGGCCGAGATCGAGTCGCCATGGTGCACGGGGGCCCGGAACCGGAGGTTGTCCAGGCCGAGCTCACCTAGGGCATTCTCCGCGGTGTCTTGGCTTGCGAGCCCGATTGTCACCGAAGCGGTGAGCAAACCGAACACGACCCGACCCGAGCCCAGCGGCGATCCGCTGAGGTAGTGCTCGTTCCAGTGGGCCTGCGCGGTGTTCATCACCAGTTTCGCCAGAATCGCCCCCTCGACCTCTCCTATCGTGGCTGCCCGGGCGTGTCGAACGCGACTGCCAACCTCGAAGTCCTCAAAGTACGTGGCATCGCCGGTCAGCCGGGCGGGTTCGCTCACGTTCGGCCAGCTCGCATCGCGACGAGATTGGTACGGGTGTAATCGACGACGACGTCGCCGTGCTGGTTTCTCCCCTCGGTTCGCCAAGTGACGGTGCCCATCCCGGGGCGACTCTGGGAGGGTCGCTTGGCCACCACTTCGGAGGTGGCCGTCAGCGTGTCGCCCGGGTAGACGGATCGGTGGAACCGACACTGCTCCAGGCCGAGGAAGGGCCCACCGGCCTCGCTCAGATCCTCGACTGACAACCCCACTACGGTGCAGAGGACCAGCATCGGGTTGACCACGACGTCGGGATGGTCGTGGGCGCGGGCGAACTCGGCGTTGAGGTACATCGGGCTCCAATGGCAGGTGGCCGTGGTGAACAGGGAGTTGTCCCCGGCCGTGACGGTCCGTCCCCAGTGGTGCTCGAACCTCAGGCCGACCTCGAAGTCCTCGTAAAGGTGGCCACGCCTCGCGAGCGCAAAGGCGCTCGGGTCGAAATCGCTCATCGTCGTCGTCTCGCCACGGTTGGCCGCTGGAGCGCTCGCAGTCCGAGAAATCCGACGCCGTGTCGACAAGGGACGGTGTTCATCTGGATTTCCTGGTCGGCATGCATGTCGCGTGCCAGCTCCTCGGTTTCCCTGCGACGGATTGTCCTACGATAGGGCGACCGTGGAACTGCTGCCTGCCGCTCCCTCGTCGATCCCGGCGGCTTATGCCACTGAGGAGCGACTTGCCATTCGGGACCTGGCCCGCGAGTTCGCCATGCGAGAGGTGCTGCCGGCGGCCAATGAGCTGGACCCGGTCCAGGGCCTCATCCCGGAGCGGATCCGGACCCAGATGGCGGCGATGGGGTTCTTCGGGATCCTCATCCCGGAGCACTACGGGGGCCTCGGGCTCGGCCTGTTCGAGTACTGCCTGGTGACCGAGGAGCTGGCCCGCGCGTGGATGAGCGTGGCCAGCATCATTGCCAGGGGCAACGGGCTCGGTGGCGGGTTCAGCGAGGCGCAACGGGAGGAGCTGTTGCCCAAGGTGGCTCGCGGCGAGTGGCTCGGCGCGTTTGCCCTATCGGAACCCGATGCCGGCTCGGACATCGCCTCGATCCGGACGAGGGCCGAGCGAGACGGTGACGACTGGCTGATCAACGGCCAGAAGATGTGGTGCACGTTCGCCGACCAGGCGGACTTCTTGATCGTCGTGGCTCGGACGACCCCCTTCGACCCGACGAACCGGCACGCCGGGATCCGAAACTTCTACGTCCCCAAAGAGCGCGACGCCTTCCCCCCGGGGATCAGCGGCAACCCGATCCGCAAGATCGGCTATCACGGCTGGAAGACCTGGGAGCTCTCGTTTACCGATCTCCGAGTGCCCGGTGACGCCTTGCTAGGGCAGGAACGACCTGGCGGTGATTCGAACTCGGGGTTCAGGAATGTCAGCCGAGGGCTTTCCAGTGCTCGAGTCCACACCGCCGCCCGGAGTATCGGGCTGGCAAGAGGGGCACTCGAAGACTCGATTGGTTACGTTCAGCAGCGTCGGCAGTTCGATCGACCCATCGGGGAGTTTCAGGCCATCCGATTCAAGATTGCCAAGATGGCCGCGGAGATCGAGTCGTGCCGAGCCCTCATGTACCAGGTTGCCGCCGATGCAGAGGCTGGGCGCCAGGTCGATGCCCAGGCTTCGATGGTGAAGTACCTGGCCAGTGAGATGGCGGAGCGGGTGACGAGCGAAGCGCTGCAGATCCACGGAGGAGCCGGCTACACCACCGATCTGCCGATCGAGCGGTACTGGCGCGACGCGCGGCTGACCAAGATCTTCGAAGGGACCTCGGAGATCCAGCTGCGGATCATCTCGGACCGCCACCTACCCCGCTGAGCCGGGATCAGCGCCGGGGCGGTTACTCCTCGACGATCTCGATCGCGTACTCCGGGCAATTGTCGACGGCGAGCCTGGCCGCTTGCTTGAGATGCTCGGGTACGATGTCGACCTTGACTGAAGACAGGCCGTAGTCGTCGACATCGAACAGATCCGGGGCCAGTCCGATGCATCGGGAGTGACCTTGGCACTTGTCAGGGTTGACGCGGATTCGCATGAATGATCCGGGGTAGGGGCCGGTCAGAACTTTACGGGCAAGATGCGCGGTCCCCGGACCTGGCCGCCGGCCCAGGTCACCTCGTCTGGGTTGGAGAGCCGGAACTCGGGAATCACCTTCAGCCACTCTTCCACGGCCACTTGGAGCTCCATGCGCGCGAGGTTTGAACCTGCGCATCGATGGATCCCCGCCCCGAATGCGAGGTGGCGATTGTGCTTTCGGCCAAGGTCGACGGTTTCCGGCTCCTCAAACGCCTCGGGGTCCCGGTTCGCCGCCGAGAAGCTGAGAAGTACCTTGTCCCCGGCCTGCATGGGGCATCCTTGGTACTTGACGTCTTCAGTCACGACTCGGGCCATGGTCACTGGTGAGTAGGCCCGAAGCAGCTCCTCGATCGCGAGGGGCATGATCTCGGGCTCGGTGACCAAACGCTTCCGGTCTTCGGGGTTGGTCGCCAGGTGCCAGAGGGAGGAGCCGATCGAGCTCCACGTGGTGTCCACGCCGGCAATGAGCAGGAGCACCAACATGCCCAGGATGATGCCGTCTCCCACTGGCTCACCCTCGATCTCGGTTTGGAGAAGCGACGAGATCAAGTCATCGCCCGGTTCCTTCTTGCGCAATTCGAGCTGGTCAAGGAAGAACTGGACTAGTGCCCCGTTGGTGTCGCTGCGCTTCTCGGGGTTCTCTGCGAATTCGAGGACGTCGCGAACCCACCCGGTGAAGGTGTCCGACATCTCTTCGGGGACTCCGAGGATGTGGGCGATCACCCGAACCGGGATCTGCTGGGCGTAGTCGACCGCCGCGTCAGCATGGCCCGAGGACGAGAAGCGACTGAGCAGCATCTCGCAGATGCTCCTGGTCATCGGGATGTAGCTGGAAACGCGCCGATGGGAGAACCATGGGAGGATCAACCGTCGGGTCCACGTGTGCAGGGGCGGGTCGGCCGAGATTGGCGGCAACCCGTATTCGAGAGGATCCTCGCTCTCGTCGATCTCCTCCCCGTCGGGGGGTTGGAACGGAATGACACCCACGTCACTCGAGCTGAAGTGCGCGATGTCGTGGGCGATGGAGTTCACGTCCTCGTAGCGGGTCGGCAACCAGGTCCGACCTCGGCGGGTCGTGTGGGCAATCGGACAACTCGACCGCAACTGGTCCCAGATCGGGAAGGGATCCTTCACATAAGCAGGGTCCAGGACATCGAAGTCCGTCGCCCACTCGCTGACCGGGTTCGTCGTCATGTGACTCCGTCGGTGATCGGCCCGGAATCCAAACCGGGTTCCTCTGTCTCACGCATCGTAGTCGGGTCGCCGCTCGGCCATGGTGCTCGGCCGGCGCGGCTTCCCGACGGGGTTTCAGTAGCGTGCGGCGCGCTGCTACGACGAGGGCTCGATCCCTGGTCCGCTCGAGCTACTTGAAAACGAGGGTTCCGTCGTCGAGGTCGGCGGCGGGAAGGACCTCTTTTTCGACGGAATATTCGTGCAGCAGCCGCCAGGGATCGCGGTCCCCTTGCCTCGGCAGGAGGTGCAAAGAGCGGGCCAAGTATCCGGGGTTGAAGTTCTCGGGATCGACCCAAGGTCCGAGCGTCATCGTCGAGTCCTCAGGTCGAAGGGCTGGAGTCACCATCGTGGCGCCTAGCGTCTCGAGGTGCCGGAGTAGGCGACACACGAAGTCGCTGATCAAGTCGGCTCGCAAAGTCCAGCTAGACCGGAAGTACCCGAAGACATACGCGAGGTTTGGTACGCCGGTGAACATGATTCCCCGATAAGTCACCACGTCTGAGAAATCGACCGCCTCGCCGTCGACCGAGAAGTCGATGTCACCGAGCACGTTCATGTCGAAGCCGGTTGCAGTGATCACCATGTCTGTCTTGAGGAACTCTCCGGAGGCAAGCATGATGCCGTGCTCGCTGAATCGTTCGATCTGATCGGTGATGACGGAGACCTTCCCTGCTCTGACCCAGGAGAACAGATCGCCCTCGGGAAGCACGGCGATCCGTTGCTGCCAAGGACGGTAGGAAGGGCTGAAGTGCCGCTCGACGTCGAAACCTTCGGGCAGTAGCGGTCTCACCGACTCGAGCAGCATTTCGCGGAGAAAGTCAGGTTGTTCGAAGGACATCTTCGTGATGGCATCCATGTCCTGAGCGATTTTTCGTCTGACGATCTCGTGGGTCCACTCATGGGGTATGTCGAGTTCGCGCAAAGTCTCGGCCAGTTCGTTCACGTTCGGCCGAACGAAGTAGAACGTTGGCGACCGTTGCAGCATGGTGACGTGCTTCGCTTGCTCGGCTATTGCTGGGATGAGGGTTGCGGCCGTCGCTCCCGACCCAATGACGACAATGCGCTTGTCGGCGTAGTCCAGGCCCTCTGGCCACCGCTGCGGGTGGATGACGGTTCCTTGGTAGTTCTCGAATCCCTCCCAATCGGGTGTGTAGCCCTCCTGGTGGCGGTAGTAGCCACCGCACACCCACAAGAAGTCGGAGGTGAAGGTCAACTCTTCGCCCGTGTCGATCCGGGTTACATCGAGCGTCCACCGACGCAGGTCACTCGACCATGAGGCGGAATCAATTCGGTGTCTGTAGCGAATACGCGTTGCGAGGTTGTTCTCCTCGATCACCTCGCCGAGGTATTTGAGGATCTCCTCTGCCGAGGCGATCGGCGCTCCGAGCCATGGTTTAAACCGGTAACCGAAGGTGAACAGGTCGCTGTCGGATCGGACCCCGGGGTACCTGTGGGTCCACCACGTCCCCCCGTACGTCTCCTGGGCCTCGAGCAGCACGAAAGTTTTGTCGGGGCATTGAACACCGAGGTGGCAGGCGGCGCCGATACCGGAAATGCCCGCCCCCACGATGAGCACATCGAAGTGCCGAATCGCGAGAGAGCCCCCGGCCTTCTTGGACGACACCCCGGTGGTTTCGGTCATCGTTCGAGGCATCCATCTCCCTCCGGGCTTCCAGATCGATGCTCACGAGCGTATCGAGTGAAGGCTGCGATGAGCGCCAGGGTCGCGTCCTTTCCTGGTCGACTGGCACTCGTGGTGGCAGGTGCGGACGGGTCGAGCGCAGCCAGGGCTGGCAGCGGCCGAAGCATGTGGGCGAACGGAAGGGTCGATAGGCTCCCCGACCATGCGAATCGGTCTTAGTGGGGGATCCAGCACCGCCGATCGGGCGATCGAGCAGGCGAAGCAGGCGGAGTCCGAAGGGTTCTCCAGCCTCTGGTTTGCCGGGGCCACTGGGGGCGATCCACTGGTCCAAATGGCCCTGGCAGGAAGGGCCACGAACTCGATCGAGCTTGGCACCTCGGTGCTGCAGACCTACACCTGCCACCCTGCTCTGCAGGCCAGTCGCCTGAAGGCTGTGGCGTCGGCGATCGGGCGTCCGGCAACCCTCGGAATCGGACCGTCCCACCAGATGGTGGTCGAGCGCCTTGGGTTCTCCTACGAACATGTTGGCCAGCACATTGAGAGTTACCTTGCAACGCTCGGACCCCTGTTGGGCGGGGAGATCCCGGTGTTGGTGGCCGCACTCGGACCGATCCTTCTACGGGTAGCTGGGGAACATGCAGATGGCACCATCCTCTGGATGGCCAACGCACAGGCTGTGTCGTCCCATGTGGCTCCTCGCATCACGCGAGCAGCTTCCCGGTCGGGACGACCGGCGCCTCGGATCGTCGTGGGGCTACCAGTCGCGGTCCACGACGACATAGTGGAAGCACGCACCGCAGCCGCAGAACAGTTCTCGGCATACGGAACCTTGCCGAACTATCAGCGAATCCTCGAGCATGGCGGTGTCGAGTCACCAGCCGAAGCCGCGATCGTTGGCGACGAGGCCGAGGTCGAACGGCAGATCGGGCGACTCTTCGATGCCGGGGCGACCGACGTGTGGGCAGCGCCCTTTGTGGTCGGAGCAGATCGTTCCCAATCCCGCAACAGGACGCGAGCGTTGCTGGCCGAGCTTGCCAAGCGCTGATCCAGTGCATTGAGCTCGGGGTTCCTCGCCGGGCTCAGTTTGGGCGTCCTCGGAACAGGGAACAAGCTTGGGCTGCTCAGAATCCGGTCGACGAGAATGGGAGTGGGCGCGTCTCGAAGAGGGTGTCTGCCCTGAGCAGGGCACCAGGAACTAGTTGCTGCACCCGGCCCGCTGCGGAACGTGAGACCAAGTCTTGTCCGCCAAGAAGTGCCGAGCCGAGGTCCGCGACACCCAATCGCAGTTCACTCGGCTCGCTGGCCGAAGCCCGCCGGCAGCTCGATCCAGTGCACCCCGCCTCGAGAACCCAACGCCCGGCAGCGGGGTCTGGCTCCGGTTGTCCGTCCGCACTCAGCCACGTTGGCGCGGGTTCGACCTCGAACACCAGGTTTCCTTCCGACCTGTACCGTCGAGAGGTGAGGGCAGCGGGAACATCCAGGACCCGAATCCACAAGGAGTCATTGAGTGCCCTGACTTCAAGGCTTCTCGGATCTTCGAGTCGCCATCGAAAAGGTTCA